>JAGHSV010000051.1 GCA_018065665.1 Candidatus Sodaliphilus aphodohippi
TTAAAGTCTTGGTTATATGTTGCATTGTCCTTGAACTTGGTAAGGAATTTCTCATATTCAGTCAGTTCGTTGTCGTCAAAACTCATTGAATACAAGGTTGCACCATTACCTTCTGCTACGATTTTTAATTCTACTGTTTTCATATCTAGTTGAATTGTGTTGCAAAGATATGAAATTTTTGTTTACAAATACACTTTTAAGTGAATTATTTTTGAAGATTTAACGGATTTTTACGACTTACCGTCTCGATTTAGGTGTTTTGTTACGAATTAACTTCTCATAATCATTCTGTGCCTTCTTCGAGCCTACGTGATTTCCTGATAGATGCAGATGCGTTGGAGAAGTTGTAAGATATATAAACCCCGAGGGTTCTATTGACAGATAGTAAAATGTTGTAATACAGAATCAACAATGATGGTACAAGGTGGACATGTGGAAGAGTTGAACGGGATTCGAGGGGAGGTCAATAGACTGCAGCTCAATCGAAAAGTGGCAATACCATCTCTAAGAATAAACGTTTTGCAAGAACCAAACGCGGGCAAAATTGGGTATAAAAAGAAAAAGGATTTTGCAAAGTGACTTATATTAGTCAGTTACAAAATCCTTTTGTGACCCGCTTGGGACTCGAACCCAAGACCCACAGATTAAAAGCCTGTTGCTCTACCAACTGAGCTAGCGAGTCTCCGCAAAAGCGATGCAAAGGTACTGCTTTTTTCTTTCACAGCAAAATTATTTGGCGTTTTTTTTGAATTTGAGTCCTTTTTCTCGCTTTTTTGCCCATTTTAGGCTGCAAGTATGAGGTTGATCAGGGCGTTGATGTCGGCGATGTCGACTATTCCGTCGCCTGTGATGTCGGTTGCGGTCCCGTAGTCTTTCTTGTCGCTGCCAAGAAGTACATTAATCAGAATGTTGAGGTCCAATACGTCGACGGCATCGTCTCCGTTGATGTCACCGGGTTTGGCCATCGGTGGCATTTCCATTTGGACGGTGTAGAAGTCTGATTCAGTGCCGCGGACGAGCTGTGCAGCGTCATAGTAGTTGTATGTTACCATGTATTGCTGGTCGAGCTGGAAGTCAACATAGGTGAAATCCACGTCCTGGCTCTGGCCGGGGAGCAGCGACACGAGTGTCTCGCGCGAGGCGTGCTCCTGTGGTTCGTCGGTGCCGATATACCTATAGATTTTGGTGATGACGATGTCGTTGTAGGGCTCGGTGCCGTTGTTGGTGACAGTTGCGGTTCCCTTGAACTCACCTCCGCCGACGACTTTGGCTGTCTCGTTGGCGTTCAGCACCTTGACTGGCGAGAACGAGAGGCTTGCAGCTACGGGGTCGGTGATGGTGAGGCTGCCACTGTAGATCTGGCGGTTGCCAGCCTCGTCGGTGGCAAGTACGATCTGGTAGGTGCCGGCTGTCTGCGGCACGAAGTGGGTGATGACGTCACCGGTCTCGCCCGGCATCATCTGGGCAGTGGTTGACGTCAGCGACTTGCCATTAACGAGAGTGTAAATATTTGCCATCGCCGTGTTACCGGTGTTGGTGAGGTTCGCGACAACCTCGATGGGTCGTGTGGCCTGTTTAGCGCCGTTGAAGGCTACCGAGTTCACGGTATAGCCTGCCGAGCCTATGTTGCCGGTGGGTTTCAGGGTGAGGGTGTTGCCGTTGACGATAAACTCCACGCAGCTGGCCTCGTTGCCCAGGCAGTGGGTCCAGTTGCTGGTTGCTGTCTTATTGAGGATAGCGAGTTTATATGTGCCGCTGGTCACGCCAGCAAGAGCGTTGCAAGAGAAGGTGCGTCCCACGGCACCGTTGGCGGCAATGTTGCCGATGTGCTGATACTCGATGGCATTAGCACCGCCTTCTGCGTTCAGCAGTGCGACAGCAACGTAGAAGTCCTGCTGGACATTGGTCAGGTTGGTCATCTGGAACGAGACGCCGATGTTGGTGAAGGCGTTGCTGGAGTTGCTGCGCGTGTAGGTCTGTGGCGACACGCTCATGTTAGAGATGGTGAGGCGTGTGTCGGCGGGTTCACTCTCTCCGCGGTCGGGCTGAATGCCCATTACCATACCGGTGTTCGTCGTATATCCTTCGTCGCCCTCGGCAGCGCCGAAACCTTCCTGTGCGGGGTTGAGCGTAGTGAGAGTGAAGAATCCGTTGCCGCGTCCTGACCATCCCCAGTTGATATGGTACATGTCGTTGCCGTCATATCCGTCGCACACAAAACCGTGGCCACCGCCAGCGGGAGTAAATCCGAAGTAAACGACGGGGCGGCCGGCAACGAGTTCGTTATAGAGCATCGAGTGCCACTCACTGGATACAAAGTTGGCGCGAGTGGCATAGTGTGCGGTCTTCTGATAGCCGAAGTAGTTGACCAGGGCTTTAGAGATATTGCCAGGCACCGAGCCCGAGGAGAGGCTGAAGTTGGTGTTGATAGAGTATGCCACATAGAGCATGAACTGTGCCACGTCATCGACTGCCGGACCACTGGTCTCGTCATAGGGGTAGTAGTCCTTGATGTTAGCCCATCCGGGATATCCCGATGCGGGCAGTTCGGGCATGTTGAGCTTCAACGCGCCTGTGGTATAGGCCGGTAGGTTCTTGGTCAGTTTCTCGGGCCAACGGTGGTAGCTCATCACCTGTGCCATAGCGGTGGCGCCGCATCCTGTAGGCGCATGTACGCCCTCACCGGGCACGATGGGGCATGCATTGTTCCAGGGAGCGCCCTGATCCCAGCGGGCCTTTACCATCGGCGCGACGGGTGCCCGTCCCTCGCGGTTGGGCAGGTCGAGGATCACTTTGCCGTCGGCAACCATGGTGTATGAGTCGAGGAGCGCCTTCATCTCGGGCGAGATATTGTCGGCATCAAAGGTACCGTCGGTGCTGTAACCGAGCACTGCCGGCATTGAGTCATAGCCGGCAGCGATGACAAA
>JAGHSV010000214.1 GCA_018065665.1 Candidatus Sodaliphilus aphodohippi
CACTGAAGAACCTTGGCAAATAATCATTTGACAATATAATAACACAGCGGGGGCGGCTCCATAGTGGATGCCGCCCCCGTTTTGGGTTGTCGCGCCAGGCTTATTGCCTCTCGAAATTTTGTGCAATCGGGGAAATAATATTAACTTTGCTCCCAATAATAAAATTAAAGGTATTATCCACTATGAAACCATCTTTATTCAAGACCGCCGCTGTTGCTTTGTTCTGCGTCCTCGTCTCGTTTCACGGCATGACATGGGCCGACGACGGCAGGCACGGCTACGACGGACCGCTAATCAAACTTGACGGCAAAAAACATAGCTTCACCTCACGGGTAATCTGTAATTTCACACCCAACCAAGGCAATAATCAGGGTGGGGCACTCTATGGCAACTACATCTTCATGGGCAACAGCCGCAATTCCACCATTTTGATATATGACATCTCGACCGGCAAACAGGTGGGCACGATGGAATGCCCCGTCGTACTGCACCACAACACGATGGCATTCGGCATCGAGGGCAATGGGCAGTTCCCCTATCTGTATTGCTCGGAGTGGGACGGCCAGCACCGCATCTGTGCTTTTTCGATTACAAAAGACGGTGACAAGTGGGGCATGAAACTGGTGCAGACAATTTATACAAACAATGTGTCGGCTGCCAGGATGGGCAAGGGCAATCTTGATTTTGCCATTGATGAGGACAACGACAGGCTTATCTTGATAGCCTATACCAAGGTTGACGGGTCGGACCACGTGGGCAACAATTCGCAGTACAGCATCGTGCGTCGCATGCCTCAGATTGCCGACGGCGCTACGGTTAACATCTCGGACGATGATATAACCGAAACTTTTACTCTCGATGTCACCGAGTTCCGCCAGGATTGCCTTTACAACAACGGCAAACTGTTCATTACTGCCGGTGTGCCGGGCTGGGGACTGGACCGGTCGCTCCTCTATGTGGTCAATCTCGAGAAGCATTGCTATGACAACATCATTGACTTGAAACAGGTCGATTCTGACGAACCCGAGACTCTTGAACTCTATGATGGCGGTTTCCTCTACATCCCCATCCACGGAGCAGCCTATAAACTGACCTTTTGACCACAACTGTCAGTGCTGTATCCCATAAGATAAAAACACTATCCGCCAGGCCGTTTGGGTCTGGCGGATAATGTTTAGTGGGTTGTCTGCCAAGGCACCTATGGCTTTGCTTTGAAGACAATGCGGCGTTTGACGGTAGCCTCGTCATAGTCCACGATGTTCTCCACTGCCTCGTCAACCACCATGCGGCCCGGGTCAAGTGAAACCACAACAAACGACAGCGTCTGCGATTCGTTGATCAGTGTCACTGTGCGGTTGTTGACTGTGTATTGGAAATTGGTCACTGTGCCGTAGGTCATCTGTTTTGATGTGGCTGTTCCGTCGGCTTTGAATGTATAGGAGAAACTGTCAAAGTATGCCTGTTCCAGACGTCCGCCGGCCTTGTTCTTGTCATAGAAAAAGGCGTAACTGAAATTCCAGATGTTGTGAATCAGGGCATCTCTGAGGTCTTCTTCCTCAAAGATGCGGTTGGCGTCAACCATCTGTCCACCTTCAAGAAATATTTGTGTAGCTGTGTCGGCAGGTGGAATTTGGCTGCTGTGCACTTCCTCTTTGCATGCTGTGGTGGCCAGCAGCATGCATGGTAACATTAGGGCGAGTAATGTTTTTTTGATGTTCATAGTCTTACTGTTTTATTCGGGATATTTCATGTTCTCGGGCTTGATGCACAGGAGCACCTCGTCCAGGTACTTGCGGGCTTCCCATCGCGCCATGGGCAGGTTGTTGAGCAGGTAGTTGCCGCAGTCGTGCTCGGTGGCACCGGGTATCTCGCCGTCAAACGTGGCGATGAACTCAAAGGTCTCGCGCATCAACGGCACGATGTCCATTGGCTCAAGGTCTCCCTGCACAATCAGGTAGTTGCCTGTGCAGCAGCCCATCGGACCCCAGTAAACTATCTTCTCGGACCACTGCGGGTGGTTGCGCAGGAACGTGGCTGCCAGATGCTCGATGGTGTGCAGCGCGCTGTGCCCGACTGCTGGCTCGCGGTTGGGCAGCTTCATGCGTATGTCAAACGTGGTGATGGCATTGCCGCCGGGCAGGTAGTCCTTGCGCGACACATACACGCCTTGCAGCAGGCGGGTGTGGTCTATGGTGAAACTTGCAATCTTTTTCATTTTATAGCGAAAGAATTAGTTTGTGTACAACCTCGAATGTCTGTTTTGGCGCAGCCTCCCAGAAGTCGGTGTACTGCTTGGTGTTGTTGTGGCTCGCGCCCGGCGAGTCGCTGATGACGCGCATGCTCAGGAACGGCACCTCGCGCAGCTCGCACACCTGGGCGATAGCCCCCGACTCCATGTCCACTGCCAAAGCCTCGGGAAAGTTGCCCTTGATTTTCTCGATCTGCTCCATCTTGTCGATGAACTGGTCGCCGGTGCAGATGAGACCGCGCCTGATGTCATCGCGTACGGGCAGCTTGTCAAGCAGAGTCTTGCATCCCTCGTAGTACAGCGGCAAGCCCTGAACCAGACCCATGGGGCACTCGGGACCGCACCACACGTCGTGGTAGGCAACACGCTCGCCAACAACGATGTCCATCACGTTCACGCTCTTGTCGGCGCCGCCCGCAACTCCGCTGTTGATGACCACGTCGGGGTGGTAGTTGTTTATCATTGTCACAGCGCCGACGGCAGCGTTCACCTTGGCTATGCCGCTCTGCATGGCAACAACAACATTGCCGCCCACAGTACCGGTGTGGAACGACAGTCCGTCAATAACTTCCTTTGCAGGATTCTCAAGCATGGGCAGCAGCAGCTCCAGCTCCTTGCCCATTGCCACAATTATTCCAATCTTCATATTTTATTGTTTTGTAAATTTCTTTTACCACAGGTGGACGCGCTGCTCGGGCGAGAGGTAGAACTTGTCGCCCCTGCGCACGTCAAACGCGTCATACCATGCGTCAATGTTGTTGAGTATGCCGTTGACGCGGAACTCGTAGGGCGAGTGCACGTCTTTGGTAGCCAGTTGTTCCTTGTCGGCGTCCGACAGATACTTGGCCATGAAAATGGCGTATGACTTGAAGAAACGCCTCTCTTGCTCCTGCAACTCCTTGCCGGCATACTTTGAACGCAGTTCCTGCATCACCGCCGCATGGGCTATTTCCATGCCGCCCAGGTCGGCCATGTTCTCCTCAAGGGTCTGCTTACCGTTGCAGTAGGTCTCTCCATAGGCCAGGTACTGGTCAAAGATGGTGACCATCCTGTCCTGCTTGTCCTTGAAGCGGAGCTTGTCGTCAATGGTCCACCAGTCCTTGAAGTTGCCGAACTCGTCAAAGTTTGCGCCAGTGGCATCAAAGCCGTGGCACATCTCGTGGGCTATGCTGGTGGTCAGCATGTTGAACTCCTTGTTCATGTCCACAAGCATGGAGGTGCTGGGCAGGATGAACAGGGCATTGACGTTGGGCAGGTAGAAACAGTTGGCTGTGTACGAGGGGTAGCCCGCAAACGGCAAAATCATGGACAATACAGCAATGTCTTCGATGTTGACGTTGTCACCGTCCATTGCCATCAGCATGGACACGTGCGACGACTGAATCTCGTGGAGGGCCGAGGTGAAATCCTGTGACTGAGGCACGGGCGCCTCATATTTCGCCCAGTCAACAATGCCGGTGTGGCACACCATGGCGTTTAGCTTGGCAATGGCGCCTGCCTTGGTGGTGGAGCTCATCCATTCGCTGTTCTCTATCTTGCTGCGAAGTGTGCTGCGCAGTTGCTCAAAGGTCTGCTGGTTGCGTTGCAGGTTCTCGGCTTTGACTTTAGTATCGCAAAAGTAGTGGCTGGCGTTTACCTGCAAGATGGGCGATATGATGGTCAGGACAAACATGGGGCTGCTCTCGTGCTCAACATACAGACGGAGGTCCAGCGTGAGGCATTCACACCAGATGAGGGCATTCAGCTTGTCCAGCCAGCTCTCGTCAAGAGTGTCGAGCAGACCAAAGAACTTGTCGGTGGCCTCGTCAAGCGGTACAAAGTTCGGGCTCTTGTTGCCCAGGGCTTGGGCAAATCGGTCAAGCGCCGACGTTCCTGTCCCGGCCACATTCCTGCGGTGCTTCCTCATGTAGGAAACCAGTTGACGGCAATCGTCGGCATTGCTGGCGTCAAGACCCTTGATGGACTGCTGCCGCGGCTTGAGCTTGGAGTTCAGGTAATCGTACATCTCCTGCGCCTGGGCAAACTTGGCGACATACTCGTCATACAGCCCCGCGTCGGTCAGTATCTGCTTCTCGTCAGCTGTGAATGTCTCGGCCGGTATCTGGTTGAAGGGATAGCCCAGGAAAGGGCAAGTAGCAACCTTGCGGCCGTCAAGCAATTTGGGCTGGATGTAAAATAACAGAAAACCGTCCTTGGTGGCGCGGGCCAGCGTGGCGGGGACGTCCTTGATTGACTTGGACGAGGCAACGGTGCTCAGACGTTGCTTCAGGCTGCTCGCAAACTTGCCCACATTGTCGGCGGTGCCAATCTGTGCGCGCAGCTCGGTAATCCGTCTGAACGCGGGAACGGGGTTGTCCGCGTCGTCGTTGAAGACGGCATCGCTGAAGTCGTTGGACTGCTGCTGCCACAGCTGCAAAGGTGCCCACGCGTCGCTGCCGGGCGACGAGATGCCGTCGCCGCAAACAAAGCGGTAGAAGTCGTCGCCGGGGCGGATGCTCTCAACCGCATATTTGTCATATTCCCACGGTGTGGGTTCGTAGTTATCGACATCGTCGCTGCATGACGGCAGAACGAGTGCCGACATCAATAAGATTGCTGTGAGAAAAAAGTGTCTATTCATAATTAGTGGTTTATTAGTACGCGATGATTGCACCCAGTGGAATAGATGAAACCATCATATATCGTCCAATCAAACTGCAAATTTACAACAAAATCTCCAAGTAATAAAGAGCGCGCATCAGTTTTATTTCCCATTTCCCCATCGGATATTTGCAAATTCCGAAAACACCGGTGTTTTTCTCGGTTAATTCATCTTATTTGCCCCTGTGGTTTAGAAACCGGATGCCAGATTTTTATTCCGGAAAGCATGGGGCATCACCGTGCGGGGATATATATGTTTAGGGGAGAGAATTGAACATAATGAAAACGTCACATCCTCAATTCATACAATGAAACAATGGGTTCATACAACGGTAAACAAAATACTTGCATTATCATCAAATGCATAAGTAATTTTGCACAGCGAGTCAAAAAACTCTGGCTGCAGAGAGCA
>JAGHSV010000141.1 GCA_018065665.1 Candidatus Sodaliphilus aphodohippi
ATCTTTTAGCGGACAGCAATATCTTTTTATAAAGTATAGGGAGTTACATCAGTTCTTATAAGTTCTTGTACATAATCTCTTTACTTTGCGGACAGGAAGAAATACAGTATAGTCAAAAAAAACTGTTAATAATATACATTCAAATTTGGATATATGTTTCATTATATGTAACTTTGCAAAAAAATATTAAGAAGCGTTTTGCTGAACTTGTGATAGAGAACGTAGGAAATTTTCTAATAAATGCAAGGCAGGCAAAGCGGTTCCCACGTATGCGTGGGACTGCTATTTCCTTATCTTCATTTATTGGTTTCCTACGACCATCTATCAGAGTGAGGTGATTCAGTTCCACGCCTTTATTTGTTTTTTTTGTCTTAGGAACTGGAGGCGATATTCAAAAATTATTGTTTTATGAAAAAAGTCATTTCATTGTTGATGGCAGTAGTAATGTTAGCTGCAATTCCTCTCCAATCATTTGCGCAAGCAACAGAGAACAAAAAATTATTAAAACAAGGTACAAATATCATTGTTAAAACCAATCAAATTTGTAATAGTAGTTCTGGTAGTCCTATGTTTATTGGAATTGTGGATGCAGATGTTTATGATCAAACTGGACAGAGTGTTTTGATTCAAAAGGGTACGCAAGTTAAGTTATATGCTGAGATTAAGGAAAATGGTGCACCTGGTAAGCCTGGTAAAATTGTTATTAATAGTGCCTCTACGACATCTGTTGATGGAAAGACCATCCCTTTGACAGCAAGTTTTGAAACTCAAGGAAAAGGCAAACAAGGATTAGCATGGGGATTAGGCATAGGAACTGGTCTTGTGACTTTAGTTGGTCTTTGCTTCTTGTTTATTAAAGGTGGGAATGCTGAAATTCCTTATGGAACTGCTATCCCAAATGTTATTGTTGAAGGAAATCACACAATATCTATTGATTAAATAGTTTAAAGACTATAAACCACCCATCCCCGGCCGACTGATCGGGGATGGGTGTGTTTGTGAGGTTGTGCTATCTCAGGGCAATTGAGATGGTCTGGCCGTTTTTGATTGTCTTTTTCTGGGTTTTGACGCCGTGTTGTGTGACTGTGACGGTGATGCGGCCGTTGCTGGTGCGTTCGACGGTGAAGTCAAAGTCGGTGCCGAATGCACGTATGTGCCTGAGTGCCATGCGGGGCCATTCTGATGGCAGCTGGGGCGTCAACTGGAAACTGAGGAAACCGGTGGGGCGAATTCCGAACAGGCCTTCGCTGATGATGCGCCCATAGAGGCCGCTCTCGGCCGACAGGTGGCGCTGACTCCCCTCGGGCCACGCCTCGATGGCGTAGGGGACGTGATTGCCTAACAGGCGGGCGGTGGAGTAGTGATGCAGGAATGTGGTTGCCTTGTCGGGATTGCCCGAGGCATATACCCCACGAAGGGCATACAGGGTTGAACGGTCCCAGAAGGTGTCGCTGCCCTCTTGTGTGAGCAGTCCGTTGTCGGTCCACATCGCTGGCGAGAACAGGGCGTCAATCGTGCCCTTGACGCGGTCGTTGATGCCGACTACGAGCGGCATGCAAATCCATGAACGCAGCAGGGTATTGCCCTCGTAGTAACGATAGGTGTGGAATCCTTTCATGTCGGCCCCGAAGTATGATTCAATGTCCTTGTGCAGTTTGGCGGCCTGCTCGCGATAGGCGCGGGCTTGGCTGGCGGGACGTCCTAACTGTTCGCACAGGTAGGCAGTCGACAGCAGCCCGTCGTAATAGAGCGTAGATGTGCACAGGTTGGCCTCTCCTGCCGGGAAACGACCTTCCAACTCGTCGTGGTCCGAGAGGACAACGCCTTTGTCATTGAGGTTGCGGTGGCAGTACTCGAGACACCATTCCACCAACGGCATGAGTTCCTCGGCTTCGGGTCTTGATGCGCGTGCCAGCAGGTAGCGGGTGCATCCGTGCGCAATCATGGCGGCGTCGCCACGGTCGCCTGCTCCGTCCCAGATGTCGCGCCCCTCGGCAATGATCGAACTCGGGATGGGCTTCCACTCCTTATTAATATACTTTGCATACCACCTGTAGCAGTTCAGTGCCGACTCGTTGCCGTAGTCATAACCTTCGAACGGAAAGAACGGAGACACATATTCGGCCTGATCATTGCACCACAGCGCGGCATAGTAACTCTCGCCGCCGGGACCGTGCATGGGACCGCCTGCTGTCTCAAATATGCTCTCTGATGCACGTATTTTGCTGAATGCAAACATGCGGTCTATCACTTTGTCGGGCGTTTCGAGAATCAGGTTTGTCTTCCACCGTTCTATCTGTTCAAGCCTCTTCAGTAACTCATTGTTGCCGTCAAATGACAACTCCATCTCACCCTTGCGTTTTGAATAACCTTGGATTGAGGCGGTGAACGAGACGGTCTCGCCCGGTTCAATTTTCTTTGATATCCCCTGGTCGGTTTTCAGCACGATTGTATATGCGCCGTCGCGCCCCTGGTTCTCGAGCGTCTGCTGCTCTTGGTGTTGAAGGGGGCATTCGACCGAGATTGGAACGTCGTCGGTGGCGTTGGTGATGCTGAGCACCTCGATGAGGGCCGGTTTGTCGGTCGACGGGAAAATCTGGCGGTGAAGCAAGACGTTGTCGGCGTGGCTCCATATTTGCATCGTGCCGTCAAGCGCCATGCTGTCAACTTGTTCGTTTCTCAGTTGCTTGCGGTTGACGGTGATATTGTCGAGAGCATCCCAGGTGAAACGTCTCATCAGACTGGCATGGGTGTCGTCGGGTAGCGTGCGCAACATTGGCCACACCATGCTTTTGTTCATCAGCAACCCGCCGTCGGCGTTTACTCCGTAGCGCAGCACGAATGATACCTGGCGGCCGCTCATTTCGATGTGGTCCTGATGTGGGAGACCTTTGTCGGTAACCCAGACTATGCTGCCGTCGGGACGTGTCTGCCAACGGGTCTCCTGGGCATGGGCGAAGGTGCACAGGAGCATGAATGTCAAGAGTGCTAATGAAATACGTTTCATGTTTGAGAGTCGCGTTGGGTTATTTCTTCTTGGCGGCAATCCAGTTGCGGGCGTTGACAAATGCCTCAATCCACGGGGTTACCTCGTCGGCCTTGCGGCTCTGCGGGTACCATGCGCACTGCCACGGGAAGATGGCGCGCTCCAAGTGGGGCATCATTGC
>JAGHSV010000019.1 GCA_018065665.1 Candidatus Sodaliphilus aphodohippi
AGTAATCGTGTCGGTGGTTTCGGGAAATTTTTATATCTTTGCGGCAAGAATCATGAAAACGGTGCTTCACATACTGGTTATTGCATTCATGGCGTGCTTCGTGGCGGCTTGCGGCGGTCACGCCGACCGTGCTTCGCTTGTCGCAATCGACTCGCTCATCCTCCAGGATCCCGACAGCGCCTGCGGGATGCTCGCGGCATACCCCGCCGATTCACTCACCACCGACGATGACCGCGCCTACCACGCACTGCTCACCACCATCGCCGACTACAAGGCCTACCGTCCCGCCACCACCGACAGCGCCATCAACATCGCCGTCAACCACTACGACCACGACGGTGCCAACACCGACCACCGCATGCGCTCCCTCCTCTACAAAGGCTGCGTCATGGAAGAACTAGGCGACCCCGAGCAGGCAATCGAATACTACAAACGCGCCGAAACCAACTGCCCTTCCGACGATTACTTCCACATCGGCTACATCAACATGCGCATAGCAACGTTATATCAATATGCATATAATGATTCCATTGCAATTAGCCAATTCAAAAAAGCAGCAAAAGAGTTTAAAAAAGTGGGAGACAAGCATTATGAAACCTTTTGCTTAAATTCACTGGGAATTTTATATTGTCAATCAGAGAATTTTGATAGTGCAGAAATAATACTAGAACAAGGGCTATCATTGTCTAAAGAAGCTGATGATAGTGTCAATATTATCGATGCATATACTGCCTTATGCGACATGTATTATGAACAGGGTAAGTACCATGATGTAGTTGATGTGGCAAAGCAACTGTTCAGCATGTGCACGGATACAGAAGTAAATAGGAGCAATTATTATATAAGTTCTATATCTTTTTCCAAATTAGGATATCCCGATTCTGCCGAGAAATATTTAAAACATGCCCCTAAACCCCTTTTGGTTGAAGACAGTATATCAGAAATGCGTGCTATTGCTGAATTAGCTATGGCAAAGGGAGATTTAAAAAACTATATTCGTCACAACAACATTGCCGTTAACATGGCGGACTCAATGTTACTCTTGAATCAAGTTGAAAAGATTAAGGAAGCCGAGGCTAAATACGATTTAGCACAAAATGAGGTCGCGCATCTAACAAGGCAACGACAACTTATATTTATTATCACAAGTTTGTCTTTTTTAGTTACTATTGCCGTTTTTTGCGTACTTTTGTATCGGCGTCGTGAAAAGTATGCGCGACAGGAACTTGAGGAAGCCATTTCTCAGGTTTCTGCTTCTCGCCAGAAATTAGAGCAAGTGCTGAAAGAAAATCATAATCGTTTGCATGAGCTAAAAGACCAGGAAGAGCAACTGCATCAAATGCAACTACTATTGCAACAAATGCGTGATACACGTAATGATGATTTGGACCATATTGAAGAACAACTTGTCAAAACCAAACAAGCACTTGCTGCGGCAGAACATTCAATAAAGATTCAAGACATGACACGTTCATGTTTTGACGACATTTTGCGTGCAGTATTTTACTCGGGACAATACAATTCCGATCAGGTTATAGACAACGACAGCATCCTTATCATGAAACCAGAATTCTGGACAAACCTGTTTGAGCTAGTATCATTAAAACACAATGATTTTTATGCTCACGCCGAGAGTCAAGGTATAGAGCTGAATGAAATAGAAAAAAAGCTAATAGCCCTAAGCGTAGCAAATGTACCAAGCGCAATTATTCGTAGAATTCTTGATTTTAAAAATATTAGAATTGTCACAAATCGCCGTCAGAAACTTGCAAAAAAAATAACTGGAAGATATTCTAGTTTTGATGAGATTTTCCATTGAGAACACCCAGTCATGTAACGGCAGGATACCAGAGTTTAAGAACCAACTAAAAACTTTTTTAAAACCAATTTTCTATCAGCTTGATTACTAACATTTTACCCTCCCCTATTTTTTTATAAAAAAATTTGTAGGATATTAGAGTGTAGCAATAATTTTGCAAAAATTATTTCATAACCTAATAAACTACTTTTCTATGAGAAAAATTTTATTGTTTTTTTTATTGTGCATAACCGCAATAACTGGTTATGCCGAAGTAAACCAAACCACATCAAAAGGAACCCACCGTATTCTATTAGCAAAATCAATTGGACGCACTTCTGGACATTTGGCGCAGCCAATAGATTGCCCTGATGTGGTTTTTAACTCAATTAGCAGTCAACTCTCCATTGATTTTGGCAACCAGCCGGTGAACAATTTTATTGTCACCATTTCATCGCTTTATGCCGATGTGGACTACTATGCGACATCTACCTTCACGACAATTCCCATCGCCGTGGACGGCATCAGTGACTATTCCATCACTATCGAGACCGGGGATGGTGACCTATTCGAGGGCACACTCTATGCCGCCGACTACGCTACCACTGCTACATTTTAGCTCTCA
Source organism: Candidatus Sodaliphilus aphodohippi (assembly GCA_018065665.1). Taxonomy (GTDB): domain Bacteria; phylum Bacteroidota; class Bacteroidia; order Bacteroidales; family Muribaculaceae; genus Sodaliphilus; species Sodaliphilus aphodohippi. The sequence goes on from JAGHSV010000019.1 coordinate 2,424, forward strand.
CAAACCCAAAACGGCTGTAAATGCCAACTTATTTATTTGATTTTTCTCCTATTTATTTAAAACCTAAAGAAACATGAAACGATTGATTTTTATTTTCCTACTGTTTTTCAGCATCACTGCATTTGCCAGGCAGGTGAGTGACATTGATGCCGTGTCGTTTGTCAAGCAGAACTATTATCCCGACAACAGCAAAGTTAACCTAACCATTGCTCCTGTAACCTCTATCCTTGAGGACCACCGATGCCTGCCGCATGATTTGCCCGACTACGGCTGGATGGCTGACGGAGTTGACAAATGGCTCGTTTTTGCCGATGAGGTTCCCAACGCCAAGTGGGCACATCCTTGCCGCTATTTCTACATCCCTAAAACTGTATCAGATAACTTTGAGCTCTTTACTTATAAGGGCGCTTTTCCTCCGGGTATAGACATGTACAGCATCAACACCGCACGCAATACGCCCGGTCATATCTATTATGACAATTTCCCTACAAGGGAATACACTATCTCTGAGCCCAATGTTTACATGGACTCAATTGCAGCGCAAAAAACATTGGTGCTGTTTATCATGGGAGGCCATTATAAATCAGGTAATAACATAACATTTTTCAATGACTGTGCCTACATGTACCAGGTCCTTAACCAAAGGTACAAGATACCCAAGGAAAACATCACCGTGCTGTTAGGAAGCGGCGGTCAAAGTGGAGATATGATCAACAATTATACAATGCCGATGGATGTTGATTTTGACGGGATTGATGACTGTAACGGAGACATCACCCGCGCAAGCGTCACAAGCGTGTTGAATTCCTATAAGACGAGAGCCGACATAAAAGATTATGAACTGATGGTGTTTGTAGAGCTGCACGGATATGACGAGGGGGAAGATTCCGAACCGAGTGTCACGCTGAAAAACCCGAGAAAAAACACAGGAGATGATCTGTATGCAAGTGAGCTTAAATATATGCTTGACCAGATTCCGTCAAGGGCACAGACTGTTGTCATCAGTGCATGTCAATCAGGACGTTTCCCTGAGATTATGTCACAGCCCGGACGTGTCGTCATGGCATCCTGCGGAGCCGACCAGACAACCTATGATGACAACAAGTACACTTTGTTCTTCCACAAACTCACTAATGCGCTTAACGAGAGAGACTGCCACAATGCCTTAGATGTTGACACCGATGGCAACCACCGCATTTCGATAGAAGAAGCCTTTGAATATGCCCGCGGCGACAACTACGACCACTATGACCGGGACAGCATCAACACATCATGGATTGACCCTATATATTCTATAGACCTGGAGCAGGCAACATATGACTCTAACCCGAGCTTCCTGGGGAACGATGTCTCTATCTGCTGCTGGAACGACACCTCTGCACTCTATATCCGTGACAATGTACTGGACACTGGCAAGGAGTATAACAACACCACTTCCATCCCCTGGTATTCGTCGGACATCCAGATAAGGCGCCAGCCCGACTACGGAAATGAGACCGAGCGCATCATGCCCGGAGACGAAAACGTGTATGTTTACGTGTCACTTAAGAACAAAGGCTACAAAGACTATTGCGGAGTGGGCAAGAAACTGCGTATAAACTGGACTTTGCCAGCGCTTAATGCCTCTTACCCCGTGTGGAACGGAGAAACCTCCAGGCTGGGAGGCATAATTGATGACGTCCCTTTAATATACGATATTCCCGACGGCGACAGCCTGCGGTTCTGCACGCCCTGGTTTTTGCCCGCCGATCTGCGCGCGTATGTCCAGAGCAAACCCTACGGTGTGGACATAAGTGTTCTTGCAGAGATAATCAACACGCCCATAGGCAGCACTTCAGTCTGCACTAATGCCACAGGCACAAAATTCAACAACATTGGCGATGTGCTGAAACACAACAGCATGGCACTAACCAACGCTGTGAAAACTCAGTTCAGCGAATACATACCCATAGGCATAATCAACGACAGCGACTCGACCGTCAACTATACACTGTCGTTTGAGACAGACAGCGCACTGAGTACCAACTCCATCTTACACAGAATGACGCTGCAATTACCCGTAGCCATATATCAGTCATGGGTAGGAAACGGGGGACGAGCAGATAACGTGTCGGCATCCGCTTCCACGCATAGCCTCTCGGTATCTCCAGGGTCAGTCATCTATGACATCCCGCTTGCGCCGCACCAGATGGAGAATCTAACACTGCGTTGTGTGCACCTCAATGCCAACCTGAACGCATACAACGAGTTAGCGTTTGATATCAAGCTTTCGGCTTGCGACTCGCTGGTAGGTGGCATAAAAGTCAGGATCTACGATGATATTCGCTACCCTGTGTTACCGCCTATCATCAACATAGAAGAGCAGGGCCAGCAGAGAGTGCTGTCTGTAGTCAACCCAGAAGAAGACGAGTCAGTTGAATGGTTTAATCCTGACAGCGAATTTGCCATCGGCAGCGGAGAAAGCCTCGTGTTGCCTGCATCGGCATCAGGAGATTACCGAGCAGTGCTGACCAACAGGAACAACGGACAGACAAGAAGTTCTTCAGTCAACCTCATACCCGTGCCTACGATATGCAACGCTTATCCCAACCCGGTATCTAGCGTACTTAACGTTTCGCTGAGTATGCCCGCTCCTGAGAACACCTGCATTGTGTGCCAGCCGGTTCTGAGCAACAACGTGCAATATATTTACAACATTCCCGTTAATTCAGAAGAATGGATGATTGATGCTTCTTCATGGCCGGCAGGAACTTATATTGCCACATTATATATAAATGGAGAAAAAACCAATAGTATTCAACTTTTAAAACATTAATTTATTATGAGATCAATCAAATTATTATCAGCAGTGGTTCTAGCGGCCACATGCGTGGGTGCCATGCAGGCACAGGAGAGAAACATCGTGCGCGAGGGGACAAAGGCGTTCTATGCTGCAAATCGTTTGACTTTACCCCATCCGCCAGCCGAAATTTATTTGCTCGAGTTCAAGGGCGACAC
>JAGHSV010000016.1 GCA_018065665.1 Candidatus Sodaliphilus aphodohippi
GCTCAAGGGTGTCAATTTGCACACCAGTAATCCAGTTGGGATCGAACTCACAGTCGGCCGCAACCCTCACTTTCTTTATCCCGGTGCATTCCGCAAATGCAGACGAGGCCACACTGATAGGGTATTTGAACTCCAAAGACGTCAAACCGGTGCATAAGCAAAATGTAGCGCTGGGAATAGTGGACAACCCATCGGAATAGGTGACGGATGCCAATCCCGGGCAATTGAGAAAAGCTCCTGTGCCGAACTCTGACAAACTGCTAGGGAGGTGGACAGACTTCAAATAATAACACGAACTAAACGCACCCGTACCGAGTTTGGCTAAACCCTCGGGTAATGTAATGGAGGTCAAACAAGACCAATAAAAAGCATATTCGCCTATTTCGACTGGAGTCTTTGGAAACGTTACAGCCTCAAAATGTGTCCGTTCAAATGCATGGAAGCCAATCGCAGTAACAGGCATCGCATTGCCATCTATCGTAACACTGTCGGGAATGATGGGTGATGTGAGCCCAGGATAATTAGCTTCCCTCATATTTGCAGTAGTAAATGTCACGGATAAAGACTTTCCGTCACTGTTTAGGTTGTACGCGATGCCATCAATCATATAGTCGTAGGCACTTGCCGTGAAACAAGCCAGCAAGGCAATCGCAATTATTAATATCTTTTTCATATTTCTTGTTGATTTTGGGTTATTATTGTTTTATCCTTTATTTCCTTTGCCTGATTCACACATATAACAGCTGCAAAAGTAACACATTTTCAATTGATTGCCAAATTTTCTGATAAAATGTCTTTTATTTGCCCGAAATAGTGAAACATGCGGTCATTTCCGTTATTTGATAACTTGCTTTGTGCCTTTGAGCTCATTGTTCACATACAGGCTCACAATATATTGGCCTGCCGCCATGTCTCGGTAGGCATTACTGCAACAGGGCAGCAGCGGTTGTTGATGATGCTGTCAACTTGCGCGATGTAGAAGTTGACGTCACTGTTGCTCAGGCTGGCGGCGGTGCGGTAGTCCTTGACTGCCTGCAGCGCGTCGGCCTGCGTCACCGGGGACGCACTTGCCCCGATTGCCACGCAGCACAATAGTGCCGCGATGATTAGTTTAGTAAATTTGTTCATAATTTTCAACAACGAATTTAACGAATCGAACGAATGTGATTAGCTCACAACCTCGTGGTAAGCCCCTTTCCTGGTGGTTTCTGTCCCTCGATTAACGGGGGAACCGAAGGGGGAATGGGGGGGGGAGAGGCTCCACCTATTTGTTGGAAATAGTCGTAATTGTCTTTTTAATAAGTGTTCCGCTCAATCTGATTTATCTGCATGGGAATCGAGCAGTTGCTTTTGGTATTCCTTAAAGTCCTCGATGTAGTCGGCAGGGTCATAGGGCTGGTTTGAGAGGACGTATGCCACCGAGTTTGTCGAGAAGCTGTCAATGTATCGCCACGTCATGTGCGGTACAAACAGACCGCAGTTGGGGCGCGTCATGTGGTAGCGCTGCTCGCCGGTGCCGTCGTTGAGCACTACGTCAAAGCTGCCCGACAGGGCGATGATGAGTTCGTCCTGGTGACGGAATGCGTGGCCGTCGCGGTACATGCCGCCCGGCACGTCATATATCCAGTATGCCCGCTTGATGTCGAACGGCACATGGCCTTCGCCCTCGACAAACGTCAGATTGCCCCGCGGGTCGCTCACTTTGGGCAGTTCTATTATCTGTGGTTTATTGTAGTCCATTCTCTGCCAGTCTGATAAGGTATTGGCCATATTGGTTCTTTGCCATTGGCTGGGCCAACTCTTGCAACTGCTCGGCTGTTATCCAGCCCTTGCGGAACGATATCTCCTCGAGGGCGGCAACTTGTACGCCCTGCATGGTCTCTATGGTCTGGATGAAGTTTGACGCGTCGAGCATCGACTCGGACGTGCCGGTGTCGAGCCATGCAAATCCGCGGCCCAGGGTTTGCACCAGTACACGGTTCTGTGACAGGAACTCCTGGTTGACCGTGGTGATTTCCAACTCGCCGCGGGCCGACGGCTTGATGGTCTTGGCGATGCCAACAACATCGTTGGGGTAGAAATATAACCCTGTCACGGCATAGTTTGACTGCGGATGCTGGGGTTTCTCCTCGATGCTGGTTGCGCGGCCATTCTCGTCAAACGCCACAACGCCAAAGCGTTCGGGGTCCTTGACGGCATAGGCAAACAGCGTGGCGCACTGCTGCTCGTCGGTCTGGCGAACGGCATCCTTGAGCATTCCGGTAAAGCCCTGACCATAGAAAATGTTGTCGCCAAGCACGAGGCAGACACTGTCGTCGCCAATGAACTCCTCGCCGATGATAAACGCCTGTGCAAGTCCCTCGGGACGGGGCTGCTCGGCATAGCTGAACTTGACGCCCAACTCCTCGCCCGTACCCAGCAGACGCTCAAACTGAGGCAGGTCGTGAGGCGTCGAGATAATGAGAATCTCGCGGATGCCTGCCAGCATCAGAACCGAGATGGGGTAGTAAACCATGGGCTTGTCATATATCGGAATCAACTGCTTTGAGATTCCTTTGGTGGCGGGGTACAAACGTGTGCCCGATCCGCCTGCCAGAACTATTCCTTTCATCTTGAATCTATTTTAATTCGTCACTATGTTTTTGCTCGGTTAGAAACTATCTGTTGGAATACATTTCCTCGTAGTACTTCTGATAGTCACCGCTGGTCACGCTCTCGACCCAGTCGCGGTTGTCGAGGTTCCAGCGCACTGTTTTCTCGATGCCGACGGTGAACGGTGTCTCGGGGTACCAGCCAAGTTCGCGGGCAATCTTGGTCGGGTCGATGGCATAGCGCATGTCGTGGCCGGGACGGTCGGTGACATACTCTATCAGCCCCTCGTTGATCTCGCTGATGTCACACTTGAGCAGTTTGCGGTACTCGGGCTCTTCGTGCATGATGCGGCCGATGATTGCTATCACCTGCTTCACGATATTGATGTTGCTCTCCTCGTTGAAGCCGCCAATGTTGTACACCTCGCCAAGGCGTCCCTCGCGCAGGACCATGTCAATGCCCTTGCAGTGATCCTCGACATATAACCAGTCGCGAACGTTCTCCCCCTTGCCATAAACCGGAAGTTTCTTGCCTTCGAGGATGTTGTTGATGATTAGCGGGATAAGCTTCTCGGGGAAGTGGTACGGCCCATAGTTGTTGCTGCAGCGGGTGATGTTGATGGGAAGCCCGTAGGTCTCCATATATGCCACAACAAGCATGTCGGCACTGGTCTTCGCTGCCGAGTAGGGCGAGCGGGGCGAGAGCGGCGTCTTCTCCGTGAAGAACCCCTCGCCATAGGTCTTCATGTTGGTGCGACCGTCGGCAACGCGGGCAACGTCTTCGCTCACTTCGAGCGGACGGGGGGTGTCAAAGTCCTTTGAGAGCGAACCATAGACTTCGTCGGTCGAGATCTGCAAGTACTTCTTTCCGTCCTTATATACGTTCTTGCCGTCGGCGTCTTTACCGACATACCACGCCTTGCGCGCGCACTCCAGCATATTCTGGGTGCCAAGGATATTCGTTTCCAGGAACAGACGGGGGTTGGTGATGCTGCGGTCAACATGAGTCTCGGCGGCAAAGTTGACAACAAAGTCAACATCGTTATCCGCAAAAATGCCTTCAACCAGCTCGCGGTCACCGATGTCACCTTTGACAAAGGACACATTGGCACGCTTCAACTCCTCCTCCAGCGTGGCAAGATTACCCGCATATGTCAGATAATCAAGCACAATCACGCGTATGTCATCACCCCATTTCTTGAGGATATATTTCACATAATTCGAACCGATAAACCCGGCTGCACCAGTTACAAGATAAGTCTTCATAGACCAAAAAATTATTTAATCTACAAAGATAGCAAAAAAATCTCGATATATACAAAAATACGTCAGATTTACTCATTATTAATTATTAAATTCAATGAAAAAATACCACTCGGGCATGCTGGCTGTCATCCCATGCCTCCCAACTCTAAGTTTTGCTCATTGTCCCCCAAAATGCGCCAACCGTTAAATTGATGTTAAATAAATATTAAATCAATGTTAAACTTTCCATCACGCTTGACTCGTCCCCAAGGTCATGCACTTACTTTGCATTTGCTTAGCAAAAACAATCGCGATTATGAGTTATAAAACAAAATTAAAAATCGGAGAGTTCTCACAGTTGATGCAGGTTACGGTAAAGACACTGAGGCACTACGAGCAGAAAGGGTTACTTTTGCCATACGAAATTGATGAATGGACAGGCTATCGCTACTACACACTTGCTCAGATGCAAAAGCTCAACAGCATTCGTGCCATCCAGCAATTGGGATTTTCACTCGACGAAATCAGAGAGCTGTACGAAGATGGCACCCACAGTCCAAGTATTCGTCAGCTGACAGAGAAAATCAAGGAAACGGAGCAGCAACTGCAAAAGCTCATTGACCGTCGTACACGACTGATCAACTGGAAGAACTCCATTAAAGAAATCAAGACAATGGAAAAATTCTCAATTCAGTCCTTGCCAGAAATCATCGTGGCAAGCCACCGCGAAATCATCCCCGGCTATGAAGCAATCGGCACTATGTGCTGCAACGTGATAGGCCCAGAAATGCAACGACTCGGCTGCAAGTGCCCGCCTCCGGGCTACTGCTTCACCATTGAGCACAATGAAGAATACAAGCCAACAGATATCGACATTGAATACTGTGAACAGGTTGAAGAACTAGGCCAGGACTCCGACATCATTCAGTTCAAGACAATACAAGCCGTCCCTACAGCCATCTGCATGAAACATTATGGCCCATACGACCACTTCTATGAATCCTACACCGAACTCTTCCGCTACATCGAAGATAACGGATACAAAATCACCGGTCATCCACGCTGCTGCTACATCGACGGCATCTGGAATCAGGCAGATCAGGAAAAGTGGCTTTCCATAATTCAGGTTCCTGTAGAAAAAATCTAACCTTAAATATCATTGCTGTCAGGTAAAAGAATTTATGATAGTCTGCTCAGGGTGTAGAGGATGTCGCAAAATGAATTTTGGCGTTCAGCTCCTCTGTGTTTTTATTGCTGTCTTGAGTTTTACCCGCCAGCAATAAAAAATTCATTAGATTTACTAATTATCCCAAAAAGTTCATTGGGAACCCTTGTATTCGTGGTTGCCTTTGTAACAAATTGAAAATAAAACGTTTACAGAGTGGGTTTTCTAATGACGGTCATTAGAAAAATCAAATTTCAAACACTTGTAGCATAGATGGTTATGAACGTAACCACAAAAATACAGGCACTAACGACCAATTTGGGATTATTGTATATTAAATTCATTCATCCGAGGAGACGGAACAACAAAAAATACCCTACCGCAATTTGGCAGGGTATCTGTGTCTTTAACACTCTGGGGCCGGTTTACAGCGCCTGCTTGAGCGCCTGGGCCAGCTGGTCGGGGCACGAGGTGCGTTTGTAGCCGCAGCGGATGCCCTCGAGGCGTGATATCGCTTCCTCGACGCGCATGCCCTTGACCAGCGAGGCTATGCCTTGCTGGTTGCCGCTGCAGCCGCCCAGGAACGATACGCTCTGGATGATGCCGTCTTCAACGTCGGCATCGATTTGCACCGAGCAGGTTCCGCTTGTCATGTAGGTAATATGCATTGTTCCAATGTTTATTTGATTAGTTCAAACAGCCGACGGGGTGCGATAAAGCGGATCTGGTCGGCTGTATATTCGATTAACCCTTCGTCGGCGAGGTGTTGAAGCGTGGTGACAAGTGTGTTGCGATGGACGCCAAGCAGCGAGCACAGGTCTTTTTGGCAGTAGTGCAGGGTGATGTCGGTGCTGCTTTGGGTGGTCAGCGTCGCCACGGTCATTGCCAGACGCTCGGCGATGTTGGCTTTGGTGATCATCTTGAGCGACAGCACGCGTTTTTGTTTGGCGATAGACAGGTAGTTGAGTATGTTGAACAGGAAAACCCTGTCGCTCTGCAGGATGGTCACATAGTCGCTCTTTCTTAGCTGCAGTATGCCGCAGGCACCCTTGGCAGTTGCCGTATAGGGATAGGTGTTGTCAAGCCCGAACAGGTAGCCCGCTCCCATGACTTCGGGGGCGTTCAGCGTATGTTCAAACCGCAACTGGCGCATCGAGCTGCTGACGGTGACCGTCACGCTGCCCGAGATGATGAAGCGGACATGATCGCAACAGTCTCCGGTATTGACTATTGTCTCGCCGTCGGCAAATTTCAGGAAATGCAGTGGATATTTCTCGGCAATCGCCGTGATTTGTTCCAGGCTTGCTCCCTGGAATAGGGGCAACTGCATTAACTGTTCAAACATACTTTCACTTGCCATCTCAACACTTGGTTATCGCAGTGCCTCAATCAGTTGGGCCGTGGTGAGCGACTGCTGCTCGCCGGTTGCCATGTCCTTGAGGGTGACGGTGTTGTTTGCTATCTCGTTCTCGCCGATGATGGCTACGAACGGCACCTTGCGGTCGTTGGCATAGGCCATCTGCTTCTTCATCTTGGCAGCGTCGGGATAGAGCTCGGCACTGATGCCGGACGCGCGCAGCTCTTTGATGCGTTTGAGCGACTCAACGGCCTCGCGGTTGCCAAAGTTGATGAACAGCACACGTGCGCTGGCGGTGGTGTCGGCAGGGTAGAGGTCCAGAGTGTTGAGGACGTCAAAGATGCGGTCGGCACCAAAGCTGATGCCCACTCCCGACAGGCCGGGCATACCGAACACGCCGGTCAGGTTGTCATAACGGCCGCCGCCGGTGATGCTGCCCATCTCCACGTCAAGGGCTTTGACCTCGAGGATGGTGCCGGTATAGTAGTTGAGGCCGCGGGCAAGCGACACGTCAAGCTCGACAATGGACTTGAGGCCCAGCGCCGCTACGCCGTCAAGCACAAACTGCATCTCCTCGATACCTTTCATGCCTTCTTCGCTCGATGACAGCAGTTGGCGCAGCACCTCCATTTTCTCCTCGTTGGTGCCGGTCAGCGTCAGCAGCGGCTGCAGGGCGGCAACGGCATCATCGCCGAGGCCTTTCTCGCGCAGTTCGGCATTGACGTTGTCGATACCGATTTTGTCCATCTTGTCGATGGCGACGGTGATGTCCACAATCTTGTCGGGTGCACCGATAATCTCGGCTACACCGCTCAGTATCTTGCGGTTATTGAGCTTGATGGCGATGTTGACCCCGAAGCGTTTGAACACCTCGTCAATCATCGACACCAGTTCAATCTCGTTGAACAGCGAGTCGCTGCCAACGATGTCGGCGTCACACTGGTAGAACTCGCGGTAGCGTCCGCGCTGGGGACGGTCGGCACGCCATACGGGCTGCACCTGGTAGCGCTTGAACGGCATGCTCAGGTCATTGCGGTGCTGCACCACAAAGCGCGCGAACGGCACTGTTAGGTCATAGCGCAGGCCTTTCTCGCTGATTTTGTTGGTCAGGTGCAGCGAGTCGCGCTGCTCCATCAGCTCGGCAGGGGCGTCCTTCAGATAGTCGCCGCTGTTCAGAATCTTGAACAGCAGTTTGTCGCCTTCCTCGCCGTACTTGCCCATCAGCGTCGACAGGTTCTCCATTGCAGGGGTCTCAATCTGCTGGAAGCCATATAACCCGAACACGTCCTTGATGGTGTTGAAAATATAGTTGCGTTTCGCCATCTCGATGGGCGAAAAGTCTCTTGTCCCTTTGGGAATTGATGGTTTCTGTGCCATTATTGTTTTTATGTTTTGTTGTAGTTAATTCTTTGTTAGTCTCGTCTCATGATAAACATCATGACGTAGTAGGCAAGTGTTGCCAGCGAGCCCAGTGCCGCGGCAACATAAGTGTAGGCTGCTGCATGAAGGGCATCCTTGGCACCTTCCAGTTCCTGCCCCCGGACTATGCCGGCGCCCTCGAGCCATCGTGTGGCGCGGCGGCTGGCGTCAACCTCGACCGGCAGAGTCACCAGGCTGAATAGGGTGGTGCAGGCAAATAGGGCAATGCCAATCTCCAGCGGAATCGGGGTGAGCTCCAGCAGCAGGATGCCGGCAAGCAGCACCCATGGCATCCACTTCGATGCAAAATTCACGGCAGGGACCAGCGACGAGCGCAGGCGCAGCATCGAGTAGCCGGTCGCGTGCTGTACGGCATGGCCGCACTCGTGGGCGGCAACCGCTGCAGCGGCGACGCTGTTGGCGCCATATACCGGCTGGCTCAGGTTCAGCGTCATGTTGGTGGGGTTGTAGTGGTCGGTCAGCTCGCCCGCCACACTACCGATCTTGACTCCCGCAACGTTGTGGGCACGCAGCATCGCGGCTGCCACATCGCGGCCCGTCATCCCGTTGCCCAGTGGAATAGCCGAGTACTTCTTGAACTTGGACGTAATGTTGCGCTGTGCAAGCCAACTGATTATCGTGACTGCTATAAATATCAAATATGCCATAACTTCGCTATTAAATCACAAAGTTACTCATTTTTATCATTCAACAGGCACTATCGACCACTAAATATTGCAAAAAAACAAAAAACTGGACCGAAAAACATTCCGTTCCCTTTTTTTCTTACATAGAAAACTCAGACTTGTGCTGATTTTTAGACTAAAATAAACATAAGGCATGAAGAGCGGCTTCGCTTTACGGAACGTTGCACTCCTCGGAGCGCCTGGCGGCTTTTCAGGGTCTCGCAGATTTTTAGACTAAAAGTACAAAAGGACAAAAGGCATGAAGTGCGCTTTGCTTTACGGAACGTTGCACTCCTCGGAGCGCCTGACGGCTTTTCAGAACGGCTTCGCTGTTCAGATGACTCAGGAGCCTCAGATGACTCAAGAGCCTCACCCCCGACCCCTCTCCAGTAGAGAGGGGCTTACTATGAGGATGTTACAGCAATTCAGGTGACTCACATGACTCAGGTGGTTGGTTTCTGTTGGTATTATCGTTTTCATCATGCTGGCAAAGATAGTGGTTTGGGTTCGGGTGGGCAATTGTAACCGGTGGAGCATGGAAGCAATTCCGTCATCACTCTGCTGTCTGCAAAAATCCCCGCAGGCCCTCCGACGAGTGCCTACGGGGTTATACAGATAGCGTCTTCCAGACGTATATAAAACCCTCATA
>JAGHSV010000104.1 GCA_018065665.1 Candidatus Sodaliphilus aphodohippi
AATCCTTCAGGGCATCGCTGAGAGGCATAACCGATGAAAAGTTCTTCCTGTTTAGACTTGCCAAAATTTATGCTTACCCCCACTAAATTTCGACTGACCCACTCTTTGGCAGCACTTGCTTTCGCCACCTAAATCGCAGACTTTCAGCCCGCGCCTCGTGGGGAGACATCCCTTCCGAGGCCTACGCTCACTTCGTTCGCTCCGACCCCGGTTACAGTTGCGCTTCGCTCACATACCGCGCTTTCAGCGCTTAACGCCTGACGGCGTGCTCTATATTGGTGACAAAATCGCTCCAACCCCGGGGCAGCAAACCGCTGCCAACCAGAGCAATCAAGAATAATTCCCAAAGTAATCACACTTACCACAATAGCATTGCAAGGTATTGAAAATCTATTATTTACAAAATTTATTAACAATTTCACCGTACAGCAATAATAATCCTTATTATTCCCCCTTCTTCCAAAAGACAAAGTCGCAATCTGCATACTTTCTTTCAATTGCTATGCATTTTCGCTTGTCACGTATATAATAGGGGCAACTTGCTGCCGCAATCCATCCTTTATCTGGTCTATTACAATGTCTGATTAAGCAAAAATAACAATGTCTGATGTCTTCCCCATGATTTAATGCATGAGCTAAACCAGAAATTAAAGAGTTATTATCGTTAGGTTCTTGACTAATGATGTCATAGACTGCATTCGGCAGATGTTCGTCAAACTGGCAGCAATCAATTTCATCCAGTTTAAGATGTTTCCCTTTATCATCTGACAACAAGCTAAATCTTTCGACTTTTGTAGTAGGACGAATTTTTCGCTCAAATTTAAAATTGAAGAAATGCATGTGCCTATTCTGTTCATCAAAAGGGTGTATGGTGGTTAGTTCACTATCTACATCTATTTCGATAATTCGAATGCCACTATTAATTTTTTCATAAGTGCATGGGTGGTTTACATTGACTTCAATAAATAATTTTCGGTCAGAATGCTCGCTGTGGGTAAGGAGGACATCTGGTCGGAAACCGCCACACGTCTTTTCAATTTCACAAGTGTCAAAATACTTTTTTAAGTCTATTTTCCGTTGAACATTTTTCTTACACCTTTTAAAAGGACAAGAATCCAGTTGCTCGCAAACATTGTTAGCATTGTGTTGAATAACGAAATACTCCTGGGTATCAAAGATTTCTTTAATCATTTTCTTTGCGAGGTTATGTAGATATGTTTCATTGCTACAGTTCTCGCTATTTTTGTGCCTAAAATGGTGCTCACGCACTTGTCCCAGCACGGCTACCATTTCATTTCCACAGCCAAGACAAGTATATTTTTCAGATTTACGACACTCTTTAGTTACATTATTTATTTCTTTTACTTGCCCATTGCAAAGAGCGTATCGGAACTGACTTAATAACTTCATAATTCTGGTTTATTTTGAGGGACAAAATCAATACGCATATTCAATGCACTTGCAATCTTATTGAGTATATCAATACCGACCGAGAACTTTCCCTGCTCAATACGGCTAAGGTTTCCAGCATCAATGCCAATTCGTTTTGCAAGAGTTTTTGCATCTATATCTTTTTCTTTCCTTAACTCCTTGATACGGTTTCCGATGCGTTCACGTTCTTTGTCTCTATCCGGCAAAAAACCAAAAATAGGATTAAGGTTATTACGGAACATGCCCAAAAGAATTGGACCCAAGATAACACTGTCATCACCTTTATAATATTCATCAAACAATAAAATCAAACACTTGGTAACAAATCCGTTACACTGCTTCTCTATCTGATAGTTCATTAAGTCAGAGAACAATAAAATAAAACAATCGCCTTCGGATGTTTCAACACGAACCCTCTTAGGATCAATAAATTCAACTTTTGTAGCCATATTGTTAAATCGTTTTTATAGTGGTGAACCCCACTTCAAAACATTTGGAAATATTTCCAACTGCAAAGTTATGTAAAATTGTTATATTTACCAATAATAGATTGCAGTATTTAACAATATTTATATTCTTGAGTCAAGGACCGGGTGCTGCAGACGAATGTAGGCATTTTGGGAAATAAGGGGATTTTTATTAATTTTGGAGTGCGTTATAAAGAATAAATGGTCATTTTTTTATATTTTTGCAAAAACAAAAATTCACTAATTATGAAGAAACTACTTTTAATGGCCATATTTGGCATCATATCTTTATGCGCTAATGCCCAGTTGCTGTGGCAGGTTAGCGGGAATGGGCTGGGGAAGCCTTCGTATCTGATGGGGACGCACCATTTTGCGCCGGAGTCGTTCATTGACAGCGTGCGCGGGTTGAACGAGGCCATCAACTCGTGTGATATAGTTTGCGGCGAGGTTGTCACCGACAGTCTGATGAGTCCCGCCACACAAAAGAAGATGGCGCTGGCAATGATAGCCCCCGAGGACAGCACCTTGAAGGACGTGCTCTCGCCTGCCGGCCTGCAGATTGTTGAACGTGTTGTCAACAAGTACCTTGGCATACCGCTGGCACCACTGATGAAACTGAAACCGGCGGCACTGACAGCCCAAATCCAGGCCATCCAGGCCATGAACGGCAAGAGCAACATCGACCCCACCAAGCAGATTGACCTTGCCGTGCAGAAACGCGCCATCAAAGACGGCAAACCTGTGACCGGTTTTGAGACTGCCGACCAGCAAATCAACATCCTGTTCAACGGTCCGCTTAACGTGCAGGCCGCCACTCTGCTCGAGTTGTGCGAGAATGACAGCATCGCTGCCGGATTTACCGACCAAATGTTTGAACTATATAACAAGCAAGAACTTGATGCCCTGTACAAGATGCTCACCGACCCTGATATCGGCGTGAAACCCACCAAGCAGGAACTGGACCTGATGGTATTTGACCGCAACCGCGCATGGGTGCCCCAACTCGAGAAGATGATGCACGAGGGCAAGTCGGTTCTCGTCTGCGTCGGTGCCGGACACCTCCCCGGCGACCAAGGTCTCATCGGGTTGCTGCGTACTGCCGGATACACAGTCACAGCAGTCTCAAAATAAATTATCACCCTTAAATTTGGTGAAATAAAAAATTTGCTATACCTTTGTAAATAGGTATGGTACTTGCTGAACTTTTCCCATATGCCCACATCGTGTACGACATCCTGATGGTGCTGTACGTCATCACTATTGTCAGCGTCATCATCATTGTCATTGGCGAGAACCGCAACCCGCTGAAGTCGCTTGCATGGGTGGCTGTGCTGGTTTTGCTGCCTGTTGCCGGACTGGTATTGTACCTGTTCTTTGGACGAAGCCTGCGTAGCCGGCACCTCATCCCCCGAAAAGACTGGATGAAACTGGTCCATGCCCACTCGGGCAGCCGCGAGCACATCGAGTCGCTGGTGCCCGACATCTGCTCACAGCACCAGATGCGTCTTGCCGAGGCCTTGGTCGAAGCACCTTGCTACACAGGCAACAACATTGACATTTACACCGACGGCAAGTCAAAGTTCGAAGCACTGAAACATGACATCGAAACTGCACAGGACTACATACTGCTGCAGTACTATATCTTTGAAAACGATGCTATCGGTCATGAAATCAGCAATCTGCTAATCAAGAAAGCCCAACAGGGGATTCACGTCCACGTGATATATGACCACATCGGGTCATACACGATTAATGCCGCTTTCTTCCATCGCATGAGGCGTGCCGGTGTTGAGGCGTACCCGTTCCTGAAAGTGACATTCACGACAATCGCAGCGCGTCTCAACTGGCGCAACCACCGCAAGATGGTTGTCATTGACGGCAAAGTGGGCTATATTGGCGGCATGAACATTGCCGACCGGTATGTCACAGGCGAAAAAGGCAAACAACCATGGCGCGACACCCACATCCGCATCACAGGCGAGGCTGTCAAGGGGTTATTCTTCTCGTTTGCAGTCGATTGGGACTTCATGCAGCACAAACTGCTGACAATGCCGCAACAAGAGACCAACACCCCCGCTACCGGCAACAACACAATGCAGATTGTCGCCAGCGGCCCCACCGACAAGTGGAACGCAATGGCGTTTGTCGTGCAGAAAGCCATATCCATGGCCCGCAAGTCATTGTATATCCAAACACCCTATTTCCTCCCCAACGATGCCCAGTTAAAAGCATTGCAGGTGGCAGCGTTGTCGGGTGTTGATGTCAGACTGATGATTCCGCGCGACACCGACTCGGTGATTCTCAAATACGCCACACGCAGTTACCTGAAAGAGTGCCTGCTGGCTGGCATCAAAATTTATTTCTATGAAAGCACCATGATGCACAGCAAGGCCATTATCGTTGATGACAACTTTGTCACGGTTGGCTCAACGAACTTCGACTTCCGCAGTTTTGAGCACAACTTTGAATGCAATGCTCTGATTTACAACCAAGACTTCAACCGCCGGATGAAAGAAATCTTTGCCGCCGACCAACGGTGCTGCACACGCATCATTCTGTCGGAATGGAAACGGCGCAACCAATTTGCCAAGGCTTTTGAATCAATACTGCGACTGCTCGCACCAATACTGTAACTATCCACCACCCGTAAATTTACAATAACCACAATCCCATTGACAATACTGATGAAGAAGATATTTCTATTACTTGCCGCCGTTGCTCTGTTGGCAAATGCCCAGACGGGAGAAATCATGCGTTCCACTCCGGCGCAAGAGTCGGTTAACCCACAAGCAGTTGCAACTTTCTTTGACTCGCTGATGGCCGTCAACGCCACCGACATTCACCATGTGATGGTGCTTCGTCACGACAAAGTTATTGCCGAGCTTCACCCTGCGCCCTACCGTGCCCAGGACAGCCACACGCTGTACTCGTGCAGCAAGACCTTCACCTCGATGGCTGTGGGTATCGCAATCGACGAGAACCGTCTTCGTCTGACCGACCGTGTTGCCGCGTTCTTCCCCGAACGGTTGCCCGACACGGTGTCGGCACGGTTGGCCGACATCACCGTGCGCGACCTGCTCATCATGGGTGCCGGCATCAAACCAGACTGGATCATGCGCAGCCAGAGTCCCGACTGGATTACCGAGTGGTTTTCAAAACCCGTGACCGAGGCACCCGGCAGCAAGTTCCAGTATGACTCTATGTGCTCCTACATACTTGCCGCAATTGTCCAACGCGTGACAGGCAAAACCATGCTGGAGTACCTCAACGAGCATTTATTCGGGCCCATGGGCATCACCGAGGTGGACTGGGAGCAGAGCCCCGAGGGTGTCAACACCGGCGGATGGGGGTTGCGGTTACAGACCGAGTCGCTTGCCAAGATGGGCATGCTGATGCTGCATCGCGGCAACTGGAACGGACGCCAACTGGTACCAGCAGCGTGGATTGACGAAGCATCGGCCAGCCACATTAACTACAGTTGGGTAAAACCCGGCGACAAACCGACCGACAAAAACCAAGGATACGGATACCAAATCTGGCGATGCAACTGGCCCGGAGCATATCGTGCCGACGGTGCCTACGGGCAGTTTATCGTTGTCATCACCGAGAGCGACATGGTGGTGGTCATCAACGGTTACAGCGACGACACCAACGGCGAACTGCGCGCCATCTGGCGGCACCTCATGCCCGGAGTGGACAAGACTAACTCCAACCCGGGGAAAGCCCAGAAAAAACTCGAGGCATTGTGCAGCAAGGCATCGCTGCCGGTTCTCAAGGGCAAAGACATAAACCCGCTACCCGCGGGTGCAAAGCTCAAACTGCAGAGCAACAAGCACAACATAGCGACAATCGAGCTTACACCGATGAGCAAATTCAGCACAATGTACATCCACTATGCCGACGGCCACAGCGACTGCATTTATCTGGGACATGGCAACTGGATGTACGGCCCCGTTGAACTGCCGCCCTACTCAATCGATGCCGTGGACCGCTTCAAGGGACTCAACCGCAACTTCCAGGCTGCCGGATGCCGTGCATGGACCGACAAGAATGTCCTAACGGCACGCATCGAGTATGTCAACTGGATAAGCGCCACCACCTTTGTGTTTGACTTCAAGGCAAACAAAGTAACCATAACCGACAACTTTGACGCCTCACACCCCGAGGTAATAACCTTCAAATGAGACCGATAACCGACATCAGCAAGGTTCTGGAGCAATACGGCGTATATCTGCGCATCGAGAAAGGGCTCTCAGACAACACGGCCCGGGGATACGCCACCGATGTGGAACACCTCGTCAGTTACCTGCGAAGCGAGGGCATAAGCCCCGAGAATGCCGACGGGGTGGCACTGGAGCTGTTTGTCGGCACCCTGAAGGACCTGGGCATCCAGGCACGCTCGCAGGCACGCATCGTGTCGGGTATCAAAAGTTTCTACAAATTTCTGCAACTTGAAGGCTACACCGACGGCAACCCCACCCTGTTGCTGCCAGCACCGCACATCGGGCGACATCTGCCCGAAGTGCTCACCGTTGACGAGATTGACCAGATGCTCTCGTGCATTGACATGAGCACACCCGAAGGCATTCGCAACCGCGCCATCATCGAGGCCATGTACGGATGCGGCCTGCGTGTGAGCGAACTGATTGGGTTGCGCCTCTCGTCAATCTATGCCGACGAGCAGTACATCATTGTCAACGGCAAGGGCAACAAACAGCGTCTGGTCCCCATCTCGCCCATCGCACTCGAACTGATTGCCAACTACATCCATGATGTCCGCGGCACCATGACCATCAAAAAAGGCAACGATGACATCGTCTTCCTAAACCGTCGCGGCAGCGCCCTGTCACGCCAGATGGTGTTCATCATCATCAAACAACTGTGTGAACTGGCGGGGATACGCAAGACTGTCAGCCCGCACACCCTCAGGCACTCATTTGCCACACACCTGCTCGAGGGCGGTGCCAACCTGCGTGCCATACAGCAGATGCTGGGGCATGAAAGCATCGCGACCACCGAAATCTACATGCACATCGACCGCACCATGCTGCGTGACGAGATACTGCAACACCATCCCCGCAATCGGCGTTGATGCCGTTGCTAGCACTACACAATCCAGAAACTTGAAAACCCTCCGCGTCACTGGTGGCGGCCGGTGAGGATGCCCTTGATGTCGTTGAGTTTGTTGAGCGCCTCGACGGGTGTGAGGTTGTTGACGTCAATGGTCAGAATCTCGTCGCGAATC
This sequence comes from Candidatus Sodaliphilus aphodohippi, assembly GCA_018065665.1. Classification (GTDB taxonomy): domain Bacteria; phylum Bacteroidota; class Bacteroidia; order Bacteroidales; family Muribaculaceae; genus Sodaliphilus; species Sodaliphilus aphodohippi. The sequence goes on from JAGHSV010000104.1 coordinate 7,144, forward strand.
TGTGCCAGCACGGGATCGTCGAGTTGGAATATCGACAACTGATAGCCGCTGCGGTCGTGTGCCACGTCGCTCAGGTCCTTGGTCACACTGCCGGCATCGGCGGCATTGCTTTCCAACTGCTTTAGAACCTGATTGGCGCGTTCGACGATGTCAATCGGCATGCCCGCGAGTTTTGCCACGTGGATACCGAAACTGTGTTCGCTGCCGCCTTTCACGATCTTGCGCAGGAATACCACTTTGCCGTTGATTTCCTTGACACTGACATTGTAGTTGACAATGCGCTTGAAAGTCTTCTCCATCTCGTTGAGCTCGTGGTAGTGGGTGGCAAAGAGCGTCTTGGCCTGGGCGCGGTGCTCGTGAATGTACTCAACGATGGACCATGCGATGGAGATGCCGTCATAGGTGCTGGTGCCGCGGCCCAGTTCATCAAACAGCACGAGGCTGCGCTGACTGAGGTTGTTCAGAATTGAGGACGCCTCGGTCATCTCGACCATAAAGGTACTCTCGCCCTGCGAGATGTTGTCGCTTGCCCCGACGCGTGTGAAAATCTTATCGACGATGCCGATTCGTGCAGCCTCGGCCGGCACGAAGCAGCCCATCTGCGCCATCAGGGCAATAAGGGCAGTCTGTCGCAGCAACGCACTCTTACCCGCCATGTTGGGACCGGTGATAATCATGATTTGCTGGTCGTCGTTGCCGAGGTGGAGACTGTTGGGGACATATTGTTCTCCCGGAGGCAGTTGCCGCTCAATCACCGGGTGACGTCCGTTGGTGATGTCGATGTCCAGACTGTCGTCAACCACAGGGCGGTTATATTTGCCTTCGATTGCGACACGGGTGAACGAGCACAGGCAGTCGAGCTGTGCAATGATGCCGCAGTCGGTCTGTATGGCCGGGATATACTCGGTGACGTCCGAGACCAGTTCGTTGAAGAGTTGGGTTTCTATAATCTGGATATTCTCCTCGGCGCTCAATATCTTGGTTTCGTATTCCTTCAGTTCGTTGGTGACATAGCGCTCGGCGCTGACCAGTGTCTGTTTCCTGATCCACTCGGGCGGCACCTTATCCTTGTGGGTGTTACGCACCTCGATATAGTACCCGAAAACGTTGTTGTAGGCAATTTTCAGGTTTGATATGCCGCTCTCCTGGCTAAGGCGTTGCTGCATCCCGATCAGGTAGTCCTTGTTGGAGTGTGACAGGTTGCGCAGTTCGTCCAGTTTTTCGTTGACCCCCATGTTGATGACATTGCCGCGATTCAGCTGGTTGGGGGCATCGGGGTTGATTTCACGGTCGATGCGCTCGCTCAGGGTCTTGCATGCGTTAAGTTGCTCACCCAGGGTGTTGAGCACGTCGCAGTTGGCATCCATTGTCATCTGTTTTATGGGCTCAATTGCCTGCAGTGCGCACTTGAGCTGAACTATCTCGCGTGGCGTGATACGCCCCACGGCGGCCTTGCTGGTCAGTCGTTCGACATCTCCCATAACCTCGAGGTGCTCTTTCAGCAGGTCGCGGTCCTCGGGGTGACGCATGAAGTGCTCGACGGCGTCGAGTCGTCGGTTAATGGCCTTGACATCCTTGATGGGGAACATAATCCAGCGATGCATCATGCGCGCGCCCATTGGCGAGAGGGTACGGTCAACTACATTAAGCAGCGACTTGCCGTCCTCGCACAGCGGTGTCACCAGTTCAAGATTGCGTATCGTGAACTTGTCAAGGCGCACAAACCGGTCGGCATCCAGTCGCGACAGCGTGGTGATGTGCTTGACCTGGGTGTGCTGGGTGATGTCCAGGTAGTGCATGATGGCTCCGGCAGCAATGATTGCCTCCTCCATCGGGCCGATGCCGAATCCTTTCAGACTCTTTGTCTCAAAGTGCTTCAAAAGCCTGTCAACGGCAGTCTCGCTGGTGAACACCCACTCGTCCATCTCATAGGTCAGGTAGTGGGTGGTTACCGAGTCGGCAAAGCGAGTGCGGTTGCTGCGCTCGATGAGCACCTCCTTGGGTTGGAAGTTGCCGAGCAGTTTATCGACATACTCGGCATTGCCCTCGGCCACCATAAACTCGCCGGTGCTGATGTCAAGCAGTGCCAGTCCCTCTTTTTTCTTGCCGAAGTGCACCGCTGCCAGGAAGTTGTTCTCCTTGCGGTCGAGAATGCTGCCGCCAACAACGACGCCCGGTGTCACCAGTTCGGTGATGCCTCGCTTGACGAGTTTTTTGGTCAGTTTTGGGTCTTCAAGCTGGTCGCAGATGGCCACGCGCTTGCCGGCACGCACCAGTTTGGGCAGATAGGTATCGAGTGCGTGGTGAGGGAATCCCGCCATCTCGGTTGCCGCCGCTGCACCGTTGCTGCGGCGCGTGAGGGTGATGCCCAGTACCTCAGACGCTGTTATGGCGTCTTGAAGATATGTTTCGTAGAAGTCGCCCACGCGAAACAGCAGTATGGCATCGGGATGTTTCTCCTTCATTGCCATGAACTGTTTCATCATTGGGGTTTCGAGCGCGTTTTTTGCCATCTTGTTGTTGGTTTGTTATTGCAAAATTACAAATTTTCTGGTGAAACACCAAAAAACAGCATAACCGTTTAGAACTGGAAGTAAATGAACGGCTGCACGTCGCTGGTCTTCACCTGTGCGATGATAAAAACCATTGCTATCAGCACCAGCACATAAACGATGGCCGGCATCTTGACAAAAGCCCGCTTGCATCGGGTTTCCCACTTGGCGGGGACAAAGTGCAGCGCATAGCCCAGCACAATCATCGCCATCACGCTGCCATAGCCGGTGATGAGTTGCCCAAGCAACTCGGGGTGGAAATTGGTGAAAATCTGGGTCAGCATCTTGACCGAACCGTCAAACTCACGGTTGCGGAAGAAAATCCAACACAGGCAGACAAAGTTAAAAGTGATGAAAACGCTCAGCGCATGCAGCCACTTGCCGGTTTGCCCCGAGGTTTTACTGCCCGTGAGCGACATCCACATCTTGTGCAGTGCCAGTGCCACGCCGTGCAGGCCGCCCCACGCCACAAAGTTCCACGACGCCCCGTGCCACAGGCCACCCAACAGCATGGTGATGAGCAAATTGAGGTACTGACGCAATTTCCCCTTTCGGTTGCCGCCCAGCGATATATACAGGTAGTCGCGCAACCACGTCGAGAGCGAGATGTGCCAGTGGCGCCAGAACTCGGTGATTGAAGCGCTCTTGTATGGACTGTTGAAGTTAATATTGAAATGGAAACCCAACAGCAGCGCGATGCCGATTGCCATGTCGCTGTAACCCGAGAAGTCGCAGTAAATCTGCAATGCATAACCATATACGCCCACAAGGTTCTCGAGTCCGCTGTATAAAGTGGGGTTGTCAAAAATGCGTTCAACAAAGTTGACGCTGATAAAGTCACTGATAACTGCTTTCTTGAACAGACCGCACACTATCAGCCATATACCCATGCCAACCATGTTGCGTGTGACGTGCAACGGTCGGCGTATCTGAGGTATGAAATCGCTGGCACGGACAATGGGGCCTGCCACCAGCTGGGGGAAGAACGACACGTAGAACGCATAGTCAAGCAGACTGTCCAAGGGCTTGATGCGCCGGCGATAAACATCAATGGTGTAACTGAGCGACTGGAACGTGAAGAACGAAATGCCGACGGGGAGGAAGATGTTCAGGTCGGTGAACGTGCCTCCGGTGAGACCGGCAAAGGCGTGACCCAGGAAATTAGTGTATTTGAACCACCCCAGCAAACCGAGGTCTATGATAAGACTCAGTGCCACCAACCACTTGCGCCGCGCTTTGCTGCCGTCACCACCAATGCCTCGGGCAATCAAGAAGTCGCTGACGGTGACAACGGCAAGCAAGAAGAAATAGAAGCCGCTTGACTTGTAATAGAAGTAGTAACTGAAGGCTGTCACAAACAGCAGGCGTGCCGTGAGGTTGCGGTGCAGGAAGGCATAGACGACAATGAAACCGGCAAACAGCCAAAGGAAGATGCCGCTGCTGAAAATCATCGGGGCATTGCTGTCATAGGTCAACAGCGACACAATGATGTTCCAGTCCAAATTGCGCCACCCGCTGGCAAGCATATCCAGTATCTTATCCATGCCCATCATTGCTCACCTCCTTTCGGTGTATTTTGTTGGCGATAAGACTGATAGCCCCAGTCGAGCGTCTCGGCAAAAATGCGGCCTATTCGTTTACCGCCGTTGAAATTGATGTGGGTGTAATCGCGGTTGGCTTCGGCAGGTTTTGCCTGTGCCATACGCACGATGCTGCCGCTGCCGCCCATTGCCGTAAACATGTTCCAGAACGCGATGTGATGGTCAAATGCCAGTTGCTGCTGAACATTTATCAAGGCTGTGATGCAGCTCATTGTATTAAGGGCGCCCGATGCTGTGCGCTGGGCCCTATCGCTGACGCTGACAACAAGAAAACCGGTCGTCGGCATCGCTTGCTTCATACGGTCAATGGCACTGCCCATCTTCATGCTGTATTCGTTGAACTGCTTTTGGCCTTTGTGGGCGATGTTAAGTCCGTACATGATAATGACAAGATCGTAATGCCGTGCCTTGTCAAACGATGCAAACATGCGGTCACTGACTTTGCCCAGGTGATAACCGCATGACGACCGCAGGCTGAAGTTATCGACAGTGATGCCATCGTTGCCGTCCATAGCACTACCCAGGAAAGCGATACCGGGATCGCTATAATCCACGGTCCACTTGACACTTCCAATCTTGCCGTTGACATGGACCGAACCCACCTCGCCGTTACCGCTGATGTTAAAGCGCTGTGTGGCGGTGCCGTTGACGGTTGCGGTGACACTGGCAGTGCCGTAGCCTGTGTAATATAATGTTGCAACTTGGCAGGTGTCAAGATGGGCTGTTGCCGTGGTTCCTCTCAACTCAACATTTGCACCCGGCGTGGCTGCATAGTAGTGACCGGTGATGGAGGCATGTTCACCGCCGAAACCTCTGTGATCGTTACCGTTGTGCTCGGTCCAGCCGCTAAAATTGTGACGCACGCTCCGGCGGAAACCGTTCACGTTGCTCGTGATGGGCACATACCCGACCCCACAGCCACCGTAAAGCGTCTGCAACTGCTCACGCAGCGGTTCGGTCAGTATGTCACCCTCGATAAAACTGTCACCCAGCACGGCAATCCTGACGGGCCGTCCCAGCGACGCCATTTGCTCGATTGCCTCATAGAGGGGTTCTATTCCCTGGCGTTCGTCCCCGCTCATGTCGTTGATGCAGGTCATGCCGGGTTTGCAGGTGTTGATGGCGTTTTTCACGACCGGCAGCTCCTTGATGGTGTCGGTCTGTGCCGGCATGCCCGTCGAGTCGTTTGAAATGTCCGAGAGAATGTCAACTTGGCGCAAGGCCATACCACCAACAGACAACTGAGGCAACCACTTGAGCCCCAGCAATCCAAGCACCGTCAGCAGCACGATGCAGACAACAGTATGAAGGTAACCCCGTTCCATGAAAGATTTTCTCTAAAAAAGTCGTACAAAATTACAACTTATTTATAACATCAAACACAAAAAAAACGCCAAAGTTGTTAACAACCGTCACACGCCAGAGGCCATGGGGTTTTCATCTTGGTGGATGCCTTTGTCAACAAAATATAAGAAATGGCCCGTTTTTTGGATTTATTTTTGTAAGTTTGCAGTGAAAAACGGAAAATCAATGGAAAGGAAAGATTTTGAGATAATGGCCCCGGTGGGGTCATGGGAGTCGCTGACCGCCGCATGGCAGGGCGGTGCCGACGCCATCTATTTTGGTATCGAGGGTTTGAACATGCGCTCCAAGTCCAGCGTGAACTTCAGCATCGACAACCTACACACCATTGCCGCCTGGTGCAGCGAGCACGGCATGAAGAGTTATCTGACAGTGAACACTATCATATATGAGGAGGACATCGACTACATGCACCGCATTGTCGACGCGGCGCGTGAGGCCGGCGTCAGTGCCATCATCGCCAGTGATATGGCAGCCATTCTCTATGCCCGCAGCATCGGTGTCGAGGTGCATATCTCCACCCAGGTCAACGTGAGCAACAGCGAGGCAGTGCGCTACTATGCCCGCATGGCCGATGTCATGGTGTTGGCCCGCGAACTCAACATGGACCAGGTGCGCGCCATCAGCGAGACCATCGAGCGCGACAACATCACCGGCCCCAACGGTGCTCCGGTGCGTCTCGAGATGTTCTGCCACGGCGCATTGTGCATGGCAGTGTCGGGCAAGTGCTACCTGAGCCTTCACGAGGCGGGCACCAGTGCCAACCGCGGCGCGTGCCGGCAGATTTGCCGACGCAGCTACACCGTCACCGACCGCGAGACCGGCGACAGCCTGGACATCGACAACAAATACATCATGTCGCCCAAGGACCTCAAGACCATACACTTCCTCAACAAGATGGTCGACGCCGGGGTGCGCGTGTTCAAGATAGAGGGCCGCGCCCGCGGACCCGAATATGTGCGCACTGTGGTCAGCTGCTACCACGAGGCCCTGAACAGCCTCATTGACGGCACCTACAGCGAGGAGAAGGTGGCGCAGTGGGACGAGCGTCTGGCGCGGGTGTTCAACCGCGGTTTCTGGAACGGCTATTACCTGGGGCAGCGGCTGGGCGAATGGACAATGAAATACGGCTCCAGCGCAACACGCGTCAAGGTGTATGCCGCCAAGGGCATACGCTATTTCTCCAATCTGGGTGTTGCCGAGTTCCTGGTCGAGGCCGGCGAGGTCAAAGTTGGTGACGAGATAGTCATCACCGGCCCCACCACTGGTGCCGTAATGTTGACACTCACCGAGATACGCGTCGATCTCAAGCCCGTTGACCGTGCCGTCAAGGGCGAGCACTTCTCAATCAAGACCGACACCAAAATCCGCCCCAGCGACAAACTCTTCCTGTGGAAGGAGACCAAATTAACACCATAGGACAGATGAGACTAATATGACAAATGGGAGTAATATCTGCGTCCCATTGGTCCCATTGTCAGTCCTTCTTTGACATCTTCTGGAATGCCGACGGGGTGAGTCCCACAATGTCCTTGAAGATGTTGACAAAGTTGGCGCGTGACTTATACCCCAGGCTTTGGGCGATGCCCTCGATGGTCAAGTGCCCATAGTTCTCGGTGTCAATCAACCGTTTGCATGCTTCCTTGATGCGGTACTCGTTGAGGATGGTGTTGAACTTGCTGTGCATCACGTTGTTGATGAGGTGTGACACGTTTTTCTCGTGCACTCCGACCAGTGCGGCAAGTTGGGTGACGGTGAAGCCTTCGTTATAGATATCGGGCGAAGTTTCCATGACGCTTCTGATTTTCCCGATCATCTCCAGCTGCTCGGCAGTGGGGGCTTCGTCGTTGTTGTGTGTTTGAGGTTCGGGTTTCTGCTCCTTGCTGTCGCGCAGCAGGGCAATCTGTTTCTGGTAGAGCAGCACATCCTTTTTGTGGTTGCGCTTGCTGTTGATATATATTATTGTCAGTATGGCAAGTACCAGTATCGAGAGGATGACCACGCCCCACAGTACGATAGTCTGAATCCTCTGCCTGGTGGCCATCTCGCGGACTTGGTTGCGCGTCTGCTCCAGCTCAATGTTCAGTTTGGCCTCGTCCATCTTGGCCAACCGGCTCTTGTTGATAAACTCGTCCTTGGTGGTGAAGTAGAGCAGTTCGTATTTGTGCGCCAGCGCCTCGTTTCCCTGCAGTTCATAGTGCCGTTGCAGCATGTTGAGCACCTCGAGCAATTCAAAGGTCTTGTTGTCGGCACGATTCTTCTTCTCCAAGCGCAACAACTGCGCCTCGGCATCCTTCATGCGGCCACACTTCATCAACAGGTAGTATTTCACTAGATTTTCGACCTGTTTGTGCGAGATTGAATCGTTTTCGTTCAGTTCGTGATAGTCAATCGAAGAAGGTTCAAGCAACTTCAATGCCTCGGTATATTTCCCTTTCTGATAATTTTCGTAGATACGGCAGAATGTCTGGGCAAACGAAGAATTGATGCTATGTACTATATTGAGTCGGCTGTATTCATTTACCTCATTTTCAATATCATCTGTTTTGTCATATTTGATGGCAAGAGATACCATGTTCCCAATTAAGGAATTCACATTAGCCGCTTCGGCCGGGGTTGAGTAATTGTTGTGCAACGCCTTGAACGAATTCTTGAAAAAACCAATCAGTTCAGGACTATAGGCATAGTTGTTGTCGAGGTTGTTTCTTGTGGCTTCAAGGATGCTCATGGTGGTAACAGCATTGGCATATTGCCACTGGTGACCATACTTGTGTGCTATCTGTTTGGCTTTCAAGAGGTATGTTGTACCTAACTGATAGTTGTAGTAATTCCTTGTGTAAACCAGCCCAATGTAATTCAAGGCCCAGCAGCATGCACTGCTTTCCTCTTTTGTGAGGTTCTCTTTTTCGAGGAACCGATTTGTCTGGAGGTTGGCATATTGCATGGCACTGTCCACTTTGCCCTGTTGGCTATAAGAAGAGATGATTCGGCATTGCTCTTCGGGCGACAACTTGTAGAACTTCTCAATGTCGTCGTTTTCAAATGCGTGGGCGTTGGCCGATGGGGAACACAACCATGAGGCAATCGTCAATACGGTCGCCAACACTATCCGGTATGTCCACGTCAGTTTCATAGTTTTTCAAAAGGCAAATTTACGAAAACTATTTGAAACGCGTGATAAGAACGTGGAAAAAATACAATAAAAAGTCCCCCGCAGCAATTTCCGCAAGGGGACCATCTATAGTATGTCGAACTGCCTCAGGAGCTTATTATTTCCGTTTTGTTAGAAAGAAGAAACATAAGTCTAACGCAGTGGTAGCGTTTAAAAAGTTACTTAACGATGTACTTCTTGCCACCCATGATGTAGAGACCTGCGTCAAGACCCTCGAGACTGATGGCGTTCTGGCGAACAAGACGGCCGTCAACGGTATAGACGCTCTGAGCCTTGGTTACGGTAGTGTTCAGGTCGATAACGCCTGTTGGAACCGGGGGTTCGGGCAGTTCAAACTTGCTCCAAACGGGATCGTTGGCATAAGAGCCGATGTTAGCGCCCTCGGCAAGAACGAGCTCGGCAGCAAACACTTCCTCTTCGAAGTTTGCGCCAACGGGTGCATTGATGGCATCGCAGTAGATAGTGGTGATGCCGTGGTTGCCCATAAACGCGTTTTCACCGATGGTTTCGAGGCTTGCGGGGAGTGAGAGTGTCTCGAGCTGTCCGTTATAGGCGGCCTTTGAGCCGATGGCTGTGGTACCATCGGCAACTTCAAGAACGGTTGCACCATAGGGAACGGCAACGAGAGTCATGCCTTCGGCGTCCTTGAGTGCGGGAGCGGCATCCATAGCCTTGGTGTAAACACATCCGTTGATTGCCTGGAAGTTGGCATTTCCCTCGTCAACACCGATTTCGCTGATGTTCTTTGCACCGGCGATGAAGCCGGGACCAAGTGTGGTCACGCCAACGGGAACAGTGAAGCTGGTCAATGCGCTGTTGGCGAATGCGTCCTCACCAATGGTGGCTAACGTTTCGGGCAGGGTGACTGTGGTGAGAGCTGCGCAGTTTGCAAATGCACTATCGCCAATGGTCTCGAGTACATTACCGCCGTTGAATGTCTGTACAGCACTGCCTTCAAAAGCGCCTTCCTCGATTGTTACCGATTTCACGGTGATGGTCTTGAGGTTGCTGTTGCCGCCAAACGCCCATGCGCCAATGGTAATGAAGTCGGCCGGCAATGAAACGGTTGTCTTGATTGACCCGTTGATGTCTCCGTTGTTCGGCATCTTACCCGGATAAGCCACCAGTTTTGTGTGGTCTTTAGAAGTAAGGATACCATAGTCCACATCATTGAGATTGACATAGTCATAGGTATCACTGCCATTAAAGAATATTCGTCTAACTTTATTGCCATAGAACGCCTTTGGGTCAATGTTTGTCAAATTGGTGGTGTTCTTGATGATAGGCGCGTCAAAGTTAGTTAACGAGTATGCCTTGAACTCACGCAGTGTTGTCAGATTGATAAGCGCAAAAGTTGAAGTTGAGTTGTGGGTTTTGCCGGTAGAGTTTGTTAACCAGTAGGTTGCCCCGTCAAACGCATGCTCTCCAATGGCAACAACGGTGAATTCACCATTCCCGTTGGTGACTGTTGACTTGTACCAGTCGGGTTTGATTGTGTTATAAGGAGTTCCGCTGGGGTCCTTGACGATTTCGGCCTCGGTGTCGTTGATGGGACGGTACCAGAAGTTGCCGTCCTGGAAAGCCTCGGTCTGTGCAGTAGCCATCAGGCTCAACAGCGCTGTCAGGAGCGCAAATGTAAATTTTTTAAACATAGCTTTTGATAAATTTATTGGTTGTTAATTGATTGATATTTCCAAACCTATAAGGTATCTTAGTTGTTCAGTATGAGGTTGATGAGTGCGTTCATGTCGGCCACGTCAACAATGGTGTCACCGTTGAGGTCGGCAGCATCGGTAACCTCGGCAGAACCCAGAATCATGTTGATGAGGGTGTTTAGGTCGATAACATCAACCATGCCGTCACCGTTGATGTCGCCCTTGATGCCGGGCTCGGTAACGTCGATGCCGACGATGTTTTGGAATTTTTTCCAACCCTCGGCGGCCTTATATGCCTCAACACTGCCCTTGGGCACGTACAATGTTCCGTTGGTATAGGTCTCGGATGCAAAGGTTTTGCCACCTGCCGGCGGAACAGTCGCCAGCATCTGTACGGTCATGATCTGGTTGCTGAAGCCGCTGCCATCACAAATCTCCTTTAGGTCGGCAGGGGCGTAGATTGCAGTCAGAGGCACCTCGCGGATAGCCTGCTCGCTGATGACGGTTGTGCCATCACGTACAACGAGCACCATGTTCTCACGGCCTTTGGGCACGGTAATCAGTCTGTTGGGTTTGCCATTTTTCAGCTCATACAGGCAACTGTCAAGCTCGGCATAGTACGGGTTTTCGCTATCGACCTTGACCTCTTTGAGGGCAGAGCAATAGTAGAACGGGTTACGGTCTATGTATGTGACGCTTGCAGGTATAAATGCGTTGGTGAGAGCAGTACACCTCATGTATGGGCCGTCAAGTATTCTCTTGATGTTTGAGGGCAGTTGGGTATCGGTAAGGCTGGTGCAGCGTGTGAATACCGCTCCGCTGATTTCCTCTAGTTTCTCGCCGCCGGTGATTGTGGTCAGATTCTCACAGCAACCGAAACACTGGTTGTTGATTTGTTTGACATTCTTGAGGTTGATAGACGATATAAGTGTCCATTGCAGCGCACATGTGTCGAGCAGTTCCAAACTCTCGGGCAGATTGATGCTAGATATTGATGTGGAGGATAACGACTGCTTGCCCAGTATGACCATTCCCTCGGGCAGTGTGATGCTCTTCAGGGCATCGCAGCAGAAGAAGATGCGGGTGGGAAGTTCTTTCAAACCCTGAGGCAACGATGCACTGGACAACTGGTGGCAGTCGGAGAAGATTCCGTCACCATACTCGCAATCGGCTTTTGGCAGATTTGCACTGTTGATAACGCTCTTGCAGAAAGCGTTGTTCCCGATGTATGTGATGCCGGAGTGGAACCGCACATTGGTCAAGTGCTGGTTGTGGTAGAACGCATAGTTCTCGATGCGTGTGATTTGTTCGGGAATGTTAAGGGAAGTCACATAGGTGGTGCTTCCGTCAATGTTATAGGACTTAGCACGGGCACCAGTCACCGAAATGATGGAGGTCTTTGCCTTGTTGGTCAAAAAGGCGATTTCGCCGCCGGGGTTGTCTTCACAGTAGAAGCTTGCAAAGTAGGGATTGTTTGTGTCAACCGAGATGTTGTGGAATTGGTTCTCGGTGAACGCGAGCTCGTCAATGTACTTGACCGTCGAGGACACTCTGACTCCGGTGCTCTCGCCGCCAGCGAAACTGAACGCAGATGCACCGATGTATAAAAGCCCCTCGGGTAGTCTAAGGGTGCCGGAGAAGGTTGCATTACAAAAAGCATATTCGCCAATGCCGACGACCGTATAGGTGACATTGTCGTAGGTAACGGTGGCACTCAGGTCACTTGACTTGATGTTGCTGTAGGCTGCGTCGTTGGGCAGCGGTGCAATCTCCACCCACTTGTTTGCGTCGTCAATTATCGTGTAGTTGATTTTACCAACTTTGAATGCATTGGCCGATAATGCACAGAAAGTAATTAGCAGTAGTAGTAGTTTTGTTTTCATTGTCTTTTGTTTAGTTAGTAATTAGAAATTGTTTTTCTGCAAAGTTAATGCAAAAAGTGTTTTTCTGTGCAAGTTGCTGTGGTAGTGGTGTACTTATTCGGGAATAAGTACAAAATACGGCGGTTTTATGGGGTGCTGTGGCAAGTTTTATTTGGCGAGGGCGAGGGCGTGGTGGCGGTCGATCTTGCCGTTGCCGGTCATGGGGATTGCTGTGACTGTGACTATGTGTTTGGGCAGTTGGTAGTGGTCGAGTGTGTTGCGGCATGTTGCCATGATGTCCCCGGTGCTGATGTCGCCGGCGGCAATGAGCAGGACGGCAACTTCGCCGAACTTGGGGTCTTGTCGTTTACTGATGCAGAAGTCGCAGGGCAGGTGCGGGCGCAGTTTTTCTTCCAGTTCCTCGATGTGCAGTTTGATGCCTCCGCTGCAGATGACGTTGTCGGTGCGGCCGATGATGCGGAAGTGTGTGGTGTCTTTCAGTTCGACGATGTCGTTGGTGACCAGTTGCCGGTCGCAAAGGTGTGGCGCGTCAATGACGAGACGACCGATGTTAGTGTCCTCCTTATCGGTCAGACTGACGCTCACACCGTCCATCAGTGTGTACCACCTTGACGCCTCGGGTCCGCTCAGCCTACGCATGGCGATGTGTGACAGCGTCTCGGTCATGCCGTAGGTGCTCCACACGGCATTGGGGAAGCCGCGCAGTTCTTGCTCGATTTCGCCGGTGACGGCACCGCCGCCAATGATGACATTGTCTATCTCCTTGAACTTGCGGCATTCGCTGTCGCACCGCAGTGTCTCATAGACCTGTGACGGCACCATAGCAGCCAGATGTATGTGGTCGTTGACATGCGCCAGCGGGTGGTTTGAAGGTTCGGCTTCAATCAGTTTCATGCCGCGCTCGATGGAGCGGACAATCATCATTTTGCCGGCAATGTAGTCACACGGCAGGCACAACAGGGCTGTGTCGCCGCAGCGCAGTCCCAGGAAGTCGCATGTCATCTGTGCCGATGCCATCATGCGCGCCTTCTCGACCTGCATCGGTTTGGGCGTGCCGGTGCTGCCGCTGGTGTGTACCCCAACGGTGTCGGCATCATTGTTCCATTCCTGCATAAACTCGCTCGGTGTCATTGTGTTATATAGATTTTGCTGCCTTTGAGTTCAATACCGTATGGTATGTTGTCGGTGAACAGCAGTCCCGTGCCCAGTCCCTGCGGGAAGTCGTTGTCGGGCCCATAGACGCTTGCCGCCAGCAGGGCGACGTTGCGTAGGCCGATGTTGCTCTCGAGGGCGCTTGTCATCCACGAGCCGATGCCCCGTTGCCGTGCCTCGTCGACCCACTCGCACGTTCCGGTCATGCCGCCGTGCAGGGTGGGTTTGATGACGATGTACTGGGGATTGATGGTGTCGAGCAGACGACGTTTACCGTCAAGGTCGTTAACGCCAATCAGTTCCTCGTCGAGGGCTATGGGCAGCGGTGACCGCCGGCAAAGTCCGGCCATCAAGTCCCACCGACCCTGTCGCACAGGCTGTTCGATGCTGTGTATGTCATATCGTGCCAACTGGTTGAGTTTGTCCATCGCGTCGTCGGGACCGAATGCCCCGTTGGCATCGACCCGCAGTTCCAGTTCATCGCGCCCGAACCGTGAGCGTATGAACTCAATCAGCCGTATCTCGTCGTCCCAGTCGATGGCGCCAATCTTCAGCTTAACGCAGCGGAAACCGTTGGCAATCTTCTGCTTTATTTGCCCGAGCATGTCGTCATAGGATGCCATCCAAACCAGTCCGTTGGTGGGTATTCCAGCCTCGCCGCGCGCGAACGGGGTATCGTATAGCAGCGGCAACTGGTTGGCCTCGTTGATTGCCGACTCCAACGCGAACAGCAGCGCCGGGTATGGCCTCAAGTAGGCGGCATAGTCACCGCTTGCCATCGCGTTGTCAATCAGCGAACGGACATGCCCGAGGTCACCGTATTCGCCCCTGTCGCATGACAGGTCGGGCAACGGTGCACACTCGCCGCGACCGACGGTGCCGTCGTCTCGGGTGGCGGTGACGATGACCATCTCGTGCAGCGTGTATTCGCCGCGCGAGGTGCGTGCCGGTTTCTTGAAGTGCAGTGTCTTGGTTGTCAGGTCAAATTGCATGTCAGGGCAGTTTGGGGAACTTTGACCAGTCGGGGGTGCGTTTCTCGAGGAACGCCTTTCCTCCCTCCTGTGCCTCGTCAAGCATGTAGTAGAGCGCTGTGGCGTCTCCGGCGAGTTCCTGAATGCCTGCCTGTCCGTCGAGTTCGGCATTGAGTCCGGCTTTGATCATGCGCAGCGCCAGCGGTGACAGACGCATCATCTCGTGTGCCCAGTCGACACACTCCTGCTCGAGTTTGTCGTGTGGCACGACGCGATTCACCATGCCCATCCGCTCGGCCTCGGCGGCAGTATATTGCCGGCATAGGAACCATATCTCGCGAGCCTTTTTCTGACCGACCATCCGTGCCAGATAGGACGAGCCGAAACCGGCGTCAAACGAGCCCACCTTGGGGCCTGTCTGCCCGAACCGCGCATTCTCGGCAGCGATGGTGAGGTCGCACACCACGTGCAGGACATGGCCTCCGCCGATGGCGAAACCGTTGACCATGGCGATGACGGGCTTGGGCAGACGGCGAATCTGCATCTGCACGTCGAGTACCGACAGGCGCGGAACGCCTTCCTCATCGATATAGCCGCCGCGTCCCTTGACGTGCATGTCACCGCCGGCACAGAATGCCTGGGTGGCGAGCCACTCTTCGTCGGTCTGTCCGGGTTGGCGCGGTGTCTCGGCACCGGTCAGCAGCACCACACTGACGCTTTGGCGTTCGCGAACAATCGAGAAAGCCTGCGATAACTCCCATGTAGTCAATGGAGTGAACGAATTGCGGTAACGAGGCCGGTTGATGGTGACCTTGGCGATGCCGTCACACTCCTCGAGCATTATTTCCTTGAAATCCTTGATTTTTTTCCAGTCCATATTGTGATTTACTTTTTGATATTGTTCATGTATGCTTCAAATGCATCGCTGTCGGCCTTGGCGTCGGTGACCACCTCAAGCAGCACAGGGCGGTCGCTCACGGCAGTTCCGAGCCAGTTGACAGCGTCGGCGAGGAAGTCGGCGTTGTCAACGCGTCGGTAGGTGATGCCATACTGACGGCAGATGCCTTCGGCCGAGAGGTTGTGTCCCCCGGCTACCATAGTGTCGCGAACGGGCGATGCCTCAAGTCCCGGGAGAGTGCCGAAGATGGCCCCGCAGTGGTTGTTGAGCAGCAGAATCCTCAGATTCCCCTTCAGTTGCTGTTGCCACAACGCATTGCTGTCATAGAAAAAACTCAGGTCACCGGTGACGCAGTACACGTTTTGGTCGGTTGCCAACGATGTGCCCGCAGCGGTGCTGACCGAGCCCTCGATGCCGTTGATGCCGCGGTTGCAGTGAATGTGCCTGCCCTCGGCAAAGATGCAGCCCAGGCGTACTGCCATGCTGTTGGCATAGTGTACGATGCCTCCCTTGCATGTCTGCTCGAACAACTTGACGGCGAGCATCGACGAATATGGCGGCGTGAAGCGCGAGTGGCTCGTTGCCACATTCTTGTGCAGGCATGTCCATGCTTCGCGGTAGTCCTCTTCGACTTCAGGTCGGGCTTCGAGCAACCCTGTGACGGCATCGGCAGCGCTGCCTTGAAGGAGGTATGTGGTGTGCATGCTGACGTCATAGAGCCTGCCAACGCTGTCGACCATTGCCACGTTACAGGTGTGGGGCAGTCGGCGCAGGAAATGGCGCAGGCGTTTGCTGACGGTGTTGGCGCCCATATACACGACCAGGTCGGGGATATAGCTATTGTCGTTGCCGATTGCCGCCAACATCTGGTCGGTGAAACATGCCGGCATGCCATCGACGGCCAGCGGCTCGTAGAGCACCGGCATCATGGCACCGAGTTTGGCAATGATGTCGGGGTTGACGGCCGACGGCGCCATCTGGGCCAGAACTGCCATCGTGCGACGCGTACCGGACACAAGACGCTTCATCGTGTCGGCATCGGGCCGGGCGTATGTAATGGCTCGCTCGTCAGGCAACTGGCTGACCGTGAAGTCAAACAGCGGCTCGGTGACGGGGACATTGATGTGACAGGGGAGGCTGTCGCGCTGCATGGCGATGAATGCCTCGTTGACCAACCGGTTGCAGTGCCAGCGTTCCTCGTCGTTGCCGGGTTCGGGCAGGTTGACGCTTGTTGCGACAAAACGTCCCAGCGCTCCGGGCTGCACGATGGTCTGGCCATCCAGTTGGTCAATCCATCGGCCGGGCCGGTCGGCAGAGATGACCAGCAGTCGGCAATGACGGTGATGGGCCTCGGCTACGGCTGGCGTCAGGTTGAGCATCGCGCTGCCGCTGGTGACGCACACCGCAACAGGGCTGTCGGGGTCCTGCAGGGCTATGCCTAGGGCCAAGAACCCTGCCGAGCGTTCGTCGGTGACGGGATGGCACTCGAGATGACTGTCCTCGCCGAAGTTGTGTACCAGCGGGGCGTTGCGGCTGCCGGGGCACACCACGACATGGCGCACACCGTGTTTCAGCATCAATGCCGTCAGTACGTTTATATTCTCTTTGTTGCTATACATCGTTGTCAAGTGTTATTTGGCGATTATCATTTTCAGTCGAGTCTCGTTCCACTCGTCGTCGGCGTTGCTGTCGGGCATGATGCCCCCTCCGGCATATACGGTGCAGTGGTTGCCGTCAATGCTCATGCATCGCAGGGATACATAAAGGTGTGTGCCGCAGTCCATGCCAATGGGACCGGCAAACCCGGTGTAGTAGCGGCGGTTGCCCGATTCGTTGGCAAGCACGAATGGCAGTGCGCGCTCCTTGGGCATACCGCAGACGGCGGGAGTGGGGTGCAGCAATGACAGCACCTGTCCAAACGATGACTGGCTGTCGAGGGTGAAGGTGAAGTCGGTGCGCAGGTGCGCGAGGCTGCCGGCGCGGGAGGTCAGCGGGCCTGTCTTTGTCACCGCGTGGCACAGCGGTGCAATGGTGTTGCCGATATATTGTTCGACGATGTGCTGCTCGTGGCGGTTCTTGTCGCTCCACTGCAGTGTGCCCTCGCTGTATGGCATGGTGCCGGCGAGCGCTATCGTGTGCAAGGCACCGGATGGGTCGCTCTCGAGCAGAATCTCGGGCGATGCGACAAGCCATGTCCCCGACAGTGGCGTGCTAAACAGCATCACCATGGCGTTGGGGTAGGCGTTGCAGTAGTATATGAAAATCTGTTCCAGGTCGGGCTCGCGGTCAAGG
Source organism: Candidatus Sodaliphilus aphodohippi (assembly GCA_018065665.1). Taxonomy (GTDB): domain Bacteria; phylum Bacteroidota; class Bacteroidia; order Bacteroidales; family Muribaculaceae; genus Sodaliphilus; species Sodaliphilus aphodohippi. Next base: position 24,682 of record JAGHSV010000104.1, read on the forward strand.
GTGACGCGTCGGCATCGTGACAGCACCAACTTGTCAAATCGGCCGTTGTTCACCTGATTATGGAAAATCCCGAAATCGGCCTCATAGACATTACGGTATTCCTGCTCGTCGACCACTTTCCAGTCGCGGGTTGCCGAGGATAGCCGATATTCGCTGCGCTGCCATCCCGGTGTGTCGGAGGGCAGCAGAATCAGCGGTGTCTCGTCGCTGATCACGAACGGTGCGATGACAAAACCTTCGCGTTGTCCAAGGTCGGCATAGGAGGTCAGCAGCAACGGCTCACCGTCGTAACTGATGCGGGTGTAAACGTCGTTCAGGGGCAGTCTGTAGTAAACAGTATTCATTACCAGATGATGCAGTTGGTTACCGATATGGTGCTGATGAGTGAGCCCTCGTCGTTAGTGATGTCAATGTGCCAGATGTGCAGTTTGTGTCCCTGGTGCACGATGCGTGCCGTTGCCGTGACCCGTTCGCCAATTCTGGCGGGATGAACATGGCTAGCATGAACGTCCTGTCCGACACAAGCCTTGGCGTCGGGGCACAGGGCGCACGACCCGCACCCTGCCAGAGTCTCGGCCATCGCCAGCGATGCGCCACCGCTGAGGTAGCCGAATGGTTGGCAGTTGCGCTCGTCAACGGTCATTACGGCGCAACAGGTGTCGTCATCGGTCGACAGCACCTCCATGCCGATGCTGGTGGCAAGGTTGTGGCATTCATGCAGTTTAGCTTTTATGTTTTCAAGATTCATATATTAATTTTCATTACGTGCAAAATAACAAAAGTTGACTGGGGTTATAACCGTGACTCGTCGTTGTAACTGTAGTAACCGTTGCCTTGGCAGACGATTATGTGGTCAACCAGGTCAATACCCATTGTCTTGCATGCAGCCCGTACGTTGGCGGTTAGTTCATCGTCCATCTTACTGGGGCGGCGGGAACCACCGGGGTGGTTGTGGGCAAGTATAATGCCGTCGGCCAGATGCTCCACCGCCGGTTTCATGATCATCTTCACGTCGGCAACGGTCATTGCCGTACCGCCGCTGCTGATGCGCTCACGGCGTATCACACGCTTGGAACGGTCTAGCAACAGCACGTGCACCTCCTCGTGGCTTAGTGAATCCAATGCGCTCTTTAGGCACTCATAGGCATCAACGCTCGAGCGAATCTGCGGTTTCTCGTCAAACTTCTCGCTGTGGTAGCGCCGTGCCAGTTCCATGGCGGCCAGTATCTCGAGTGCTTTGACCTCGCCGATGCCGTGATAGGTGTTCATCAACTGACGATAGGACAGTCGCGCCACATTGTTCAGTTTGTCGTCATTATCGCGGAGTATGCGGTTACAGAGGTCCACCACATTCTCACCCGGGCTGCCAATGCCAATGAAGACGGCAATCAGTTCGGCCTTGGTCAGGGCCCCGAAGCCCAGTTTTTTGGCTTTTTCGCGCGGACGATCGTCCTCGGCAACCAGTGTTTGCAGGTTGCGGTTGGGTTTGCTGTCGTAGTCCATGGCTATTCAATTAGTTAGAACGGTGGTTGGTTCTCTCCCGGGCCTGCCAGGAAGTCCACATTGGAAGGAGGCGGAGTGCCACCGTCAAGCTGCACGGGAGACTCAAACTGCTGGCTGTTGATTTTTGACTCACGGGTCTGTTCACCCCTGAACACCTGACTGTCATCCCAGTTCTCAAAACGCGCGAACTGGCGGACAAAACGCATTTTCACATCCTCCACACTACCGCTACGGTGCTTGGCAATGATAAACTCGGCCAGTCCGCTAATGTCATTGCCCTCGGCATCCACACCGCTCTTGAGATAATATTCGGGTCGGTGGATAAAGCAAACGATATCGGCATCCTGCTCGATGGCACCCGACTCACGGAGGTCACTCAACTGCGGGCGCTTTCCGTGCTTGTCGTCGCGCTGCTCGACACTACGGTTAAGCTGCGAGAGTGCAATGATGGGGATATCCAGTTCCTTTGCCAACTGTTTGAGGCTTCGAGAGATGTTGCTGACCTCCTGCTCGCGGCTGCCGAACTTCATACCCGATGCGTTCATCAACTGCAGGTAGTCGATGATGATGAGTTTGATATTATGTTCGTTTTTCAGTCGGCGCGCCTTGGTGTTAAGTTCAAACACCGACAGTGACGGCGTGTCATCGACATAGAGTGGAGCCGAGAACAACTGTTTTGTTCGCGTCATCAGGTTCTCCCACTCGTCGTTGTTCAGGTTACCGCTTTTGATTTTCTGTCCCTCAAGGTTGCAGACGTTACTGATTAGACGGTTGACCAACTGCAGGTTGGACATCTCGAGCGAGAAAATGGCGACAGGGATATTGTAGTCAACCGCCATATTCTTTGCCATGGAAAGCACCAGTGCGGTCTTACCCATCGCGGGACGGGCAGCGATAATGATGAGGTCGCTGTTCTGCCAACCCGATGTCACCTTGTCAAGGTCATGATAACCTGTCTGCAGTCCGCTCAGTCCGCTCTCACGGTTGGCGGCATCCTGTATTTTCTTGATGGCCTCGTTGACGATTGGGTCAATCTGCTGCACGTCGCGCTTGAGGGTGTTCTTTGAGATTTCAAACAGCTGTCCCTCGGCTTCCTGCATGAGGTCATAGACATCGTTGGTCTCGTCAAACGCCTTTGACTGGATTTGGCTGGTGAAAGTGATGAGACGGCGCGCTATGTACTTCTGCGCCACGATGCGGGCATGGAAGTCCACGTTTGCAGCACTGCTGACGCTACCGGTCAGTTTTGTGATGCGCAAGGGACCGCCGGCCTCCTCAAGAGTGCCGTCGTTACGGAGCTGCTCGGTCACTGTCAGCATGTCGATTGGGCGTTGCTTGGCCCCCAACGACACTATTGCCGAGTAAATCTTCTGGTTTGCGTTATCATAGAAACTCTCGGGCTTGAGTATGTCGCTCACGATTGAGTAAGCGTCCTTTTCGAGCATAAGTGCACCCAACACGGCCTCCTCAATCTGGAGGTCCTGGGGCTGAAGTTTCCCGAACTCGCTGACTATCTCGCTCTCGTGCTGCGGGCGCCGACGCGTGCGCGACCCGCTGTTGTTGTTTTCTGCCATGATGTTTTTTGTATTATTCCGTCTGCAAAGGTAAATCAAAAAAACGGAGTGAGGGCTCTGTTTGGGTTGTTGTTTATGAACAACATATTAACATTAATATCAACACCGGCGACCGCCCTGCCCCACCCTGCAGCGTGAGCCGTGGCAATCGCCGGTGCCGATTTTATCTCCGACCGAGGTCAGGGTTAGCGAACGCGTCCCTGATAACTGCCGTCGCGTGTGTCAACCTCGATAGTCTCGCCCTCGTTAACAAACAGAGGAACGCGAACGGTTGCGCCTGTCTCGACAGTAGCGGGTTTCAGTGAGTTGGTTGCGGTATCGCCCTTTACGCCTGGTTCAGTGTAAGTGATTTTCAGTTGAGTCTTAACGGGCATCTCGGCAAAAAGAACTGTCTCGGTCGATGCATCGCTGACAACCTCAACAACGTCGCTCTCCTTCATGTAGTCAACACCGGTGATAAGGTTCTTGGCGATGGGAATCTGCTCGTAGGTCTCCTGATTCATGAACATAGCGTCCTCGCCGTCCATGTAAAGGTACTGATAGGGACGGCGCTCAACGCGTACGTCTTCCAGTTTCTCACCAATGTTAAAGCGGCGCTCCAGCACGCGGCCGTCAACCACGTTTTTCAGTTTGGTGCGCATGAATGTGTTACCCTTACCGGGTTTTACGTGCAGGAACTCGATGCAGAAATACAGGTCCCCGTCGAGGCGGATACATGTTCCGTTTTTAATGTCTTGAGCGTTAATCATAACTGTTTATATCTATTTAATTTTTATTAATTTTGCGGATTTTGCAGTAAACCAACTGCAAAGGTACTACAAATCAGTGGCAACTGCAAGCAAATCACTCGTTTTTTTCACAACGCCCGCATTACCGTGTAGAAATTGCCATGGCCGAACGTCAAAGGAACCACCGATTCCCTGTTGATAAGCAAACCCTTAAAATGGTGTCAGCGAGTAACCGTGAATGTCTTTTTGTCTGGTCCCACTCCGGTGATTGTCAGGCTTTTCCACTTTGACGGCAGGCATGGTGTCTGCTGGACGATGCCGTCCTCAGTGATTCGCAGTCCGCCAAAACCGCACAGCACAGCCTGGAGCATGCCTCCGGCTCCGGTGGCAAAGTAGGGGTTGTTGCCTCCTGCTTCCTCCGACAGCACCCCAAACGGCGGGCACTTGTGCGGGACATAGCTTTTCTTCCACAGGGCGAATGCCTCGTCGCGGTTGCCCAATTGAGCCGCCAGGATGCTGACGATGCTGTTGCCCATGGCAGGGCCTTTGGGGTCCATGCGTTTGTTGTAGTAGTCCACGTTTTTCCTGATTTCGGCCTTGTCGGTCATCAGCCCCAGAGGGTATGCGAGCAGCACGACATCACCCTGCTTGATGGCACGTCCGTCGTATGTGGCATGTTCTTTCATCACGCCGTCGGCAAAGTAGTGGTACTTGATGTTTTTCTCGACCTCAATCCACTCGTCGCTGGGGGCTTCTCCCACGGCGCGGGCAGCCTCGATGGCATATTTCAGGCTCACCTGGGCGGCACCGTTGGTGAACGCGTTGTCATCGACCACGCCGGTATATTCGTCGGCGCCGACAACCTTGTTGATGCTGTATGTGCCGTCGCTGTTGTTCTCGACGCGGCTGCAAACAAACTCGGCAACCTCCTTCATCAGGGGGTATCCGCTCTCGCGAAGCCATTTCGAGTCCTTGGTGACGCAGTAGTAGTTCCAGCATGCGATAGCCACGTCGGGGGTGATGTGGTGTTCAAATGTGCCTGTGAGTGCCCACAGCGGGCATGCCTCCTCGCCGCTGTCGTCGCTCTCCCACGGGAACATCACGCCGCGGTAGCCCAGCATCTTTGCCCTCTGGCGCGCCGGTCCGAGGCGGTCAAAGCGGTAATCCACACAACTTTTTGCCATTTTCTGGTTGAGCATCAGCAGCGGCGGGTACATCCATATCTCGGTGTCCCAGAAGATGTGGCGGTTGTAGCCGTCACTGCTCAGTCCCATTGGCGAGGGGCTCTCGCGGTTGTCCTCGCCGACAAACGAGTACAGATGATAGAGGCAGCTGCGCACGTCGGTCTGGCTTTCGATATCGCCCTCGATTTGTATATCGCTCTGCCACAAGCGTTCCCATTGTGCCTTGTGCCTTGCGAGCGGATGGTCGATGCCATCGGCTGTGATGCCTGTCACCATGCGGCTGGCCTGGTTGGTGGGGTTGAAGAAGTCGCGGCTGGTGCACACGGCTCCAACCAGGGCAAACCTGAATGTCTTGCCCGCCTGGAGCGTATGTGTCAGGCAAATGCCCTTGATGCCTTCATACTCACACTCGGTGATTTGTTTTCGCATATTGGGTTCGTCAACGAGGAAACTCGATGTACATGCCACCGTGTGGATGTTGTGTATGGTGCTGGTCGTGATTTTGTTGAGCGGTATGGCGTTGTCCTTGCGTCCAATGCGCTGGAAGCTGTACTTCGCATCCTTGTTGTCCTCGGTGGGCCGGATCACGTTGATGGCTTCCATTGTCATGTTGGTCTTTGGCGTGATTTCGACTACCATCATGCCCATATAAGAAAGATGCCGCAAGGCCTGCATGGTATATTTGACGTGCGCCTTGGGCAGGTCGAACTCGGTGGTGACAACTGCCTCTCTCATGTTCATCTCCTGGTGCCATGCCTTAGCGTCGGTGTCGGTAATCACCTTGCCGTCGAGTTTGAGTGCCATATCCAGGAAGTTGGGGCTAAAGACGGCGTTGCTGACACCGTCAAATTCGTCGTAATGCTCATAGACGCCGTTCAAGAGGATGGCCTCGGTGCCGAACAGCTGCTCGCTTGTCACGATTCCTATAGTACCGTTGGCAAGGCTGATGCCGGCATAGTTGTCGCGCTGTATCGTGCTCAGTGTCCATCCGTCATTCACCTTTGCCTGTAGCGCGAGTGACGACACGATGGCGAGTAGGAATAAAAATCTATTTATTTTCATGATGATAATTTTTATCGTGAAATTGTATATGTTCCGGCCTTGTATTCCTTGCCGGTAGTCTCGCCGGGCAGGGTAACAGTGGCAGTGGCGCCAGCCGGTACGGTGAATGTCCAGATCCACTTGTCGCCCTCGTAGTGCCAAGCGCTCTTGATGGTACCGGCTGCCGAGCGGTAGCTGGCGTCAACCGAACCGAGTCGCTTGTCGGGTATCGGACGCATGATGATGTGCTTGAAGCCGGGCTGTGCGGGGTCGGCGGCGATGCCTGCCGCGGTCTTCCAAATCCACGAGCATACGCAGCCGTAGGCATAGTGGTTGAAGCTGTTCATGCCGGAGGGGCCCATTCCATTCTCCTTGGTATAACTGTTCCATCGTTCCCAGATGGTGGTTGCGCCGTTGTCAACCGAGTAGAGCCAACTGGGGTTCTTGCGCTGGAACAACAGTTCGTAGGCGATGTCGCTCATGCCGTTCTCGGTCAGAGTCTCCATCAGGATGCTGGTGCCGAGGAATCCGGTCTGCAGGCAGTTGCCGTGGTCGGCAAAATTCTGGCGCAGGCGTGCAATCATGTTCTCCTTGGCCTGTCCGTCAACGATGCCGTTTCTCAGGGCAAACAGGGCAGGTGTCTGCATGGTGTTGAGTATTTGGGTTTTGAACTCGCCATTGCTGTTGAGGAACTTCTCGCGGATATAGTTTTTTGCCTCGTTGACCATTGCCTCATACTTGGCGGCATCGCGGCCGGTGCCCTTTGCCATGTCGCGCATCATGCCGGCATCAATCACCCAATAGCTGGCACACAGGTAGTTCCAGTAGTCAAGCGTTTCGGGTTTGGGTCCGTGTTCGCCAAAGGCGCGTCCGCTGCAGCTCTCCAGCGGCTCGTAGCTGAGCCAGTCGGCCCACTGGTAGTTACTGTTCTCCTCTTTCAGTGTCTGGTGGTCATACTTTGTGGTGGCCACATGGTCCATGTATTTCTCCATCGATGCCCAGTGCTGTGCAACGATATCCTTGTCGCCATACTGTTTCCAGATTGTCCAGGGCACGATAACACCGGCGTCGGACCAGCCAAGACGCATCATGTCGCCCTCCTCGCTGCCGTACTGTGCAAACGGAGCAACACCGGGATAACCTCCGCGGGGACTCTGTGTGTCGCGCATGTCGCGCATCCACTTGTGGAAGAATCTGCTGGTGTTGGCAAAGAAAGTTCCGGTCTCGGCAAATACTTCGGTGTCGGCAGTCCATCCCAGTCGCTCGTTGCGCTGCGGGCAGTCGGTGGGTACCGACAGGTAGTTTGAACGCTGTCCCCATACGGTGTTGGAGATAAGCCTGTTTATCAAATCATTGCCGGTGGTGATTGTACCAATCTCGATGTCACGCGTGATGCTGCTGACGGGGATTGACTTGATGCTCGTGATGGTCACGTCGGCATCGGCAGTAACCGAGATGTATCGGTAACCGAAGAAGGTGTATCGCGGGCGGTAGTTGACCGGTTTGTCACTCTGCCCGAAGGTGTAGTCCATCATCATGCCCGTCTCAGGTATGCGCAGGTTCTCGCGGTGTACGCTGCCCTCGGGGCCGTCCATTCCGCGCTCGGGGTCACCGTTGCCGTCGTTCAGGAGTTCGCCGGGTTCACAGTGCAGTGTTGTACCACTCTTGGCGCTGAAAACAAAGTCGGGGACTGCCGACGCGTTCTGCCCGAAGTCCACCACCAGGTTCTCGCCGGGGTGCAGGGTGATTGTCTCGCCGGGCTTGTAATTGCGTCTGACGATGACCGTTCCCCACAGTTCCTCGTTCTGTCCCACGGTGTCCTGCCATACATAAACCTTGACGGGTTCCAACGCCAGGTCTTCGCGGAAATAAACCTCGGCGCCGTCGCTTGGGAGTATCTCGCCGTTGAACTCGGTGTTGATTTCGGGTTTTGAAAGTTTTTCGGGAGTCATGAAACCGAGAGGCACGCGGGCGTCATACACTTCGCCGTCAAATATGTCGGCATGTTTCACGGGTCCGGCGATGCCGGCTTTCCAGTTGTCGGTGTCGGTACCGATGCGCTGCTTGGTGCCGTCGGTGTAGGTAAGTTCCAGCACACCGCGGAAGGCGCACTTCTTGCCCCTCATTCCGTCAAAGCCGTTGGGCGTCAGAATCTGGTCGGCCCACCAACCCGGGGTGACCTGCGCCGCCAATTGGTTCTGGGCACCGCTCTTGCAGTTGATCAGCGGCGTGATGTCGTAGGTAAACGACCGTTTGGTCTTGCTGTAGTGGGTGAATCCCGGTTTGAGTATCTCTTCGCCCACCGTCTGACCGTTGACATACAGTTCAAATACGCCCAGACCGGCAGTCATCCACTTGGCCTGCTTGACCTTTTTTCCGTTCTTGATTGTCGATACAAACCAGTTGGCGCCGTCGGCCGCGCGCGTGCCGTCCTTGATTTTGACCTTGATAACAGGTGCGTCAACGACGCTAATCCACTGTGACGCGTTCCATGCCGCATTGTCGAGCGGGGTGGTCAGGGCTATGGTCTGCTTGCCATAGGCATTACAAGCAACAGCCACTGCCAGCATAGCAAAAAGGGCTGATTTCCTAATCATTCCGATATGTTTCATATAAGTTGATTTTTATAATTTATGCAGTTTGATATTAATTATCGCAAATTTACATAAAAATCCTGAATTGTCAGGTCAACCGTATAAAAAAACGAGAATTACTTTTTTTGGTGATTTCTGATTAGAACGATTGCTGCAAACTGGATGTCTCATCCTTGAGACCATTCTGTAGTTATAGTATTATCTGGCGCGTAAATCGCGGACTTTCAGCCACATCTCATTATATTGTTAAATATTGTTAAGATTTTGGGAAGTAGAGAAACTTTAGGGTATTCTATAAAAAAAATGTGTATCTTTGCATCATCACAATTTATTGCTTTATTAATTATAAAAATTTTTTGTCATGAGAAAGTATCCTTTCAATGCAGTTCTGCTTTATGTTGCAGCCAAAAATCGTCCTCTTTGTCCCCAAAATGATGATGACGAAAATATTGGTGGCGAAAATGTTGGTGGCGAAAATGTTGGTGGCGAAAATAATAGTATCGTACCTAATTTAATGCCATACGTCTTACATTATTTTTCTGACAACACACAAAAGTCATGGATGTTTGACTCATTCATCCTTATGGGTTTGTATTTTAACAACCAGAACAAAGTGTCTAAAGC
>JAGHSV010000088.1 GCA_018065665.1 Candidatus Sodaliphilus aphodohippi
ATCACTACCGGTTATGCTGTCCTTGCCGCTGTGGTTGACAGTAACACGCACTTGGCCGTCCATAAAAGCGATTCGAGGATTGGCGAGCAACATGCGAACCCCCAATTCCCAGTCATTCCATACGGGCAGATTAATATTCCAGCCATCGCATTGGTCAAAGAACTCGCGACGGACGATATACCGCTGTGTCGCCAGTTGACTGTGCAACAACTGCACCGCCATGATGTCACTGGTGTGGAACGGGAGTTGTTTCTCGGTTCCGTCCGCCATTTTTAGCAGAGCCTTGGTTGAGACGATATCCAGGTTGCCATCGGCATTTTCAATCTCGCGGACATATTCCCCGACAAGAGAGGCATCCATTTCATCATCACTGTCGAAGAACATCAACCAGTCGCCATCGGCCTCACGCGCGCCACAGTTACGCGCTGCCCCGGCAGTGTGAACAGATTCCTGCACGACTTTAATGTCGAGGTCGGACGACGCATTTTCCTGCCTGAAGCGTTGCAAGACCTGAAGAGTGTTGTCGCTACTGCAGTTATCCACAAGTACAAGTTGCAGAGGGCGAAACGTCTGCGCAAGAACCGTCTCGAGGGTGCGTGACACTACCTCGGCGCGGTTATATACAGGAATTATGATGGACAACTTCACCATTATATAATTATATTTGCCTCAAAGTTAACATTTTTTTTGCTCACCCGCAACAGTTGCCCACACTTTTATAAAACAAATATTAGCAATAAATGCACAGTTTTTTTGTGCATTCCCAAAAATAGAATTAACTTTGCATCAATGAAGATACTTTTTGTCGGTGACGCAAGCAATATGCATAACTGCCTTGCCGGGCAGTTGCGGAGCATGGGACACGAGGCCGTGGTGGCATCCAACGGGTCAACCTGGATGGATACGCACCGCGACATCAATTTGTTGCGTCGTCCAGGCAAACTGGGAGCAGTTCGTTATGTGCTTGACATAATTAAGGCTCTGCCCCGCATGAGGGGGTTTGATATCGTTGAGATTGCCAGCCCCATTTTCCTCAGCCTCAAGCCGGCAAAAGTGCGAATGGTGTTTGACTATCTCAAGCGTCACAACAAACGCGTGGTATTGTCGGCACTAGGGACCGACCGCGTTTTCTATGATGCATGTCTTGACGGGCACACGTTCCGCTACAGCGAGTACCGCATCGGAGACAAACCCGGACCGTATATCAATTCGACTGAATACCAGAATCAGGAACAGGACAACTGGGGCAAACCTTTCATGAAGGAGTTCAATGACTACATCGTCGCCAACATCGATGGTGCTGTTGCCTGTTTGTGGGAATACTTTGTGGCCTATGAACCGCTGTTGGGCGACCGCGTCGTTCACGCCGGCAAACCGATTGTTGTTGACACCCTGCCCTACCGTCCGCTTGATGCAGTGCCCGACAAGGTGAAGTTCTTTATCGGCATTCAAGTGGACCGCACGGCAGTCAAAGGCACCGACCGCATGCTTGCTTCACTAAAAAGCGTTTGCGAACGGCGGCCAGACGAGTGCGAAATGGTTGTTGCAAAGAGTGTTCCATACCAGCAGTATGTTCAAATGATGAACGACAGCCATGTCATTCTTGACCAGTTATATAGCTATACGCCAGCTACCAATGCTTTGCTGGCAATGGCACAAGGACTTGTCGCAGTGTCGGGAGGAGAACCCGAGTATTATGACCTGATTGATGAACACGACAACCAACCCATCATCAATGTTGACCCTACTGTCGATGGTGACATCGAGGCAAAACTCAACTGGATAATTGACAACAAGCACTTGTTGCCCGAATTGAGCCGGCGCAGTCACGATTTTGTGGTTAAGCACAATGCAGCACAAGTGGTCGCTCAAAGATATATTGACTTCTGGACCAAAATCCTGGACGAAAAATGACATTACAGTTGCTCATATCAACCATTGACGGCAACATTGACAACATTGTTGACATGCTGCTCGAACCCAGCGAGGGAATTTCCTATCTGGTGTCATGGCAGCACAGCGATGGCAACAGCAAGCGTGACATCCCCCAGGCATTACAACGCGATGATGTCACGGTTTGCCATCTCGAAGGGAGGGGACTGAGCCGCAACCGCAACAACTGCATTGACCATGCCACTGCCGACATCTGCCTGATTGCCGATGACGACTGCCGGTACCGCCAAGAGTGGCTACAAGAGGTGAGACAGACCTTTGCCGCCCACCCCGAAGTCGATATCGCAACGTTCCGCGACAATAACGGCATTGCGCCCAACTACCCCCATGCCACTATGGATTTGCGGTCAAAGTGCAGGAATTATTATGCTACATCGTTCGAGATAGCCTTTTGCCGGTCAAGCGTTCAAGGCCATCTACATTTTAACGAGATGTTCGGATTAGGCGCACCAGTGCTGCACTGCGGAGAGGAGGAGATTTTTATTCACGATGCGTTGAAGTTGGGTCTCAAATGCCGGTTCTTCCCCGTTGTTGCCGTTGAGCACTTGGGGGCGAGCACGTCGGTGACCCGCATAGCCCAAAATGGCACACTCATGGCGCGCGGGGCATATCTGTGCATTGCATACCCATGGACTGCAATACCCAGGATTTTTCTGATTTCATACCGCCTGAACAGGCACCACGGAATACGCTTCTGGTGTGCTGTTAAGAAGATGACCGCCGGAGCAATCTACTATCTGAAGAATAATTAAGGTTTACAGGATAGACTGATGATGACGATTACTGCCGTCGTGTTGTGATGCGCAGCAGTGATGCGTAGTATCCGACCATAAGGCATGCACATGGATAACAAGGCAGCACCAAACGGGAATAGGATGAGAAAGCTCCCCATACTGCCGTGAACGCTGTGGTTAGTATTATCATGGCCACCATGAGTTCAAGGCGCATATCGTGCCCTTTACGCCACCGGTAGATGGCTATCAACACAAACAGCAGCGTTGCGATATACAGACCGGCTAATGGCACTTGCCACGAAAACATTTGTGACACCTTGCCTCCGTACTGCAAGTTGATGCTGGGATAGAGTTGGCGACCCGAGAGGAACGTCTCGCTAACCATGTGCTTGAACCAGATACCTTTATGACCCATAAGTAACCGGCGGTTATGGTCATGTTCCTGTTTGAGGTCAAACGTGTCGGCTTTCCAGATGGCATCGGGTGTGATACCGCTCTCATATAGCTGGGCATTTAGATTGATGTCGGCCACGCTGGACGTGGTAAACACGCCATATTGTCGCTGAAACATGCCGCAGTAGCCCAAATATGCGACAAACGTTATAGCTATACCTGCCCAGAATACTCCAGTAGCAGGCAGTGCCATGTGTTTTCGGGCAAACAGATAGAATAGCACCAGTAACGGTGCAAAACAGATGAAGAATGGCCTTAGGAACAGCATGAACAAGTAAAGGACTGCCAACGCAACGGCATTACGAAGCGTGAACTGCTGCAATATGCCTTTGCACATGAGGTATAGCAGCAGTGCCGATGCCGACAGAGCCAGCGACTCGGTCATAATAAGCAGTTGATATTGCACAATAGCCGGGTTCCAAGCATAAAGCGCCACAACGATGAATGTTGTGATATTACGTTCGGGAAAAACCATGCGTACAGCCCGATATAGGAATACAACCGAGCATAGGAATACCAGTTCCTGCAACAGCACGATTATGTATTCACCGACAGTATTGCCAAACAAACAGGCCATATGGTAGATGACGGGATATACCGGTGTGCGTTCCCTGTCCATGATTCCGGCAAAGTAGTTTTTTCCGGCAGTAATATATGTATCGGTATCAATATCAACATGGCTGACATGGAATCTTCCAAGGGCTAGCAGGACCAGAAACACTACAATACTGCCCCAGAGCAGAAGTCTGAGTTGGGCTTTGCGGTCCTGTGACTTAATGGCATTGGAAATGTTCACAAAGATGTTGCGCATGGCGGTCGATAGTTATTTTGACTCGTGATACTCTTGCTCGGTATTGACACTCCACACCATGTCGCGACCGTCTCTACCTTCGATAATCGCATCGGCGGCACGCATGGCAGTTAACATGGAGTGGTCCATGTTGTTGTAGCGGTGTTGCCCATTGCGACCAATACAGTACAGGTTGGTAATGCCGTCCAAGAAACCGCGAACTTCGTCCAGCTGGCCGTATGTCCCAAAATAGGCGGGATATGCCTTTTTGATTTTATAGACGGTGGAGTCAAGTACATCGTCAACGCTCTCTATGGCACCAATTTTTACCAGTTCGTCGGCAGCCATTGTGATGAACTTGTCATCGGGTGTATTCCACATGGTGTCTCCCTCGGTGCAGAAGTACTCCATGCCAATCCACATGGTGTTCTCGTTGTCTTTGACAAGGTATGGCGACCAGTTGTTGAACAGTTGCAGACGGCCCACTTTTACATGTGGTTCTTGGATATAGAGCCAAGTGTCGGGAATACGGTTCCCATACGTTTTGATTTTGGTTTTGTTGACAAACTTGAGACGGTTGACGAGGACGCCAACCGTGATGAAGTCCCTATAGGGCAATCCTTGTGCTGCATGCAACACATTGTCTGGAACCTGAATGCCCTTGATGCCATTAAACAGGTCTCGCAATGGCATTGACGACAACAGGTAATCGCAGTCTATGGTCTGCAAACTACCGTCTTCGTTGCGCACGACTACCGATTTGACAGCATTGCCATCACTTATATTTATTTCCTGTACGCAGCAGTTTAATCTTATCTCGCCCCCCAAGGATTTAATGTCGTCGGCAAGGTACTCCCACAACTGGCCAGGACCGTATTTGGGATACGTGAAACGATCGATTAGGGACGTTTCGACGTGTCGCTTTGAGCGCGGCACAAAGGTTCGAGACAGGATGTCTTTGAAAATGGCTACTATGGACAATCCCTTGACGCGCTGGCGCCCCCAGTCTGCACCAATGTTTGACGGGTGAACGCCCCATACCTTTTGGGTATAGTTCTCAAAGAACATGTTATACAGTGGCTTGCCAAAACGATTGATGTAGAAATCCTCAAGCGACTTCTCTTCACGATGCCTTAGCATGGCGCATAGATAACCTACACCAACCTTGATGGTATTGAGCAATCCCATGCTGCGAAGCGTGCTGATGCTGAGCGAGACAGGATAGTCAAAGAAATGCTGCGAATAGAGAATGCGGGAGACTCTGTTGCGAACGAGCATCACACGATCGCTCTCTTGGGGATCAGGCCCCCCGGCGGCAAACTCCTTGGCGGTACCCAATGCGATATCGTCGCTTGAAGGTTTGCCTTGTATTGGCATTATTTTGTTCCAGAAGTCGTTAACCTCGTCAACTTTTGTGAAGAATCGATGCCCTCCGATGTCCATGAGGTTGCCGTTGTGATTCAAAGTCTTTGCAATACCACCAACCTGGGGACATTCTTCAACGACAACAACATGATATCCTTTTTGTTGCAATAGCGTGTAGGCTGCGGTCAGGCCAGCGGGACCGGCTCCAACCACAACTATAGTCTTATTGTCGGCTGCGGTTATCATGGCGTGAAGAGATTACATATATTTGTCAACTGTTGCTTTCAGCTTGTTGGCATCGTCAACGCGCTCGACGATGTCGCCGTTCTTGATGATGAACGAGGTGGGGACACCACGCACCTGATAGTTGCCGACGTTGGTCGAGTTCTGGCCGTTGGGGTCATAAACTGTAATCCACGGCAGGTTGCGCGCTGCCTGCAGCCATGCCACATTGTCGTTGTCAAGGCTGATTTGGTAAATCTCAAAGCCTGCACCCTTGTGGGCGGAATAGATGTCGTTGAGCAACTTGTTGAACATTGGCGAGAATTCGGTCTTGTACATGGTGAAGTTGAGGAGCACAGTACCGTGCTTCGAGGCGACGTCAACCAGACTGTACTTCTTGCCGTCATAGTCGTCAAGGTTGATATCGATAATCGAAGCCATCGTCGCATACATCGTGTCGGCCGGTGCCGAGTTGGCGCGGCGACGCTGCTGCCCCTGCATGAGCACGTTCACCAGATAACTGGTGCGCGGGTCATCGGGGCGGAATGTGTTAAATGCGTTTGCCACAGCGCCAATGATGCGCAGGTCACCATCGTCGAGAGGGTCAAACAGCGGACGGTTGCCCACGTTCTTATTAATGATGTAGTAAGCCACAATGCCGGCGGGATCCTTGATGAGTTCTCCGGCAAGTTCCTTTTTCCATGCCTGGAGTTCAGCATCGTTGACCTGACCGTTTGAGAACTTCATCGCTTTCTTGTCGATATTCATCACCTGCACGGCATGGTCGCTGCCTGCCAGGGTGTAGTCGGTGGCGAACGTCTTGAACTTGGAGTTCACCGTGATTTGGTCGATACTGGCGATGGGGAAATAACTCGACTGGTCTCCAATCCTGAGACGATAAATGTTGGGGTACTCGGGGGCTTCCTCAGCGAGCGAGAACGAACCGTCAGTGCCCGGATTAACCGAGTCCACAATAAACCACATGCCATTGCTGGATGACTCCAGAACCATCTTAACGGTGTCGCTGGCACCTTCAATCTTGCCATCGACATGGAACTTACTGCCGTTGCACGATGCCAGCATTGCCAGCACTGCAACCATCAAAACTAAACTATATTTTTTCATATCTTATGTTTTATCAAAATTTATCACTGCGAAATTACAAAAAATATCCCAACCCACCAAATCTTAGGGCAAAAGGTCTCACCAATGACCATAGCCGGCACCGTTGGCGTCGGTTGAATGGGGGCATTGATATGTTTTTTGTATCGTGCTGTTGAGTTTTTTGAAAATTGTTGGCAGAATTTTGGCAGATATTACCTAAATTTATTAATTTTGCAGTTAATACTTTTTTATACCGATAGAAAAAACGAACAAAATATAATGGCAGCCAACGACCCCAACGCCTATCACGAGGAACTCATGATTACAGGAGCCTATAACGAACTCCTGCGCGGATACCTTGCGAGCAATCACCGCAAGAAAGTGGAAATCATCGAGAAGGCCTTCAACTTTGCCCGCAACGCCCACGACGGCATCCGCCGCCGCTCGGGCGAGCCCTATATCATGCACCCCCTTGCCGTTGCAACGATAGTCAGCCAGGAAATCGGTCTTGGTTCGACATCCATCTGCGCTGCCCTGCTGCATGACGTTGTCGAGGACACCGACTACACCGTCGAGGACATCGAGGCACAGTTCGGCAAGAAGATAGCCACCATTGTCGAGGGTCTGACAAAAATCTCGGGCGGCATCTTCGGCGACCATGCGTCGGCCCAGGCCGAGAACTTCAGGAAACTGCTGCTGACCATGAGCGATGACATCCGCGTCACCCTCATCAAGATGGCCGACCGCCTGCACAACATGCGCACGCTGGCATCGATGCCAGCCAACAAACAATATAAGATTGCGGGCGAGACCCTGTACATCTATGCCCCGCTTGCCCACCGCCTTGGTTTGTTCGCCATCAAGACCGAACTCGAAGACCTCAGTTTCAAATATGAGCACCCCGAGGTTCATGCCAATATAACAAGTAAAATTGCCAAAAGCGAGCAAGCCCGCAACGCCCTGTTCGAGAAATTCTCGGCACCCATCAGGGAACGTCTTGACAGCATAGGGCTGAAATATGAATTCAGTGCCCGCGTCAAGTCGTGCTACTCGATCTGGAAAAAGATGGAGACCAAGCATGTGCCGTTTGAAGAGGTTTACGACCTGTATGCCGCCCGCATCGTGTTCGAGTGTGACAACGAACCCGATGAGAAACGCATCTGCTGGAACATCTACAGCGAGATTACCGACCTTTACCGCCTGCACCCCGACCGCGTGCGAGACTGGATCAGCACCCCCAAGGCCAACGGCTACCGCGCGCTGCACATCACAGTGATGGGCCCTGACGGCAACTGGGTTGAAGTGCAGATCAGGAGCCGGCGCATGGACGACATCGCCGAACGCGGATTTGCCGCACACTGGAAGTACAAAATCGGCGAGGGCGACGAAGAGAGCGAACTGGCAGCGTGGCTGCAGACCATCGAGGACATTCTCAAGAACCCCGAGCCCAACGCGCTGGACTTCCTTGACACAATCAAACTGAACCTGTTTGCATCGGAGATTGTCGTGTTCACCCCCAAGGGAGAACTGATAACGATGCCCAAAGACGCATCGGTGCTTGACATGGCGTTCACATTGCATACCGAAATCGGCACCCACTGCATAGCAGGCAAGGTGAACCACAAACTGGTGCCGCTTTCTCACAAACTGTCGAGTGGCGACCAGGTGGAGATTCTCACCTCGCACTCACAGCAGGCCCAGCCATCGTGGAGCAAGTTTCTGGTGACCGCCAAGGGCAAAACAAGACTTCGCGCTGCCCTGAGGCACGGACGCCGCATCGTGATTGAACGCGGCGAGCAACTGCTGCAGGCTTTCCTGAACGAGAACGGCCTGGAAGCGAGCAACGAGACCATCACGCGCATCATCAGCAACGAGCAGGCCAAAAACAAAGAGGACCTGTGCTACAAAATCGGCAACGACGAGATTGTGCTCAGCGTCAAATCGTTCAAAAAAGGTAAACAGCAAAACGACAGCCTGTTCAGCAAATTGTTGAACACGTTTGGAGGCGGGAAACCCAAAGAAGACGAAACTCCCCTCTCAGACATCGACACCAAGCAGGTGTATGTCCTCAGGAGCGAGAACGGCGAGAGCAACTACACGCTGGCCGAATGCTGCCACCCTATCCCCGGTGACGACGTTGTCGGATATGTCAACGAACACAAAAAAGTCATTGTCCACAAACTCAACTGTCCGGTGGCAATGAAACTGAAAAGCAGTTTCGGCGGCAACCTTGTCGAGACCCGCTGGGAGCATACCCGCGAGAAATTCCCCGCCCGCATCCACGTTGAGGGCGTTGACCACATGGGAATCCTACAGGAAATCATATATATCATATCGACAAACCTGGCTATCAACATACGCGGCCTCAACATCCAGTCAGAGGGCGGCCTGTTCACATGCACGCTGGACGTACTGGTTGAGGACGCGGCGACAGTCAGCAACCTGTGCAAACGACTGAAGAACGTCAAAGGCGTCAACACGGCCGCACGCACAGACCGCTAACAAACAGGATAAATTTGCTGAATCATGACAAGTAAAAGACAAACCACAGCCAAGATAACCATACTGGTATTAGCCATCATTGCCATATCAGTGGCACTGACATGGAGCGGCCGCGACACCAAACTGAACTACGAGATTGGCCGTCCGTGGACAAACCCGACACTGACAGCCCCGTTTGAAATCCCCATTGAACTTGATGAGGCCGCCAAACAGCACATCCGCGACAGCATCATGGCAAACTTCATCGAGACCTACCGCATCGACAGTATGGTGGCGAAAGAGCAAACCCGACGCTTGGCAACGGTGCTGGCGACACACAAAGAGGTGCCGTCGGCAATACGCTCACAACTGCTGGCAACCATTGACACGATATACCGCAACGGCATCGTGGACAACAGCACGAGCGACAAAATCACACAAAACGCAGGCCATCGCGCCCGCATCCTCGGCACCAACGGCGTGGCCCAACTCATTGACGCGGGCCAGATGAGGTCAATCAGGGGCGCATACGCGCTATTGGACTCGGCTTTCAAGCCCACCGCCCACGACCTCATCGTCTCGCTCCCCATCAGCGACTACCTGACGCCCAACGTGACCCTGGACCATGACATCAACAGCAAGTCACTTGCCGAGGACACCACCCGCGAACTCGCGCCGCGCGGCACGGTGCAGAGCGGCGAGGCCATCATCTTCACGGGTACTATCGTGACCCCGCAGACCGACGCAATTCTCAAGACATACAGCAGGATGCTGGCACAGCGAACTCTGAATGACAAAATCGACAAAAACTTGTCATTTGCCGGCAAAGCGACAATTGTAGCAATGCTGATGACGGCATTCTTCCTGTTCCTGTACTTCATGCGCAACGACGAGTTCAACAAGATGCGAAGCGTAGTATTCCTGATTTCGTTCCTCTGTGTCTTTATCTGCACAGTCATCCTAATCACAAAATTCAGGTCCAACTACCTGTATCTTATACCGTTTGCGGCCCTGCCGATTGTAATCAGCGCCTTTTTTGACTCGCGCATCTCGCTGTTTGCCCACCTGGTGTGCATACTGACATGCTCGCTTGTGGCCAACGAGCAGGCTCAGTTCATCATCATGCAATTCATCGCAGGCGACATAGCAATCGTGTCACTGCAGCAGCTGAGACGACGCTCCCAACTGGTACAGTGCGCGCTGTTCATATTCGTAGGCTATACGCTCACCTATGTGGCCCAAACCCTGATCAGCACCGACAATCTTGACCAAATCAACTGGCACTACCTTGTTTACTTCGCCATCAACTGCATCATCCTGTCGTTTGCCTACATCGGGATATTTGTAGTTGAGAAACTGTTCGGCTTCACATCGATAGTGACACTGGTCGAATTGAGCGACATCAACAACAACATCCTGAGAAAACTGTCGGTCAACTGTCCCGGCACCTTCCAGCACTCGCTTCAGGTGTCAAACCTCGCCTCAGAGGCCGCAATGGAAATCGGGGCAAACATGCAGTTGGCACGTGCCGGTGCGCTCTATCACGACATCGGAAAACTGAGCAACCCCACCTTCTTCACCGAGAACCAGAACGGCATCAACCCCCATGACGGGCTGACTCCGGACCAGAGTGCCAGCATCGTCACTGCCCACGTCAAGGACGGCTTGAAACTTGCCGAGAAAGCGAGGCTGCCCCAGGTCATCAAAGACCTAATCCTGCAGCACCACGGTAAGGGCGTGACACGTTACTTCTATGCACAGGCATGCAAGAACTCCCCCTTTGAGAAAGTTGACCGTGCCCCGTTCTCATACCCCGGCCCCAATCCGCAAACAAAAGAGGCGGCAATACTGATGATGGCCGACGCCTGTGAAGCAGCGCTGAAGAGTGTCAGCGACCACTCGGAGAGTGCGATTGCCGGCATGGTTGACAGAGTCATAAACGGCCAGATTGCAGACGGGATGTTCCGCGAGGCCCCCATCAGTTTCAAGGACGTAGAAACCGTCAAGCATGTGTTCATCGAGCAGATGAAGACCTTCTACCACACGAGCATCTCCTACCCCGACGAGGTTAGGCCAGCCGAGCAAGACAGCGAGCCAGAGACAGGCGCAGATGATTAAATAAAGTGAAAAGAGCGGCCCCCAAACAATAAAACGGGGCAAAGACAAGTTATTATAAACATGGTGCTTCAATACATACTGCTATTCCTGGGGATTGCCTGCCTTGTGCTTGCAGTCGCTATGGTGCTGTATCCCAAGTTCGTGGCCGCCATCCCCGCATACGCCGGGCTGGTGCTGCTGCACTACAGTTACTACATTGCAGTCCCGACCAAGACATTCATCGAATGGGGGGTCATGACGGCAATGGTGGCTGCACTGGCCTACATATCGCCCAAAGGCGAGCCCGACGGCAAAAGGTCAAGCAACCTTTATGTGGGCCTCGGTGCGATGGCCGGAGCGCTGGTTGGTATCGTCACCGACCCGAGGTTCATGGTTCTGGGAGTGACACTCGGTGCCGCAGCAGGGCAGTTCATGTACTCGAGAACCCCCGACGGCAGTTGGCTTGACTTCAAAAGCAAAGCCTATTGGCAATACTTCTGCGCCAAGTGCTTTGCCACAATAGTTGCAGTGGCAATCATCGGCATCGCCATCAAGGGCCTAACCACCCCCGACTGCCCTGACATACCGTTACCCAACAATTAATTTGACATTATGAAGAAATTAGCATATACAATCCTGACGCTGGCGGCCCTGTGTGCCGTCACTGCATACAGCCAAACGAAATTCGAGGTCAAAAAGATTGACTTTAACCATGTAAAGGAAGTCACCGAGAATCCAAACTCGATGTACTATTACCCCAAGCTGTTGAGGTCATTCCAGAGCAACGACACCACCATGTCGATAGAAGCCTACCGCAACTTCTACTACGGATACTGTTTTCAGGAGGACTACAACCCCTTCCGCGAGTCAGTATACTGCGACGTCGTCGAGAAACTGTACTACAAAGAGCCGCACACGAGAGCCGAGTGTGACAGCATCGAGAAATACGCATACTTGTCGCTTAACGACAACATATTTGACATGGATCAGATGAAATTCTTCATCTATGTACTAAAAGAGAAGAAAAAGTACAACCGTGCAGCGATCCGCCAGTTCAGGCTTGACCGCCTGATTGCCGCAATAATGTCAAGCGGGCGTGGCACCAAAGAAGAGCCATGGGTGGTAATGGCCCCCGAACATGAATACAACATAGTAAACTTCCTTGGCTTTGTCGCAATAGACCACGAGGAGAAGGGAAACGGCATTGAATATGTCAAAGTCCAACCGCAAGAAGGCAAAAAAGCCGAAGGTTTTTATTTTGACGTCACGCGCATGATGGAAGTGGCGAACATGAAGTTCCCCGACATTTGACGCAACAATTCAGGATATAAATAGTGCGGACTAGAATGATTTACTATCGTTTTGGTCCGCATTATTTTACATACATACAGTTCAAGTTATTCTTTAATAAGTTTCACATTTCGGACATTGCCATTTGCTAGCCCTACTTAAACCTCAACTTTAACTCTGACAAGCACCCGTTGCCACAATGCCTCACCCTAATTTGTCTCAGAAGTATTGCTGAATATTTGACAATTAGAAAATTTGTTTTTAACTTTGCAATTTAATTGAAAAGAAATTGAACGAAATCCACAGATATGGGAGGAAACAACATCAACAGTTTTAGGGAGAAACACCCTATCATCGCGAACTCGGTCCTGATAATACTGGCCTTTATTGCCTGCATATACATATCGCTGCTGGCCATTGACGTATTCACCGACCATGGCAGCCAGCGTAAAGTCCCTGATGTCAGGTATCTGACCTTTGAACAGGCGGTAGAAAAGCTTGAAGCGGCCGGTCTGGAGTGGGACGTGAGCGACTCGTCGACCTACAACAAAGACATCAAACCAGGCATCATTCTCGACCTATCGCCGGCTCCCGGAGCATACGTCAAACCGGTGCGTCCGATATACCTCAGGATTAACGCAATGCATGCCCGTGACATCAAGATGCCGGAACTCAAAGACATGGGCGTAAGGCAAGGACAAGCCATGCTCAAGTCATTGGGATTCTCGGACATCAAAGTGGACAGCATACAAAGCCAGTACGAAGGTCTGA
Source organism: Candidatus Sodaliphilus aphodohippi (assembly GCA_018065665.1). Lineage (GTDB taxonomy): Bacteria > Bacteroidota > Bacteroidia > Bacteroidales > Muribaculaceae > Sodaliphilus > Sodaliphilus aphodohippi. Next base: position 13,261 of record JAGHSV010000088.1, read on the forward strand.
TATTGAATGTCAGCGCCAACGGCAGACTCGTCAAGGCCGGACAGATAGTCCGCGTGGACTCGCACATCCGCCTCGTTGTCGGCGACGGCAGCATCGAGAACTTTGCCCCCGACTCAATCCTCTCGAGCGACGAGATTGAAGCCCTCGAACGCGAAAACGCCGCAAACTTCGAAAAATAAGCGTCTATTCATGCAGATGGATTATACAGACGAAGACCTCGAGTTGTCAGAAAACCAAAGCGAAATCCAACTGGACTTCACTGACCCCGACTTTACCGAGAACGGGCGCGACTACTGGGAGCACTATCGCTATGAGGTTGAAAAAGGGCAGGTATTGCTCAGAATTGACAAGTATCTTGTTGAACGCATCAAGGGAACTTCGCGCAACCGCATCCAGAACGCCGCCGACGCATCATGCATCAGGGTAAACGGCAAAGTCGTGAAATCGAACTACCGCGTCCATCCGGGCGACATCATCAGCGTGGTGATCGACCGTCCCCGATATGAAAACGAGATTATCGCACAGGACATCCCTCTTGACATAGTGTTCGAGGACAGCGAACTGCTGGTGGTCAACAAGCCTGCTGGACTGTGCGTGCATCCGGGCCACGGCAACTATGACGGCACGCTTGTCAACGCCCTTGCATGGCACTTCAAGGACAACCCCGACTATGACGTCACAGACCCCCGCATGGGCCTCGTACACCGCATCGACAAAGACACATCGGGCCTGCTTGTTGTTGCCAAGACACCTCGCGCCAAGACATTGCTCGGCAACCAGTTCTTCAACAAAACCACCAAACGTCAATACATTGCCGTGGGGTGGGGCGAAATGAAAGACGCCGACGGCACAGTCGAGGGCAACATCGGGCGCAGCCTGCGCGACCGCCTGCAGATGTGTGTCTTCCCTGACGGAGACATGGGCAAACACGCTGTCACCCATTACCATACGCTCGAAAATCTCAGGCACGTCGCGGTTGTCCGCTGCCAACTCGAAACCGGTCGCACCCACCAGATCAGAGTCCACATGAAGCACATCGGACACCCGCTGTTCAACGACGAGCGCTACGGTGGCGACCAGGTCCTCAGGGGCACCCGCACCGCCAGTTACAGCCACTTTATCCAAAACTGCTTCAAGACCTGCCCCCGCCAGGCCCTACACGCCAAAACGCTGGGGTTCGTCCATCCCGTCACCGGCGAGCAAATGGACTTTGACAGCGAGATACCCGCCGACATGACAGCACTAATCGAGAAATGGCGCGACTATGCCAACACAATGGCATTGTCATAAAACAGCAACATCGGGGACCGGCACTGCGTCATGGACAGCACACAACAGCACTGTCCCACCGCCCAATAAAAGTAAGAACTTCCACTACAGCAATCTTTTTATTGCTATTCAAAATATTTTTTGTATCTTTGGGGATTAAAAGAAAAATGTTAACGAAAATGAAAACGATGACAGACAAGGAAATTATCCCCCCAATTGAATATGCCGACATCTGCCCCATAGCAGATAAGGACTTCCACAACGAGATTTCGATACTGATTGAGAACCCTTCGCTGCGCAAGATAGGCACAATGCTGATGCCCGAATTCCCGTTCTCAAAACTGAAAAAGACATTGCTGGGCCTCAACTCCAAGCACGAGTTCCAGTCAGTGGTGATGTGCAAAATCATTGACGGTCTGCTGGAGAAGACCCACACAGCCCTATCATCGAGCGGTCTTGAGGCCATAGACAAGGAGACCCCATATACATACGTCACCAACCACCGCGACATCGTGCTTGACTCGGCCCACCTGTGTTACCTGCTGATTGGCGACGACCGCGAGGCATGCGAGATTGCCATCGGCAACAATCTGCTCGTATATGACTGGATCGAGAGGCTTGTACGCCTCAACCGCAGTTTCATTGTCAAACGCAACCTCGGGCGCATTCAGACGCTGACAGCCGCCATACAGCTGTCGGGATACATGCACTTCACCCTTACCCAAAAGAAAAAGTCAATCTGGATAGCACAGCGCGAGGGCCGCTGCAAGGACAGCAACGACCGCACCCAGGAGAGCCTCATCAAGATGCTCACCTATGGCAACCGCGACAAGTCAATCGTTGAGAGTCTCAAAGAACTAAATATCGCCCCAATTGCCATCAGCTACGAATATGACCCCAACGACTACCTGAAAGCCAAGGAGTTCCTGATGAAGAGCAAAAACCCCAACTGGAAGAAATCGCAGGACGATGACCTCCTCAGCATGCAGGTTGGCATCATGGGCCACAAGGGCGAGGTCCACTATGCGTTCACGCCATGCATCAACGACGAACTGGACAAAATCCCGGCCGACCTCGACAAGATGCTCACGGTTCACCGCATCTGCAACATCATAGACCACGCGATTCACGAGAACTACAAGATATTCAAAACCAACTACATCGCCCACGACATCCTGTTTGAGAACAACGACTTTGCCGACAAGTACACTGCCGAGGAGAAGGAAGCCTTCACCAAGTACCTGAGTTCGCAGATGGACAAAGTCACCGACATCAAGCTAAGCGAGTTTGACCGTTTCTACATGTTCAACAAGATGCTGCAGATGTACAGTAATCCGTTGACCAACAAACTCGAAGCGATAGGATAACCTCCACCCCACGCTATGCGAATGCAATGGTTGCCGCTCATTGCGGTATTGTTACTCAACATCGCCATCGATGTATTCTTATACCGCCAGTTAAAGGCGGCAGGGCACAACGTGCTCTCAAAGGCACATATAGCGATTGCAGTCATTGCGACAGCGTGTCTGGCATGCTGCGGGGCGGTTCTCGCGAGCGGCACCACGTCGCTGCACACCGGCACTCTGCTTGTCATGACCTATTTCATGGTCTATATCCCCAAGTTCATCGGTACGCTGATTTACCTTCCGGGCATGATGATGAAAAAACGGACGCCAGGCCGACGCATGGCGGCATACATTGCCGCGACCTTTGGATTGCTGGTGTTTGTACTCATGGTTTGGGGGTATTTTGTCACTCCGCGACAAATTCAAGTCAACGAGGCAACGCTTGAATTTGACAACCTGCCAACCGAGTTTGACGGCTACAAGATAGTACAGTTCAGCGACGCCCACCTTGGCAGTTTTGCCGGCGATACAGCATTCGTAGCCCGCTTTGTCAAGCGCATCAATGAAATGGACGCCGATGCCGTGTTCTTCACCGGCGACCTCGTCAGCACCGTCAGTGCCGAAGCACTGCCGTACCGCAACACGTTATCCCGAATCAAGGCAAAAGACGGCGTGTTCTCGGTCCTTGGCAACCACGACTATGACGACTACTGCCGGTGGATGACTCCCGAACAGCGCGACAGCGACCGGTTGGCTCTGAGGCAGTTGCAGCAAGGCATGGGTTGGAAAATGCTCAACAATGCCACGTCAATAATTGGTCGAGGCGGCGACAGCATCGCCATCATCGGCATAGAGAACTACGGCGACAAGCCATTCCCCATATACGGCACATTCAGCCAGGCATACCACGGCAACGCCACCGACAGCGTCTTCAAGATTGTGCTGCAGCATAACCCCTACATGTGGCGGCATGCCCTTGTTGGCAAGACAAACACGTCGCTCACGCTATCGGGCCACACCCACGCCATGCAGACCGTCCTGCTGGGATGGTCGCCATCATGCTGGCGATACAAAGAGTGGGCAGGCCTATATAATCAAGGCGGACAATATCTGTACGTCAATACCGGCTTGGGCACGGTGGGGCCGCCCATGCGCATCGGTGTCGCCCCCGAAATAACACTTATCACGTTAAGAACCAAGAAACATGAACAGTAAAATCACTGATCTCATCTCTCGCGAACTGAACATCCCCCTCGGGCAAGTGGGCAACACCGTCAACCTGCTCGAAGACGGGGCAACAATACCCTTCATCAGCCGTTATCGCAAGGAAGCCACCGGCAACCTTGACGAACAGGCTATCCAGTCGATAGACTCAAAACTCAACTACTACAAAGAGTTGGAGAAACGTCGTGCCACAATCCTCAAAACCATTGAGGCACAGGACAAACTCACTCCCGAACTGTCAAACCGAATCTCAAACTGCTGGGACCTTACCGTACTGGAGGACATATACCTGCCCTACAAACCCAAACGCAAGACACGTGCCGAAGCAGCACGTCAGCGCGGTCTGGAGCCGCTCGCCAAAATCATCATGTCACAGCATGGCGATGACATCGAGAACCGCGCCACCAAGTTCATAACCGACGATGTCAAGACCACCGACGATGCCATCGCCGGGGCCAAGGATATCATTGCCGAGTGGATTAGCGAGAACGAGACGGTGCGCAACTCGGTGCGCCGCTCGTTCAGACACGAGGCACGCCTCAATTCACACTTTGTCAAAGGCAAAGAAATCGAAGGGCGCAACTACGAGAACTACTATGAATTCTCCCAGCCCCTCAAACGTGTTGCAGGCCACCAGATGCTGGCAATCCGCCGCGGCGAGAAAGAAGGATTCCTGAAAGTGAGCATTGACATAGACGAGCAGCGGTCAATCGACAACGTGTCACGTATTGTCGTGAAAGGACAAAACGAGGCGTCCAGACTGGTGTCCGAAGCCGCCGAAGACAGTTTTAAGCGACTGCTGAAACCGTCCATCGAGACCGAGTTTGCCGCTGCCGCCAAGACCAAAGCCGACGAACTGGCAATCGAGACCTTTGCCCAGAACCTGCGCCAACTGCTGTTTGCCCCGCCACTGGGCCACAAGCGCGTGCTTGCCGTTGACCCCGGTTTCCGCACAGGCTGCAAGATTGTATGCCTTGACGAGCAGGGAAACATGCTGCACCACGACGTCATGTTCCCCGTCGCGCCCGCCAACGACATCGATGGCGCCTCGCGGCTTGTACGAGACCTGGTCGAGAAGCATAAACTCACCGACATCGCCCTGGGCAACGGCACCGCAAGTCGCGAGACCGAGCGTTTCCTGAAGAAACTGAACAAAGAACTCAACGTCAATATACACGTCGTCAGCGAGAGCGGCGCGTCGATATACTCGGCATCCAAGATTGCCCGCGAGGAGTTTCCCGACCACGACGTCACCGTCCGCGGCGCAGTGTCAATCGGGCGGCGTCTGCTTGACCCTCTTGCCGAACTGGTCAAGATCGACCCCAAATCCATTGGCGTCGGGCAGTATCAGCACGACGTGGACCAGACACGGCTAAAGGAGGCGCTGGACTACACCGTCGACAGTTGTGTCAACAGCGTTGGCGTCAACATCAACACGGCATCAAAGGAACTGCTGACACACGTTGCCGGCCTCGGCCCCACCCTCGCCCAGAACATCGTGAACTACAGGGCCGAAAACGGTGCCTTCAAGAGCCGACAAGACATCATGAATGTCCCCAAACTGGGTGCAAAGACCTTTGAGCAGGCAGCCGGTTTCCTGCGCATCCCCGAGAGCAGGAACCCGCTGGACAACTCGGCAGTACACCCCGAGCGCTACGAACTTGTCGAACAGATGGCCAAGGACTGCAACTGCAGCGTTGAGCAACTCATCAACGACCGCGAGGCCCGTGACAGAATCGACCTGAAGCGCTACATCGGCGGTGACGTTGGCGAGCCGACACTGCGCGACATCATGAAAGAGCTCGAGAAACCCGGCCGCGACCCGCGCCAGCAGACCAATACCGTTGAGTTTGACGATAATATCAACGACATCAAAGACCTGCGCGAAGGCATGGAACTCAACGGCATCGTCACCAACGTGACGCAGTTCGGGGCATTTGTCAACATCGGCGTCCACAAGGAAGGCCTCGTTCACGTGTCACAACTGTCAAACCGCCGTGTCGAGAACCCAGCGAGCGTTGTAAAGGTTAACCAGATAGTAAAAGTCAGGGTACTGTCGGTTGACCTCGAGAGACAGCGCATCGCACTGACCATGAAAGGAATACAGCAAGGTTAATGAAAATAACGTGCATAGGCCATAGCGGTTTTGCCGTCGAGTGCAGCGAAGCAACACTGATATTTGACTACTACACCGACGAGCGCGGCGTGGTGGACAGCATCCTCGCCCGCGCCAAGCGCATCCATGTCTTTGTGTCTCATAGCCACCGCGACCACCTCAACCACGACATCTTCTTGTGGAAAGACCGCTACCCCATTGAGCGTTACGTCATTGCCAACGAATGCCGCCGCAAACTCATGCGCTCGATGGACCTCGCCGCCTACCCTTTCACCTTTATCCATCACGACGAAGACTTTGCCGACGGGCACATCAAGGTCAGGGCCTTCAACTCGACCGACGCCGGTGTGTGTTTCCTCGTTGACATTGACGGTCACAGCATCTTTCATGCCGGCGACTACAACTGTTGGCACTTCATGCCCGAGAACACCCCTGCCGACGTCAAGAAGGCAATGGGCGACTACCACGTGATTCTGCAAGCCATAGCCACCTACAGCCCAGCCATCGACATCGCCATGTTCCCCGTCATACCCAACATTGGCGGCGACTTCGCCTACGGCGCACGGCAATTCCTCGCCACCATAAACGTGGACCTGTTCCTGCCCATGCACACCTGGAACCGCTACCGCGAGGCCTTTGACTATGACCTCTACCGCAACCCAGCCCACGGCACCTGCCGCGGCCTGCGCCCCGGCGACACCATCGAGTACGGCAACGAATAACAGACATAAATGGGAGCCTCACCCCAACCCCTCTCCTGAAGGCGAGGGGCTATCAGTGAGGGTGTTACGATGATATTGCGTCCCTGCTCAATGAGAGCGGGGGCGCTTTTGGTTTATAGCCTCGTGCCACTCCTATTGAGGGGGATGGCTATATAGGCGATGAAGCTATATAAGGGGCAAACAAGGAGGTTTAGTTCTTTTGGAGTTTGGGGAGGAGGTAGGTGGTCTTGTCGGCTTTGACTTCGACTTGCTGGGTCATGGTCTGGTAGCCGTCGGCAACGACGCGGACGGTATATTTGCCGGGTTTGAGGTAGAAGAAGGCGAAGACTCCGTTCCACTCGCCATCGGTGCGGTATGCGCTAATGGTGACACCGCGCTTGTCCATGAGGTAAACCATTGCCCTGTTGACGGGTTTCCACTGGTCGTCACTGCCCTCACGATAGTGATAACGCGGGTGGTCCATGACCTCGGTTGCCGACTTGACGGTGCCGGCGATGTAACCTACCTTCTCGGGTTTGCCACCGAAGAAAGCACGTATGCCGCGATAGTAGCGTATTCCCTCGAGGCGGCAGTAGTCGCGGTTGATGAGACGCTGTCGCTCAGGGTCATAGGTATGGAATG
>JAGHSV010000198.1 GCA_018065665.1 Candidatus Sodaliphilus aphodohippi
GGCGACGGCGTAGCCGACGAGGCGGTCGTAGCGGGCGCCCGAGGGGTGGTAATAGACCAATATCGGGTATTGGTTGACGGTCTGGTATTTGTCGCCCTCGATCATGGCGGTGCGCGCGACGTCGGTTCCGTCGGGAAGCCACAGGTACTGGTAGTTGTATGATCCTTGCTTGAGCAGCAGGTCGCTGACGTAGCAACCGCTTGATGCATCATATTTCATCACCGCCATTGACGACGGCATGCCCAGCAGGAACTCGCCGTCAAGCAAGAGCTGCCCACCCTCGAGAGGACCGCCTGTGTTGAGGGTGAAGTGTGTCACCAGATAGTCAGCCTCGATATTGCTCTCGTCGGACTCGGCATTGCGTACGGTGAAATGGCCGAACTGGGTCTGGTCATACAGATACTGCAGGTTGGCCCTCGGCTCGTCAACAAGAAGTGTCGCATGATGGAAGGGTTCGTAATATTTTATCTGGGCAACACCCATGTTGATGGTGTTGGTGTTTACGGTCTCGAAACGGCGATATTCATTACCCGCCTCAAAAATCAGCAGGGGGTTGTGGTCGTAAGTTATCTCGCCCATCCCAACCATCATGGGTTTGGTGACAAATCGTGTCTGGTCCTGTCTCATGTTCTGTCCAACCACAAGCGTCAAGTCGTTGTAGGGGTCATTGACGTCGCCCTGGCGATAGTTGACCTTGACTGCCACCTGCTGGTGCTCGCTGTTGTAATCAACGTCGGTCCGGGAGGTGACCTCGGGCATCACGTCAACCATTCTCTCACATATCGAGAAACGGGTCTGAAACAAAATCCTGTCAGGGTCATCCTGCTGATAGACCGTGAGCAAGTAGTTGCCGCTCTTTGTTATAACAAACTCATCGTTAGGTATTTCGAACGAATAGTTGCAGTATTGCTGAAAGGTTGCGCGACTGCATTCATAGTCGTTAATGTCGGCATAATCAAAGCCATCGACATACTCACTCTCGACCAGCATCGAAGGTTGCCAGTCGGCATTGCAATGGGTGACACTGTAGCGCAGATACTGCACGTCATAGTCAAGATAATCTAAGACAACCCTAATGCGGTCGCCAGAGTTCATCACAATGACGGGCGGCATATAAGGGTTGCTGAGCGGCGCCACCCTGAGAGTGCGGACCTTGGAGTCAAAAATCCTCACGCCGGTGTCAACAGTGGCAGCACCAATCATTATTGTCACAAACAGACAAGAGCAAAGTATCAAGAAAAATCTCTTCATCAAAATTATTATTTCTTTATTGGACAAAATTAATAAAAAATAGTTTAAAAAATAGTAAATTTGCGATTAATTTTATCAAGATGAGAATATGATAAAGACACTGGCCAAGCAAGTCGGCAAATACAAGACCGCGTCCATACTGACGCCCACCTTCATCATGCTGGAGGTGCTGCTGGACGTAATGATTCCGTATGTAACGGCATCGCTCATTGACAAGGGCATAAGCGCCGGAAACATGCACAATGTTTACCTCTATGGTTGTGTGATGCTTGTAATGGCATTCATCAGCCTTGCAATGGGCATATTGGCGGGCAAATATGCAGCCTATGCCTCGTCGGGGTTTGCCTGCAACCTGCGCAGCGCGATGTACCGCAACATCCAGCGCTTCGCCTTCAGCGACATAGACAAATACAGCACCTCGGGCCTGGTGACGCGCATGACCACCGATGTGAACAATGTGCAGAACGCATTTCAGATGCTGATGCGGGTATCGGTGCGCGCCCCGCTATCGATGGTGTCAAGTATTGTCATGTGCTTTGTGGTCAGCTGTAAATTAAGCATAATCTTCATCATAGCCGCAATCGTGCTTCTCACGGTGCTGATAGTGGTTATCCGTGCCGTATCAAACGTTTTCACAAAGGTCTTCAAGCAATATGACGTTGTGAACTCGAGTGTTCGCGAGAACGTGTCGGCCATCAGAGTCGTCAAGGCATTCGTGCGCGAGGACTACGAGAACCAGAAGTTTGAACTCGCGGCAAAAGGCCTGTACAAATTGTATGTAAAAGCCGAAGGGTTAATGGCGATCAACCACCCCTTCATGAATCTGGTTGTATATTCCTGCATCATCGCCATCTCGTGGTTCGGCGCACAATTTGTCGTTGCGGGACAACTGACGACAGGCCAACTGACCTCCCTATTCACATACGTCATGAGCATTTTCATGTCACTGATGATGCTCAGTATGATTTTCGTTCAACTGACAATGAGTGCCGCCAGCGGGAAACGCATTGCCGAGATAATCGAAGAGACCCCGGACATCGAGAACCCGGCAAATGCCGACACAGAAATCGAGTCGGGCAGCATAGACTTCAACAATGTCAGTTTTGCCTACAAGGGCGGTAGCGGCGAATATGCGCTGCACGGCATCGACCTGCACATAGCCAGTGGCGAGACCATAGGCATCATTGGTGGCACCGGTAGCGGCAAGTCAAGCCTTATCAATCTGCTGAGCCGCCTCTATGATGCGACACGCGGCTCGGTGCTGATTGGCGGCAAAGACGTCAGAACGCTGGACCTGACGACACTTCGCAACAGCGTGGCGGTAGTGCTGCAAAAGAACATCCTGTTCTCGGGCACCATACTTGACAACCTCAGATGGGGCAACGCCAGCGCGACCCTCGAAGAGTGCAAACAGGTTTGCCGCATAGCCTGTGCCGACGAGTTCATCGAGCAGATGCCCCAGGGCTATGAGACCGTGATTGAGCAAGGCGGCACAAACGTCTCGGGCGGACAACGGCAACGATTGTGCATCGCCCGTGCATTGCTCAAGAAGCCCAAAGTGATAGTGCTTGACGACTCGACAAGCGCCTGCGACAACTCGACAGACGCATCAATCCGCGCCTCGTTTGCGAGAGCGTTGCCCGATGTCACCAAACTCATTATTTCACAACGCATTGGCAGCATCAAGGACTGCAACCGCATCATCGTCCTGGACAACGGCCGAGTCAGCGGAGTCGGGTCACACAAGGAATTATTGGAAACCAATACGATATATAAAGAAATCTGCGACTTGCAAAATGAGACAAACGGTGACTTTGACGCACCGAGAAAGGAGGACAAGCAATGAAAAACAAAAGCACCCTAATCAGGTTGATAAGACTTGTACTATCGAATTACAGGTTTACATGTCTGACAGTTGCTGTCTGCATTGTCATCACATCTGTGACTACGCTGGCCTCCACCCTATTCACCCGGACCCTTATTGACGATTACATCATTCCCCTGACCCAAGTCAACAACCCGGAATATGCATCGCTGGCACAGACACTATTCAAGTTGGCGCTGATTCTGTTGGTTGGCGTGATATGTTCATACACCTACAACAGACTGATGGTCAACGTGAGCCAGGGCACGATGCTGCGCCTGCGCACCGATATGTTCAAGCACATGCAGCAACTTCCGCTCAGTTACTTTGACGGCCACCCCCACGGCGAGATAATGTCGCGCTACACCAATGATGTTGACACATTAAGACAAATGATAAGCCAGAGCCTGCCTCAAGCGCTGAACTCCATCATCACGTTGACGGTGACACTTGCCAGCATGATAGCCCTGAGCATACCTCTGACAGCGGTCTCGGTTGTAATGGCCATACTGATGGCGGTGACGACCACGAAGCTGGGAAAACGCTCGCGCAAACACTTCAAAATCCAACAACAAAAAATTGCCGACGTCAACGGATATATTGAAGAGATGATGACGGGCCAAAAGGTTGTAAAGGTATTCTGCCACGAAGACGAAGCGATAGAGCAGTTCGAGCAAATCAACGAAACACTGCGCGAAGGCACTTACCAAGCAAACCGAATCGCCAACATCGTGATGCCCGTCAACGGCAACCTGGGCCAACTCAGTTATGTGCTGATTGGCGTAGCCGGCGCGGCACTTATCCTCAACGGTCACATTGACATGACCCTCGGTACGCTGGTCGCCTTCCTCACCCTCAACAAGAGTTTTGCACGCCCGATTGCCAACATCAGCCAGCAGATAAACAGTGTGCTGAACGCTGCTGTCGGTGCCGAGCGCGTCTTCAGCGTGATTGACGAGAAGCCCGAGAGCGACGATGGAGACGTGGAACTTGTCAATGCAGCGCAAGCCAGCAACGGATTTCTGCTTCCCGTTATCCAACGTACCGGCACCTGGGCATGGAAAGTGCCTGCCACAAGCAGTGCCGACGGCAAACCAAGATTCATTAAGGTTGACGGAGGCGTTGAGTTCAAGAATGTCGACTTTGGCTATACCCCCGAGAAGACAGTGCTCCATGACATCACCATCAATGCCATGCCCGACCAGAAAATAGCATTTGTCGGTGGCACGGGAGCGGGCAAAACCACCATAACCAACCTGATCAACAGATTCTATGACATCGGCGCGGGCAGCATCACATACGACGGCATTGACATTTCACGCATCAGGAAACCGGACCTCCGTCATTCACTGGGCATAGTGCTGCAAGAGACACAACTGTTCACCGGCACCGTTCTTGACAACATCCGCTACGGTCGTCTTGACGCCACCGACCAAGACTGCATAGAGGCTGCCAAACTCGTCAACGCCGACGGTTTCATCAGGCGTCTGAGCAACGGTTACCACACGGTCATTGATGCCGACGGCGGCAACCTGAGCCAAGGCGAACGCCAGCTGCTGGCCGTGGCGCGTGCGGCGGTGGGCGACCCTCCCGTTCTGATTCTTGACGAGGCGACATCGTCAATAGACACGCGCACCGAGATTATGGTGCAGCGAGGCATGGATTCGCTGATGAAAGGGCGCACAACATTTGTCATAGCGCACCGTTTGTCAACAGTACGCAATGCCGACTGCATCATTGTTCTTGACCACGGTCATATTGTGGAATTTGGCACGCACGACAATTTGATGGCACAACAAGGTGCATACTACAGGCTCTATACAGGCCACGAAATCGCATAACCTTAAAGATTTTAAACTTTATTATGTGAAATTGCCATTTTTTAGTTGAATATATTTTCTGCTATCAATTATTAAGTGTAATTTTGCATGATAATACTAATTAACCATATACGAAATGAATAAAATAATAGCCAAAGAACAACTATCGGCTACTGTGGTGAAACTGGTCGTAGAGGCTCCAATGATTGCCAAGTCGTACCAAGCAGGCCAGTTTGCCATTGTTCGCTACGGTGAAAAAGGAGAACGCATTCCTTTGACAATCTGCGAGAGTGACGTTAAGAACGGAACCATTTCGCTGGTTGTCGCATCAGCCGGAAAAACTACTTCAACCATCAGCAGTCTCAATGCAGGAGAATTTCTTACCGATGTTACGGGCCCGCTTGGCCAGGCAGCCAATATCCCGACATCAGGCACAGTGCTTTGCTATGGAAGCGACAGCAATATCGCATATATCTACCCCATTATCAAGGCATCGAAAGCAGCAGGCTGCAAAGTCATCGCTATTCTTGACGGTGACGTGATTCTCGAAAAGGAAATCAAAGAGTGTTGCGATATCGTTGCAAACAAAGCGGATCTTAACAATATCCTCGAAAACGGCGGTATTGACCGCTGCTTTGTCTCGGCATCAGCCACAATCATGAAAGAGATATCAGAGTGCACCACCGCAAAAGGGATTCCGACCGAAGTGGCCCTGTATGCCATTATGGTTGACGGAACCGGAATGTGCGGAGCATGCCGTTTGACAATAGGCGGCAAGACCCGTTTTGTATGTGTCGAGGGTCCTCTGTTTGATGCCACACAAGTCAACTTTGACGAGGTGACAACACGTCTGAAAAGTTATTAAACCATTAAAAAAACAGAAAAAACGTCTATGAACGAAGATAGAGTAAAAATGCGCAACGAGCAATGGCGCGAAGACCTGCGCAAAAGCATACCGGCCAAGGAACGTGCAGCCATCGAGCGCACACCGATGCCCGAGTTAGACCCCAAAGAACGCATCAAATGTTATGACGAGGTCAATCAGGGATTCAGCAAAGAGCAAGCCATGCATGAAGCAACCCGCTGCCTTGACTGCCCCAATCCCGGTTGCGTCAAGGGCTGCCCTGTCAATATAAATATACCCACATTCATCAAGAATATCGAGCGGGGCAACTTTGCCGAAGCCGTAAAGACCCTGAAGCAGACCAGCTCGTTGTCGGCAGTCTGCGGCCGCGTATGTCCCCAGGAAGTACAGTGCGAGAGCCAGTGCATCCACCTGAAGATGGGGCACAAGGCGGTTTCGATTGGTGCCCTAGAGCGATTTGCAGCCGACTGGCAACGCGACCACGGAGACCAGAAACTGCCGGAGATGGAACCAGCCAACGGTATTAAAGTAGCCGCCATCGGTAGCGGCCCCTCAGGGTTATCGTTTGCCGGAGATATGGCTAAATTAGGCTATGATGTCACCGTGTTTGAGTCTCTGCATGAACTGGGCGGAGTGATGCGTTACGGCATACCTGTGTTCCGTCTCCCCAACCATGTGATTGACTATGAGATTGAAGGCCTGCGCAAGATGGGTGTGAAGTTCGAGACCAACTGCATTGTCGGCAAGACCATCACATACGACGACCTGCACGAGATGGGGTTCAAAGGCATCTTTGTTGGCAACGGAGCCGGTTACCCGCGATTCATGAACATCCCCGGTGAACAACTAAACGGAATAATGTCGAGCAACGAATACCTGATCCGCATCAACCTGATGGGAGCAGGACGTGGCGGCGACACCCCCGTTCTCACAGGCAAAACTGTAGCCGTGATTGGCGGCGGAAACACGGCAATGGACTCAACACGTACCGCACTGCGCAACGGTGCCGAGAAGGTGCTGCTCATATATCGCCGCAGCGAAGACGAGATGCCCGCATGTAAGGCCGAACGCAAAGAAGCCAAAGACGAGGGCGTTGAGTTCATGACTCTGCACAACCCCGTGGAATATATCGGCGACGAGAACGGACATGTCAAGGCAATGCGCATCCAGCGCATGGAACTTGGCGAACCCGACGAGTCGGGCCGCCGCTCACCCGTGCCCGTAGAGGGTGCCATTGAAGAGATACCCGTTGACCTTGTTATTGTTGCCGTTGGCGTCGCACCCAACCAGACTGTTTCAAAGTCAATTAAGAACCTCGAGACCACCCGATGGAATACAATAGTTGTTGACGAAGCCACCCAGCAGTCAAACATCGATGACATCTATGCAGGAGGCGACATTGTTCGTGGTGGCGCCACCGTGATTCTCGCGATGGGCGACGGACGCCGTGCCGCACGCAACATGCACGAGAAACTGTGCAAATAAAAGAAACTAAAATCAACCAAATATCAGAAAGCTGTGAGCCGTCGGGTTCACAGCTTTTGATTTTAAAAATGAGCTTCAGACACCAAATTGCTATATTTTGCCCCAAAACAATTAATTATATATACAAAATAAATAGTAACTTTGCCAAAAACATTCAAGATAATGAAAACAAGAAAGATATTGATTGCAGCCATGGCCCTGGGTTCCTCACTGGCAGCAACGGGACAAACAACCGAGATACAGTTTAACGGCAACGAGAAGTATCAAACAATCGACAACTTTGCCGCCAGCGACTGCTGGTACACTGAGTATGTCGGCCGTTATTTCAGCAACGCAAACAAAGAGAAAGCCGCCCGATGGCTGTTCAGCACCGATGTTGACGGCAACGGCAACCCCAAGGGCATTGGCCTGAGTTCATGGCGAGTAAACATTGGCGCCGGCAGTGCCACCCAAGGCACAGACAGCGGCATCGAAGACGAGACGAGACGTGTTGACTGTTACCTGCAAAGCGACGGCACATACGATTGGAGCAAATGCCCCGGCCAACAGTATTTTATGCAAAAGGCCAAGTCCTATGGTGTCAACGACTTCGTTATGTTTTCAAATTCGGCCCCGATCTATTATACCAAGAACGGTTATGCCCACAACAGTTTCTGGTATATGACAACCTGCAACCTCAAAGATGACAAATTTGATGACTTTGCAGAGTTCTTGGCAACCACGGCAAAGCATTTTACCGACGAGGGCTACAACATCTCAATGATATCGCCCGTTAACGAGCCCCAATATGACTGGCAGAGCGGGCAGGAAGGTTCGCACTGGCGCAATAGCGACATCGCCAAACTTGTAAAAGAGCTCAACACTTCAATCACCTCACGGAACATCAGCACAAAAATCCTTATTCCGGAGGCAGCAAAATGGAATAATCTATATACCGGTTCGAGCAACACCGACAAACAGATTAGCGCATTTTTCAACTCATCGTCAAGTTCGACCTACGTCGGTAACCTGCCAACCGTGGCAAAAGTCTGCGGAGCACACAGTTACTACACCTTCGGGTCAAACACAGACCTGCAGAACATCCGTTCCATGGCATGGACCACGGCCCAACAATACGGAGTGAAACTCTACCAAACCGAATGGAGTTTGCTGGATGACGCGCCCTCGAGCGATACCGGTTTCCCCAGCAACGGATATGATGGCGCATCATACACCGACATCGCGCTGTTCATGGCCAAGGTAATCCAATGTGACCTCAAATTTGCCAATGTCTCGTCCTGGAGCTACTGGACCTCGATGGCACCCGAGCAGTATGGCCAGAAAGACCGTTTCTACCTGCTCCGCATCAAGTCAATCAACGATACAGGCAACGAGAACTATACCCCCATCACCGACGCGGGAGTTGTCACCGACGGCATGACCCTGTGGGCATACGGCAATTTCAGTTTCTTTATCCGTCCCGGTTTCACACGCATCGGAATGAGTGGTGCCGATGAGATGAACGGATTGCTTGGCACCTCCTATCTGTCACCCGACGGCAACCGTCTGGTTTGCGTTATTGTCAATACAGGACAAGCAGCACGCAGTGTCAGGTTCTCAATGGATGGCATAAACCTGAACGGAGCGACAATCAACAAATATGTCACCGACTCGGGACACCGCTTGATGAGGGACCTCACACTTGACCGCCAGTACAATGGCGGTGAAATTGGCATCAGCGCCCGCTCAGTCACGACAATCACATTTGACCTGCCCCCAAAATTCCTCAAAGGAGATGTTAACGGGGACGGTGAAGTTGACATCGCCGACATCAACGAGACTATCAACCAAATTCTTGGTAGAGGTAATCCCGACCATCTCATCCGTGCCGATGTAAATGAAGACGGAGAAGTAGACATCGCCGACATCAATCTGATAATCGGCATCATGCTCTCATGATAAAGCACATTTAAAGAATAATAATGCTTTTGCCCTTACAGGGCGAAATGATGTAATGTCATATTACCCCGGGCGTTGCCCTGGGCTGACTGCAGCACTGCGCCTACAGCGCGCCGTTGGTGTAGGCTTTTTGCGACACCCTCAAAGCACTGAAAGGCGCATTGACAATCTGATATTTACATGAATGCCTCAAAAGTTTAGCGGACAGCAATAGTCAGCAATAATAGAAAATGCACTGTCACAGCGTTGTGACAGTGCATTGTTTTAAATTCGCTGTTGCCCGAAGGCAAAACTCATTCGGTTGGATTACTCACCTTTTTCAAGTTTTTCCTTGAGTGCTGCGAGGCTGCTGATGTCGCCCAGAGTAGTCTTCTCTACAGCGGGAGCTGCAGGTGCCTCTTCGGCAGCGGGACGGTTGGCGCGACGCTCCTTGCGAGCTTCCTTCTTCTGCTCATCTTCGAAGATGCGGCTGTGAGAAAGGATGATGCGCTTAGCTTCCTTGTTGAACTCAATAACCTTGAACTGGAGTTTCTCGTCCTTCTGTGCCGAAGTTCCGTCTTCCTTCACGAGATGCTTGGGAGTTGCGAAACCTTCAACGCCATGAGGCTGCAGGTTGATAACGGCACCCTTGTCGAGCATGTCGGTGATAACGCCTTCGTGGATGCTGCCAACGGTAAAGATAGTCTCAAATACATCCCAAGGATTCTGCTCAAGCTGCTTGTGACCAAGGCTGAGACGACGGTTTTCCTTGTCGATTTCGAGAACTACAACCTCGATGTCGGCACCAAGTTGAGTAAACTCACCGGGGTGTTTAACCTTCTTAGTCCAAGAGAGGTCGCTGATGTGAATCAGACCGTCAACACCTTCTTCAAGTTCTACAAACACACCAAAGTTGGTGAAGTTGCGAACCTTGGCAGTGTGCTGAGAACCAACGGGGTACTTAGCTTCAATAGCCTCCCATGGATCTTCCTTGAGCTGCTTAACGCCGAGAGACATCTTGCGCTCTTCGCGGTCGAGTGCCAGGATCTGTGCATCAACCATGTCGCCTACCTTCATGAAGTCCTGTGCCGAGCGGAGGTGCTGTGACCAAGACATCTCGCTGACGTGGATAAGACCTTCAACACCGGGAGCAACCTCTACGAATGCGCCGTAGTCATACATAACGACAACCTTACCAGAAACCTTGTCGCCCACCTTAAGGTCAGCATCGAGCTTGTCCCAAGGATGCGGTTGAAGCTGCTTCAGACCGAGAGCGATACGCTTCTTCTCATCGTCGAAATCAAGGATAACGACGTTGATCTTCTGGTCAACTTCGACAATGTCGGCAGGATTGTTAACGCGGCCCCAAGAGAGGTCGGTAATGTGGATAAGACCATCAACACCACCCAGGTCGATGAACACACCGTAGTTGGTGATGTTCTTAACGGTACCCTCAAGAACCTGACCTTTTTCGAGTTTAGCGATGATTTCTTTCTTTTGCTGTTCGAGCTCGGCCTCGATGAGAGCCTTGTGCGAAACAACAACGTTCTTGAATTCCTGGTTGATTTTAACAACCTTGAATTCCATGTTCTTGCCAACGAACAGGTCATAGTCGCGGATTGGCTTAACATCAATCTGGCTACCGGGCAGGAATGCCTCGATACCAAATACGTCCACGATCATACCACCCTTAGTGCGGCATTTAACAAAACCTTTAATGATTTCGTCATTTTCAAGCGCTTCATTAACGCGGTCCCAGCTCTTGGCAGTGCGAGCCTTCTTGTGTGAGAGAATAAGTTGACCTTTCTTGTCTTCCTGATTCTCAACAAAAACCTCAACAGTGTCACCCACCTTCAGGTCGGGGTTGTAACGGAACTCGTTAAACGGAATAATGCCGTCTGACTTAGCACCGATGTTAACTACAACCTCACGCTTGTTGATAGAGATTACAGTACCTTCGGTTACTTCCTTGTTCTTGAAAGAACCAAGAGACTCGTCATAGGTTTTTTCCAGATCCTCGCGAGATTGATTGTTATTGGTATCACCTTTCTCAAAGGCTTCCCAGTCAAAATCTGCGATTGGAGAATTTTTTAATTCTTCGCTCATTTAAATAAAAGTTAATAAATTAGTTAATTACGCAGTTGGGAGATTCGTTCCCCCCAAAAGCAGATGCAAAATTACAACACTTTTATATAATGTGCAAATAAAAGCAGTGTAAATTGGCATTATACAGTAAAATATGTACTCTAACGGCACATTATCGTCGGCAAAACTCTTTGAAATTGCAATACTCGCAGTGTTTGGGCTTGGCAGTTTGACAGAATTTAGATTCAGGAGACATCATGTCTTTAATTAGCATCTCCAGTTCATCGGTAACACCCTTGAGCAATTCATTCGATTCGGGAGTGTTATTATACAAAACAGCTGGTTGCTTATCGTAGGACACACCACTTTCCTCAATTTTGTTGAGTTTATAAATCTCAATCTTAATGGGTCCACAATCGGGATTAAGTTGGTGGTAAGCGATAGCGTAAAGGAACAACTGGAGAATCGCCTTTACATCATCATGCTCATTGGTGTCAAAAAGATCATCAACATCTGAAAACTTCGTCACATCTTTACCTGTTTTGTAGTCAATGATGCGGAGTTCACCGTTCACCTTATCTACACGATCGGGCTTAAAAGTGAAATTCACCTCGGTGTTGTTGAGTTTGAGACTAAGATTATGAGAGACTTCACACTCTACCACAGTCAGACTTCCGTCGTTTCCCATCAGCGTTATGTCACGCATCAGCGCATTATGGACAAACTTATATATTGTGTCGAACAGCACCACTGCATGCCCCGTCACGGGATCGTTGAGGTGCGCATAGTCACGCTTGAGGAAACATCGGTTAATATTGCGATTAATTGAGTCCTTAAGTCCATTCGTGATAAACTGCAATATGTCAGACTTATAGAAAACCGTTTTTCGCTTGCCGTTGACCGCATCGGGATAATAGAACTGTTGCAAAGTATCGTGAACGATTGTACCAAAGGTGCCAGCATCCATGAAATCGCTTGGGGCATTGTCATCGCTCAGGTGCTCAATATGATGGAAGTAGAACTTGAGCGGGCAATGAATGTATTCTTTGATAGACGAAGCCGACAAAGTTTTGACGTTTTTATCAGTCTCGGGATTACCGTTCTGATACATCTCCGCCATGTCAATTCCTGTTTTTGGCACCGAGATAGCCAATTCCTTGGCCACATTCATAACCGAAGTCATCTTCACCCATCTTACATTCCATCCATAAATCTTCACGAGTTGCTCGATATATCGCGACGGTTCGCCCTTGGCATCGTTTGCCGAGTTGTAGTAAAGCGAGACCTTCTCGGCCCTTGCTATCAGACGGTAAAACCGGTATGTCATAGCGGCATCAAGCAGGTCGGCAGTGTGGAGCCCATAGGCTTTTCTGAACCGGTCGGGGATAAAAGACGAAATTGTGTTACGCCTCGAGAGCACGCCCTCGTTGGCCGACAGAATGTAAACATGATCAAAATCGAGAGCACGCGTTTCAAGCATGCCCAGCACCTGACAGCCATTCTGGTGCTTGCCGGTAAAAGGCAAGACGGTCGAGTACACCATCTTATCAACCAAGAAGAAGATGGTCTCAGAATTAACCGGCAGACCAATATTATCAAGAGCGGCATAAAGTTGTCGCAAAACAGCAATATACTGCTGTACAAATGCCGACTGGAGAGTCATGTTAGGTTTGTTGGCGCTATCCTTATTGCTGTCGTCATGCGCTGATTTCTTCACCAATTCATCAAAAAGATTGGCACAAAAATCCATCAGTTGTTTGACATACGCCTTTATCCGTTCAACATCAGTCATGCCATTGACCGTATTAAACAAGCATCCGAATGCAGCAGACTGCAATACAGACTGGGACACATTATATTCATTCTGGGTCAGAATGACATTATTAATCCTCAGCACGTCATCGGTAAACACCGACTTGATAATGGGATGCGAAAGGAAGTCATTGATATCTTCACGGTAGAACATGCATTGCCCATCGCGCCTAACTGTTGAACGGTGATGCGCCCTTGACACCAGATACATCAACGTGCAGATGCTTGACCGGCGCAACTGGTATCCCATTGAGATGTTAAGTTGAAGTCCGCCCTCGGGCTGGGAGTTGAGCAACGGCTCGAGCAATGCCTCATCAGAAAGGACAATGGCATTGCTGTCCACTTTCTGGGCATCTGTATTCTGTTTGCCGTCGGCATTTGTCTTGCAGTTCAATTCATTGAGCACACATTTTGTCTGCCCTACTGCCGACGATACGTCATAGACCGTGACCTCGGGGTGCCCGTTGACCTCCTGCAAACTGACAGGAGCCGGAAACATCTTTGCATAGGTGTCAATCAGTTCATGACCGGGGTTCTCTTCACAGGCAAGAGTGTCGGCCACATTGTCCCACCAGAAGTCGGCCAATTTCTGATTTTGCAAGCGTTTGAACATCAGGGTCTCGCACAAGTTGAGCAGGTCAAGCCCGATAAAAGCGATCTTGGCAGTATAGAACTCCGAGATGCCCTTTTCTTCAATAATCTCCAATGCCTTGCGATAAAGTTTTGGCAAAGTGGTCAGACCGCGTTGCTCAAGCATGGTGCCGAAACCCGCATAAATTTGCGGCAGATTTCCCCACAGCGTCTTTATATCCAACTGCATATCAGAGTCGCCATTATAATGATTCCAGAATGGCGCATCGTCAGATGATGGTGTGACAGAGATGCCAAGCAATCTGTAAATGTCACGGCTAAGTTCGTCCGAGATGTAGTTCGTTGATATTTCGCGCAACTCGCTCAGGTTAGTGAACAACTGGGAAGCATCAGCAAGATTCATGTCAATGTCGCCAAAGTCCTTTAGCAGAATATTACCCCAGAAAGCGAACTTGTCAAATCCCGATGCCACATTCCCCATGGCCTGGCAGTAACTGTGGTACAAGATGAACAGAGCCTCGACCGGTGTTGCGATTGACAAACCGGTCCTCTCGGTCACAAGTTCGATAAAATCGTTCATCGGCAGTACTCGCGGCAAAATTGCGGGGCGATTAATCTGTCCAAGAGCACTCTCAAAATTGTGGGCACTTCGCCTGTTGGGTAGCACAAATATATAATTGCAAAAGTCGGGGCAATTTTCAACATAGTAGTTTGCTACCTGTGTGAGAAATGGTAATGATTTCATACAAATAATGTTTTATTAAGTCAAGTTTATTTATTTTTTGATTAAGATTGTGATTTTTATTGCCATGTCAAAAAGAATAATTTTGGCATTGCCGTTGCCCTGAATCTCAATGTCGGCACGTGTAAACTCGTCAAGCAGCCTCTCGATATTGCCTTCGTTGATAAATGGGGCGAACTTGACGCTGAATTGCCTCTCCTCGCCAGTCATGTAGTTAAGATCACCGATGTGCAGGTTTGAAATATAGTTTTCGCGCACCTGCCTTGCCGCGTATGCAAGAAAACGCCTGGCCTTTTCGCGTTTCATGGCCGCAATTTCCTCGCTCCACACCTTAAGTTTTGCCAATTCGCGCATATACGCCAGTCTCATGAGTTCAATAAACTTGAGGTGGAACTCATGATTCTCGTTATCGGCCTGCAACAGGTGCTCGGCATGGCAGACATTGCCGTCGGCACTGGCAGCGATTGCCATGGCATCTTCTTGACCAATGCCGTAACGGTTGGCCAGATAGCCAGCAACAGTGGCCATCGCGGGCCTGGGCAGTTCAATGCGTTGGGTTCGGGAAAAGATTGTCGGCAGAATCTCCTTGGGGTTATCGCTGACAAGAATGAACTTGCAGTCGTCAAAAGGTTCTTCAATGAGTTTCAACAGTTTGTTGGCGCAGTCCTCACGCATTTTCTCAGGCAGCCACATGATCAGAACCTTATACTTGGAGACAAAAGAACTCATGTTCATTTTTCGCACGATATTCTCGCTTTCCTTGACAAGAATGTGAGGCTGCGAATTGTCATTTTTAAGCAACTGTAACCACAGCTGGTAGTCCTCGACGACAGGGCACTCCTTGAGGAAGTCACGCCACTCGGGCATAAAGTCGTCACAGTTTGAATCTTCTTCCTTCTTAATAAAAGGAAAAGAATAAAACGTGTCGGTATGGTTAAACGACTCGTGCTGACGACAAGAGGGGCACACCCCGCACGGTTCGCCATCAGTACGATTCTCGCAGTGCAAATACTGCGCCATCGCCCTTGCCAAAGCCAGTTTGGGCACACCCGGTTCGCCATGCAGCAGTAAAGCATGGGGCAGCCGTTCGTTGTCAATAAGGGCGCGAACCTGCTCAACGGCACGTTCATTGCCAAGAATATCACTGAATCTCATTCCGGAATTGTTTAGTTTTCAAATTTACAAAAAAATTTCCAAACACACAAGCAGCAATATCCAAAAGTCGGCAAGCTCAAGCATCAAATGCAATGCAAACCGGCATTGGCAGCTCAATGTCCTTGTTGTCAAGATATGTCAAATTCCCGCATTGGCAATCGATTTCATAAACCTCAATCGCATTTTTATCGCGACACGCGCACAACAAGAAACGCCCGTCTGGCGTAATTGCAAAATTTCGCGGATGCTTACCTGTCGGAACAAAAAAATCCTTCTTCAAAGTACCGTCATCGAGAATCCCGAACACTGCTATGCCGTCATCCTGCAACCTTGCCGACGAGTACAGAAAATGTCCGTCGGGATGGATGTGTATGTCACCACCGCCGCCTGCCGGCGTACGGGCCGCGCCAAGGGTCTGAATGTGGGTGAAGCGGCCGCCATCACGGGCAAACACCATAACCTCATCTGACAACTCGGTGAGCAGATATAGGTATTTGCCGTCACGCGACCAGGCCATGTGCCTCGGCCCCGAACCGGCCTTAACCTTGACTGATTCATCAAGTTGCATAACGGAGTCGTCATCAAGTACCATTGAATAAACAAAGTCGCCACCAAGGTCACTGGCAAGTATAAACCGGCCATCGGGCGATAGGGCAATATTATGTATGTGAGACGACATCTGCCGTCGCGGATGAACACTACGTGCGTTGAACCTTAACGACTGTTTTTGACTCGCCAATATGCCTCTATCATCAACCGAGAACGAGTTAACGGCCCCATCAGAATAGGATGCGACGACAAGCAGGTCCCCCGCCAATGCAATGTGGCACGGATCGGCCCCTGCAGGCAACGTCGCGTCAACCTGCATGCCAGACTCAGACAGGGCAATGCTGTGAACGGTGCCATTGGCACCATTCTCCCCTATTGCGTATAAATGATTGCCGTCATGCGAAAAAACGACATGGGAGGGATTGTCCAATTGGACTGAATGCAAAATGCGCGCTTCGGCCGAATCACCGTCAAACTCAAGCAAATAGACGCCACGGCTTGAAGTGGCGGTATAAGTTCCAACAGCCATTAGAATTGTATTTTTCATGATATACCCGAAGTTATGGAATTAAATCGAAATTCTTACGGCGGAAAACAAAATTGTGTCCAAGGTACTTGTCGCGCACAACCGGATTCTCGGCGAGTTCCTCGCTCGTGCCCTGAAACAGGATTTTGCCTTCAAACAGCAAATAGGCCCTGTCGGTAATAGACAAAGTCTCGGGTGCATTGTGGTCGGTAATCAATATTCCAATGTTTTTTGACTTCAGACTATAAACAATGCTCTGGATGTCCTCAACGGCGATGGGGTCAACGCCCGCAAACGGTTCATCCAGCATAATAAAGCGCGGGTTGATGGCAAGACAGCGTGCAATCTCGGTTCGCCTTCTCTCACCACCCGACAAACGGTTACCCAAATTCTTGCGCACCTTTTGCAGATGGAACTCCGATATGAGTTCCTCGAGTTTGTCTTTCTGATACTCGGGTGTTGTGTCGGTCATCTCGAGAATGGTGCGGATGTTGTCCTCGACAGTAAGGGTGCGGAACACAGAAGCCTCCTGGGGCAGATAGCCAATGCCCAACTGGGCGCGCTTATAGACCGGAAGCGTGGTGATGTCCACATCGTTAAGGAAAACTCGCCCTGCATTGGGTGCGACGAGTCCTGTTGTCATATAGAACGTGGTTGTCTTTCCGGCACCGTTAGGCCCCAACAGACCGACAATCTCACCCTGTCCGACATTGATTGACACATTGTTGACAACCACACGTTGACGATACTTCTTGACAAGATTATCGGTGCTCAAGACCAGCGTACCGGCTTCACCGCTTTTATTAAGTTCGGCCGCCACCGCCTTGCTCGTTGCCTTCCTGGCATCGCCCTTAGGTGAAGCGGCACCGTTGTCGTCAGACTGCTTGGGTTCTGTTTTCTTGAACGAAAGTTTAAACGCCATGAAACTACAAAAAAACTATTTATTGAGTTTACCTTTGATATAGTCAGTGATAAGGTTGATGGCAACCTCGTTGTGCCCTCCCTCGGGAACAATGATATTGGCAAAGCGCTTTGCCGGTTCAATGTGCAGCAGGTGCATTGGTTTGAGCACTTTCTGGTAACGGTCGATGACAGCCTCGGCAGTGCGCCCTCTCTCGATGCAGTCGCGTGAGATTACACGAATGAGCCTTTCGTCGCCATCGGCATCGACAAAGACCTTGATGTCCATCATCTCTCTCAAGCGCGGGTCGCTCAGGACAAGGATGCCCTCGATGACAACCACGTCATGCGGTTCCATGTGCACCGTCTCGGCCAGACGCGAACTGGTGATGTAACTGTAGGTTGGCATCTCTATTGCCTGTCCCTGCTTCAGCTGTTTCAGATGGTCAAGCAAGAGATCCCAGTCAAAAGCGGCAGGTTCGTCAAAATTGATTTTCTGCCGGTCCTCTTCAGGGACATGGCTTGAGTCCTTGTAATAAGAATCCTGCGAGATGATTCCAACCTCACCCTGTGGCAAGCGCTCCATAATCTTGCGCACCACTGTTGTCTTACCCGAACCGGTACCACCGGCAATACCTATTATAATCATATCAAAAGTGATTTAATAACTGTCATCGTATTCAACCGACAAATTTACTATTTTTTTTTCAAATTCCCAACTGTTGGCGTCAATTAGTTTGGGTAAATTTCAAAATACATTATAGCAAAGCCGACTCGTCAATCAGATTATGTATGATTGCATAGACCGTCAAGCCTGCCACACTCTTTATCCCTGTTTTCCTCATAATATTCTTTCGGTGTGAGATAATGGTGTGGACCGAGACATTGAGCGCATCGGCTATTTCCTTGTTGGTAAGCCCCTTAGCGACCTCAACCAGCACCATGGTCTCTCGTTTGGACAGTTCATAGGCGACCGATGCCCTTGTGGGCGCAGCGGTCTCTGTGGCAGCGAGCATCTTTGCCGTAATGGCTTCACGGTCATCACAGATGCCGATAACGCCGTCAAAGGCTGCCAGCAATTTGGGATCATAATACTGGTACACAATGGCGAGTATCGGACAGCCCTCGGGCAACCCGAGCGAGTCGGGAGAGTCAATGCACATCGGGTTAGCCAGCACCAAATCAGGCGGCGAGACACGCACCTTGTTCCTGAACTCTGAAACATGGGCAACCATATCAATGTTCCACACCGCCATGCCTTCATTCAGCAAGGACACCAGCCCCTTTGCGACCACCGCCGACGGTTCCAATATCAACACCCTGCGTTTCATAGGGCTGTCTGTTCAAGTTGTTTCACATAAGGCACCAGAATCCTGTCCTCGACGCTGGCATGATTTTTCAAGTCGGTCGAAAGGCTCAATATGTCATAAACGACATCGAGAGCATCGTCGTCGGCCGAGGTGCAGGGCAGATATTTGAAAATAATCTGCAAAAGGTCGTCAAGCTTGTCATCAATATTACCATGTGAAGCGACATAAGTATCAATACGATACGAGTCCTTAAGCCGGTTCCTTAAAGTTTCGATGTGGGGGAAAACGCATGCCTCTTCATAGTCAAAATGGGCCGAGACCTCCTGACGATATCCGTCAAAGAAACTCATAAAGACTTTAGCAACCCTTGCCGGCAACCGCTCGGCAATGTGGTGCAGGTGTCTCTCGATGTGGGGCAGACGCTTTGACAGATAGTAGGCATGTGATTGCCTCAGGTACGGCACCAGTTGGTCCATATTGGTGGCGGTAATTTGCTCCAACGAGGGGAAGACCCCCAGGTATGCCCTACAAATCAGCATGAAAAAATCGGTGTCAACGCCATGCATGGCACACACGGCATCGACCGACTTGTCGCCAAAACCAAGTGTAATCCCAAAACGCGAGAGCATCATCACCAGCATCGGGTGCCGAGTGACCAACTCGCTCATCTTCATATCGTGTTCAATGCTAATCTCCATAAGTACATTTTTGTTACCATGCAAAGTTACGATTTTTTTGTCAAACAAAAAAGTCCAGCCGCCCGAAAACAAAGTTCGAGCAACCGGACAGAATTTGGAATGTTTACAAACAATTATTATCTGAGAACCTTCCTGGTCTCCGACCTGCCGTCGGCATATTGTCGAACAACGACAAATGGTGTTCCCGTTGGTTTGGTCCTGAGCGGTTTGCCGTCAAGTGAGAATATCCGTTCGGCAACGACCGACTGATTAGCCCCGACCTCGTCAAGACCCGTGACTGTCCCCCACGAATTAAAGTCCAGCATATTGGTCTCATTTGAGGCAAAAATGTAACCATTATCATCAACCAGTTCAAAGCGATATTTGACATTGCGTGAAGATAGAGATGACGGATAGTGGAAAACATCCTCCAGATAGAGTTCAAGAGCACCGGGGTTATCATTGCCAATGACCAGTTTGTCCCATACAGGACTGTAAGAGTCAAAGTATTCCCACACAAGGCTGTTGTCCCGATACGTTGCATTTCGCACGACGTCAACCGTTCCTTGAGAAGCAAAAGAGCCGTTATTGTACCTGCGATAGATGTTTAGTTTCAGTTTGCCATCCTTAAACGGTAAATAGCCGTCTTTCATAACCAGAATGTGTATTCCAAAAAGTACATACCCATTGTCAGGATTCTGAACCATGTAGATTTGTTTGTTGTTGTCAATTGACAACTGAGCTGAATGCATCTCGTTTGTACCTACTGCCAGCAAACAAAGCGAGATTGGAATTGTTAATTGTTTCATTGTGTCATTTAATTTAAGTTAGAAAATCGAAAATAAATTGAAAAAAAGCGCTTAATTTCCCTTTTCGTGTGTTTAGGCAGCCAAATTAATATGGCAAAATAAATCGACCAAATATTTTTCCACAAATCGAAGCACGATTAAACATAATTAACCACCGATGCCGATTAGATGTCAAATCCATAGCCATTTTGCGCAAAATTTACACTTTTTATTTCCATTTTGCTAAAACTCTTTTTAACAGTTAATTTAGTGAATACATATATAATAATAACCTATAATAGTGAGTCAGTCACCCAAAAAATCGCAACAAATTGGGATTGCGGGTTTTCTTATACGGTAGTAATTTTGCAATGTGAAATATTAGACACCCGTTGATGAAATCAGGACATAAAACAAACAAAGCAACATATCAGCATTGGTTAGACAAAGTCATGACCGACAAGTGGTTTGGTCTGCCGGCACTGGCACTTATCATGTGGATAGTGTTCCAGGCCACATTCACCCTTGGCGCATATCCCCAACAGTGGATTGAGCACGGTGTGGCAGCCCTGGGCAAGGTGGTTGAGTCGGCAATGACCGACGGAATGCTGAAAGACCTGATTGTTGACGGCATCATTGCCGGAGTCGGCGGTGTCCTGGTATTCTTGCCCAACATCCTGATACTCTTCTTCTTCATTGCCCTGCTTGAAGAAAGCGGTTTCATGTCGCGCGCCGCCAAACTTGTTGACAAAATCATGCACCGCATCGGTCTGCATGGCGAGTCGTTTATCCCCTACATAATAGGCTTCGGGTGCAATGTCCCCGCCATAATGTCGACAGACACGCTTCACACCAGCCGCGACCGCATCATCACAATCCTTACAATACCGTTCATGTCATGCTCGGCACGGCTTCCTGTTTACATGCTGTTTGTGTCGGCATTCTTTGCCGTTAACCAGGGACTGATTCTGATGAGTGTCTATTGTGCCGGAATAGTGATGGCGGCATTGACCTCGATACTCTTGAGCAGAACTTTGCTCAAAAAAGACAAAGAGGACCATGACACCGAGCTGCCGCCCATCCAGATACCGACAGCGCGAAACGCGTTGCGCCTCATGTGGGACAAGGGCTATCAGTATCTGAAAAAAATCGGGACAGTGGTGCTGTTTGCCTCCATACTGATATGGGCACTCGGATATTTCCCGCGGCATGAGGGCCAAACCCAACAGGAACAAATCGAAAACTCATTCATGGGGAGACTGGGCAAAAGCGTTGAGCCAGCCGTCAAACCGTTAGGGTTCAACTGGCAAATGGGTATAACTCTGTTCACCGGTGCCGCTGCCAAGGAAATCATGGTCTCAACCATGGGTGTACTCTATACCGGAGAAGCAGGCAACACCGCATCGTTAAAGCAAAAATTGCAGACAGCCAAATATGATGACGGAACCCAGGTGTTCACCCCGATAATTGCCTACTCGTTCATGCTGTTTGCCCTGCTGTACTTCCCGTGCATCGCCACACTGTCGGCCATCAGACGCGAAATCGGATCACGGTGGATGCTGCTCTCACTCACCTACTCCACCACAGTGGCATGGCTTGTCTCGTTCATATTTTATCAAACCGCAACATACATACAGACACTATGATACAGACCCTAACCGCACTTTTCATTGTTGCCGTGGCACTGATATGGGTGCTGCTGCGACTACGCAAAGCGAGCAAAAGCGACTGCAAGAGCCATGACTGCGCCGGCTGTGGCAAGCATAACTGCCCCACCCGCCAATAACTGCCATATTTTGAGATAATCCAGAGCGATTTCTCGCATTTGTGCAGTTTTTTTTTCAAATGTGACTTGTTTTGCCTAACTTTGCAAATTAATTAAGAAATATAAGAATTATGGTGTTAACAAAGGCACTTGAAGGCTTTGGCAACTACTGCACCTTTCTATGGCGGTGTTTTGCCATTCCAGAGAAATGGAAAGAACTGTTCAAACGATATACCGATGAGATGTACAAGTTGGGTATTGACTCCATACCCCTGATTCTGATTGTATCGCTGTTCATCGGTTCGCTGTGTACAATTCTCATCAAGTTAAACATCAACAACCCGCTGCTGCCCCGATATGCAGTGGGATTGACCACTCGCGAGATTATCCTGCTGGAATTCTCGTCTTCGATTCTGTGTCTGATTCTATCGGGCAAAATCGGTTCGCGAATCGCGAGTGAAATTGGCACAATGCGCGTGACCGAACAAATTGACGCCCTTGACATCATGGGCATCAACTCGGCCTCATTCCTTGTTTTGCCCAAGATTGCCGGTCTCGTCACCATCCTGCCGTTCCTGGTTGTAATTTGTATGGCAACCAGTCTGTTTGGCGGTTACATGATATGTGTTTTGACCAGCATTGTCGATGTAGATACATATTTATATGGAATACAGACCATGTTCATCGAGTGGTATGTGTGGTTTGCCCTGATTAAGTCACTGTTCTTTGCCTTCATCATCTCGAGCATCTCATCCTACTATGGCTACACGGTAAAAGGAGGTTCAATTGAGGTGGGCAAAGCCAGTACCGATGCTGTCGTGATGAGCAATATCATGATTCTTGTTGTTGACGTAATTCTCACAAAACTTTTGCTGCAATGATCGAGGTTATCAAAGTTCAAAAATCATTTGAGGACAATGGCTCACGCAGACAGGTTCTGTATGACATAAACGCCAAGTTCTATGACGGTAAGACCAATCTGATAATCGGTCAGAGCGGTTCAGGAAAGACCGTGCTTGTTAAAAACCTGGTAGGTCTGTTCAAACCCGACTCGGGCCAGATTCTCTATGACGGGCGAGACATCACACAAATGGACCGCAAGCAGCTCAAAGAGTTGCGCAAGGAAATCGGTATGTTGTTCCAAGGTTCTGCCCTGTTTGACAGCGAGACAGTGATGGGCAACGTGATTTTCCCCCTCAAGATGTTCTCATCAATGAGTGCCGAGGAGCAGCGCGAGAGGGCCCAGTTCTGCATTGATCGTGTCAACCTGACCGGCAGCGAGAACAAATTTCCCAGCGAACTGTCGGGCGGTATGCAAAAACGTGCTGCCATTGCCCGCGCCATCGCACTGAACCCCAAGTATCTGTTCTGTGACGAACCGAACTCTGGCCTTGACCCCAAGACCTCGATAGTGATTGACGAACTGCTCAGCGACATCACTCACGAGTATGGCATCACGACCATCATCAACACCCACGACATGAACTCGGTGATGGGAATCGGTGAAAACATTGTATTCATCAACAAGGGCCATGTCGGGTGGGTTGGCAACAAAGAGCAGATATATGACCAGGACAATGACGACCTGAACAACTTTGTCTATGCCACCGACCTCTTCAGGGACGTGCGCAAATATCGTCTCGTTCACGGTTACCAGCGCACAACCTCGTCCAAGTAAGCAATGAGCAATATTGCTGTCACTTTCAGACAAGCCACTCCTGACGATGCTGCCTTTATTGCAGCCGTGATGCTGGAGGCAGTGGGCACCGGGCTCATGGAGCAAGGTCTCACGCCCAATGAGCAAACCGTTGAGATTTGCCGTCAAACCGGCACGCTATACTCGTACAGGAATGCAGTCATAGCCATGGTTGACGGTAAACCCGCAGGCGGTCTGATTTCGTATGACGGCAACGGTTACCATGATATCAAGAACCACACCTTTGAACTTATAAAATCAGAACTGAGTTTCAATCCGTTTGACATGGACGACGAGACACGTGCCGGCGAGTACTACATAGACTGCGTGGCGGTACTGCCGCAATTCCGCGGCAAAGGACTGGGCCGTAAGATCATTGAATATGCAGTTGGTCAAGCCCGTGCCCTTGGACTTCCGGCCGTCATAGCCTGCTTGCCCGATAATGTACCGGCATACGCCCTATACAGCGGCATGGGTTTTGAGACGCACGGAACAATGCATGTCTTCGGCGAGGATTATCTGCGTATGGTTCTCGAATGAGACAGCCCTGGATAAGGTGCTGCACACTCAGGGTGGGCTGAAAGTCAGCGATTTACCCATCCTTGAGGTCGTCCTATTGCTGTTTGTGCATTATATGGCGTGTAAATCGCGGACTTTCAGCTCGCATTTGCTACGGATGTCACGTTCCGGGGCCTGCGCTCTCTACCGTTCGCTCCGACCCCGGTTACAGTTGCGCTTCGCTCACACTTCGCACTTTCAGTGCTTTATGCCTATCGGCATTTACTGTGTCATTTCACAACCTTGCCACCTAAATTCTTTTGCCTGACAGCAATATTTCTTATTCTTGGGTGAATGCGTTCCACCCCTGTGCTTTAATCTCGATTTCGTTATTGTCACGCGAAACCAAGTAGGCGCCAAGTTCGGGTTTTGTGATGCGCCCAATCAGTCTTGCCGTCTTCATCTGCTGCACCTTTTCATGTTCTGTCAGCGGCACGGTGAACAAGAGTTCATAGTCTTCACCGCCGTTCATTGCCGCTGTGACAAGATTCATATTCAGTTCCTCGGCCATGATTGCAGTCTGATAGTCAATCGGGATACGGTCTTCATATACACGGCATCCTACGCCCGAATCGTGGCAGATGTGCAGCAACTCGCTGGACAGTCCATCGCTCACATCCATCATAGCAGTTGGGTGAATGTCAAGAGTTGACAATTCGGCAATGACATCGCGGCGTGCCTCGGGTTTAAGTTGGCGTTCAATGATGTATTCCTTGCCAGCAAAATCGGGCTGGAAATCCTTTTGGCCGGCACTCGCCTGCCGCTCACGTTCGAGCAGCTGCAGTCCCATATAGGCTGCACCGAGGTCTCCGCTGACACAGATCAGGTCGGTGTCCCGTGCCCCGCTTCGCATCACGGTCTTGCCCTTGACGCCCTCGCCAATGCATGTAATGCTGATGATGAGGCCTGTAACAGAAGCGCTTGTATCGCCACCAACAAGATCCACACCATATTGCTCACATGCCAAACGCACGCCGTCATAAAACTCGGCGATATGCTCAACAGTAAACCGTTTGCTGACACCGATTGAAACAGTGATTTGCCGCGGCGTACCGTTCATGGCATAGACATCACTGAAGTTGACGACAGCCGACTTATAGCCCAAATGACGCAAGGGGACATAAGTCAAATCAAAATGTATGCCCTCGAGCAGCATATCGGTGGTGACAAGCGTCTCCACCTCCTTACCGCTATAATCAAGCACGGCGCAGTCATCGCCCACGCCGTACTTTGTGCTCTTATTCTTAACTTTAAAATCCCTGGTGAGAGCGTCTATCAACCCAAACTCACCAAGCGATGAAATCTCTGACATTATCCTTGAAAACGATTAAAGTTCCTCAAACTGATTCACAATTTCCTTCATCACGAAAGTCATGACAGGCTGGGCACCGGCCGCCGCTTTCTGAACCTCCTCGTGAGAGACCTCCTCGACAACGCCCTCAACGCCAAGGTCGGTGATGACCGACATGCCAAACACCTCAATGCCGCTGTGACGGGCAACAATGACCTCGGGCACAGTGCTCATTCCCACAGCATCGCCGCCAATACGCCAGAAGAAGCGGTACTCGGCCGGGGTTTCAAAAGTCGGTCCCTGGGTGCCAACGTAAACACCCTCAACAAGACGGATGTTGTTGTCTTTGGCAATTTGTCTCGCCTTGTCAATGAGACGTGCGCTGTAGGCATCGCCCATTGCCGGGAAACGCGGTCCAAGTTCATTATAGTTCTTGCCACGCAAGGGATGGTCGGGGAACAGGTTAATGTGGTCAGTGATAATCATCACGTCGCCGATTCTGAAATTAGGGTTCATGCCACCCGCTGCATTGGAAACAAAGAGAGTCTTAATGCCAATGGCCTTCATAACCCTGACGGGGAAAGTCGACTCCTTCATGGAGTAGCCCTCATAATAATGGAAACGTCCCTGCATTGCCATGACATACTTGTTGCCAAGGTTACCAAAGATGAGACGCCCCGCATGACCTTCAACAGTAGATACGGGGAAATTGGGGATTTCCTCATAGGGGATAGACATTTTTATGTCGATGTGGCCGACGAGTTCACCAAGACCGGTGCCAAGAATGATTGCAGTTTTGGGCATCACGCCAACCTTATCGATGAGGAATCTTGCGGTTTCATTGATTCTCTCAAGCCAATTAATTTCTTGATTCATAAGTTAGGTATAGTTAAATATTGATATTAAAATCGAGTGAATGACCTTAGTTTTATTCCTTTATGCGCTTAACGACCTCGCTGATGAAGTCACCATTATTGGACAGGAACCCCACCTTAATGGGGATATAATAGATGACACTCCTCATAGCAGGCGGATAATATGGATTGTTCACGATTCGGACCGAATCTTTCTCGGTGGTAACAATAAACTTGCGGTTTCCCGGCAATTTATCGAAAACATTGAAAATATCGTCAAAATCGCTACGCGTGAAATAATGATGGTCATAGTAATGCATCACCTTCACCGTGGCGCTGAACTGCCTCAGGTACTTAACAAATGGTTTGGCATTGGCAATGCCCGTAACACACAGCACCGTGTCGTCGGACTGCAGCCATGTCAGCGACGGTAGAGAAGGATTGGGTACAGGGAACACCGGCACGGGGTCGGCATACCTGATATTAGAGTAGAACAGCCCCTGAGCGGGGAACAGGTCAAGAGTTTCCTGAACCATACGCACCTCAACGGGAGAGATGTTATTGGCACACTTTGTGACAACAACAATATCGCACTGCATCAACCTGCTCTTGGGTTCTCTAAGGGTTCCCAACGGGAGCAGTTTGTCATTTTCGGGCAAACGTCCGTGGTCAACGAGGACAATGTTCACCTTTGGTTTTACATACCGGTGCTGGAACGCATCGTCAAGAATAAACAAGTCGATTTCGGGGTTCAGACGCATCATTTCACGTATGCCCTTACGGCGATTCTCGCACACGGCAAGCGTAATCAAGCCGTTAAACTTGTGGTAAATCTGGTAAGGTTCGTCACCGATATCTCGAGGCGACAGCGAGTCGGTCGCCAAAATAAAACCCTTTGTCGAGCGTTTGTACCCCCGGCTGAGAACACCAATCTTGTAGGTTCCGCACAACGAGTCAATCAAATACTCGACATGAGGAGTCTTTCCGGTACCTCCGACAGTAATGTTGCCCACCGAGATGATTGGCACATCAAACTGCTCCTGCGGCAACAAGCCTATATTAAATGCAGTGTTTCGCAACCACACACCGGCACCATAGAGCCACGAGAACGGGGTCAATATGGCGTCGACAATTGCCTTGCGCTGCTGTTTATTCAATATTTTGGTGAAATCAATCATCAATAATGATTTTCAAATAATAGTGTTATTAGCGATTACTCTATTTCAGACTGCTCCATCAGGCAAAGCACCCTTTCACGCCCCATGATGCGCAACAGTTGCTTGTGGTATTCATACATGAATCCCATATCGCGGGCGAGCCTTGACTCATACATGTCCATCATGTAAGCGCCAAACATATTGCGCCAGTCGCTGTGCAATGACGGGCAGTTCATAGTAGTATAGTCACCATCCTTCAATTTAGCCTTGCCAGCCACCCATTTAACGGCAGATTCAAGATTGCCCAATTCATCAACCAGTCCTATGCTCTTGGCCGAACAGGCATCCCACACGCGTCCCTGCGCAATGGACTTAATCGAGTCCTGTGACAGATGACGTCCGTCGGCACACCTGCGGGTGAACAGTTCATATCCATCATTAACAGTCTGCTGCATAGCGGCAGTCTGGGCCGGCGTCAGCCTCTTCAGCATCGCGCCCATATCGGCATTCTCGTGTGTCTTGACAATGCCATAATTAACACCCAGTTTATCGTGAATAAGAGTCTCGGCACACGGGATCACACCGAAGATGCCTATGCTGCCTGTGATGGTTGTGGGCTCGGCAAAAATGCGCTGTGCACCGCAAGACATGTAGTAACCTCCCGAAGCCGCATAGTCGCCCATCGAGACTGCCACGGGTTTGCCGCTCTTCTTGAAATCCTCTACGGCCTTCCACATCTGCTCAGAGCCAAATGCGCTACCACCCGGCGAGTTAACACGCAGCACAAGCCCCTTGACGTCATCGTCGTCAATCAGTTCTTGTATGGTTTCGACAATTTCCTCGCTATTAATGCCCGTACTGCCGCCAACCGGTCCTGCCTGGGCATCAATCTCACCCACTGCATATAACACGGCAATCTTATTTCCGCTTGACACAGTCTCCTGGTCATCGGCGATATCTGAGGGGCAAACCATATTAAGGTCTTCGTCATCTTCAATATC
Source organism: Candidatus Sodaliphilus aphodohippi (assembly GCA_018065665.1). Taxonomy (GTDB): domain Bacteria; phylum Bacteroidota; class Bacteroidia; order Bacteroidales; family Muribaculaceae; genus Sodaliphilus; species Sodaliphilus aphodohippi. The sequence goes on from JAGHSV010000198.1 coordinate 28,660, forward strand.
AAGTTTTTGCTTCAGATTGTCCTCAAACTCGGTGCGATAGCACAATTTGTCAACGATGCGGAACTTGACCAGCGTATCGGCTGCCGCCACTGCAAGCACCCCGTCAACAATGCCGTTCAGTTCAGTGGCATTCATCTTTCGGGAGATTGCCATGCTATCAGACATGGATTTCCAGATACTGCCCAGGTAGTGTTCCTGCTGCAAACGGTTGGCCTCGCTCATCGTATCGACCAAATAGGGTTCGACCGCACTCTTGAAAGCGCCCACCCTCACGACCTGCATCTCAATGCCGGCCTTGTCCAGCAGTTTCTTGAAATAGGGGGTCACACTTGCAAGTCCATGCAGGTCAACACTGCCCACCGGGTTCAGGAACAAACTGTCGGCAACGCTGGCAATATAGTAATCGGTTTGGGAGTAATTGTCACCGTAGGCATAAATAAATTTGCCCGAGGATTTGAACGAATTCAGCGCATTGCGCAGCGTGGTGGCCGTCGCGGCACCTGCCCCACAACCGTTACAATCAATCACAATCCCCTTGATGTCATCGTTTTCCTTTGCCTTCTCAATGGCATCGAGGAGCACGTTGAGACTGGGTGTCTGCTCAAAATCGCTGTTAAGTATTGCCATCATGTCAACCGGCGTTGAGCCCGAACGCTCATCGATGCCCCCGGACAGGTCAATGCACAGAAGTGTTTTATCGGTAACATTAGCCGATTTGGATGCTCCCATGCCAATCACGGCAAAACTGAATATAATCGAAGTGATGCACATCAAAATCAATGCAAGCCACACGCCCACGAACGATCCACACACCACAAGCAAAAACTTTTTCATCATAAGGCAAACACGCTTATTTTTATATTCTATTAAAAATCAAAAAGTTATCTTGACAAAAGCATCATTTTGGTTAGCTGATGCAATTGTCAAGATACAAAGTTATATAATTATTTATAATTATTGTCGGTTTTCGACGATTTTTTTTGAAAAAAATTGCTTGGCAACGACAATCAATGCAATTGTTGCACCTGCACTTGCCAGAGCAAGCCACGGCGAATCCACCCCGATGCGGTCAACAGCGTCCATGTGGTTAACACCGGCATGCCCCATATAGCTGCACACGACAGCCATACTGTTATTCAGAGTGTGGGCAATGACAGGCACCCACAACGAACGGGACCACACCATAAGATAACCGAACCACGCCCCGAGCAGCATTCGGGGCACAAAACCGAAAAACTGAAAATGTATGGCACTGAAAATGATTGCAGTTGTCCACACCATCACATGATAATGCCCGCGTTGCAGCAGGGTGACCAAAATGCCGCCACGGAAAAACATCTCCTCACTCAAGCCGGCCATCACCCCGACCACCATCAAAATCACAATCAAGCGCGGTATATTGTCACAATCAAGCAACTCCTTCGTCATGTTTGCGGCAGCATCCTCGGCCTGTCTCATGGCCTGTTCAATCCCGCTCATGGATTGAGGCAGATGCACACTGCTGTTCCAATCGGTAACCCAATTCATCGCAGGTATCGACACCAGGGCGACAGCCACAACCATAGCCAGCGCAAATGCTGACGGTGCCTTGCCGAGATACATTCTTTTCCACCACCCCCCTTTTGCCATCAGCCAAGCAAGAATAATTGCCGGAAGTATAAAAGCAAATACGTCCTGCGCAATCAGCACCACCTCAACCGGCACCTGCAACGGCAGCACCTGCAGTGCCGAAGAAACCAAAATTCCGCCAAATGACAAAAGCAGCAAAATCAGCAACTGCCAGGAGTGCGACAAACCCCGAAAATTATTATTCATTCCTTAATTACGCAACACAAATATGTGGTTAACCTGTTAATTATCGGGCAACTGACATTGCCCGGGGTTTAGCCATGCCGGAAGATTCGCTTACCTCAGTGTTGCTATTAGAAGACAAGCAGAATACTGGCATGACGCGGCAAAAGTACAAATAAAATCGTGAAAAGCGACTATATGCACTTTAAAAAATATCAAAATCACTCCAGCGACAATTATCAGAACAGGCGGCAGAACGGACAACCACCCCTATTCAGGGCTTGACAGAAAAGACCTGATTTTACCCACTATTTCGCTGCGCGTACCACTGTCAAAATCAGCGATTTTGACATGATGACCAGCACCCGGCAACACATAGCGGCAAAGGTTGTCTCCGTTAGCATACTCTTCACCAACGCCCACAAATGACCAGGGGTCATTACCCCCATAAATAAAAATGCACTGTGCATCGGTGCTACGCAGAAACGCATCAACCTTGTCGTGCACCGCCGTAGAGAAAGTGTCGGGGAATCCTGCCGGCACATACAAATAGCGCAGATAGTCATTAACGATATTGTCATCGACAACCATCAGGTCCTTTACGCCCTCGGTGCAGAACGAGAAATGGCCAAGCTCGGCGTATGCCTGAATGTAGTACTTGTTGACATCGTAGGCAGCATCCCACGCCTCGGGACCATCCAAGTCAATGATGTAGTTGAAAATCTCATCATCAGATGCCGCGAGCGAAGGCATCGCTTCGAAGTCATAAGAAAACATCCATGCCGCCACCTGCCAGTCCAAGACATGGAAATCCCACAACTGGCGGGCAGGCAACGGAAGTTTGATGCCCGACGCCTCAGCCACCGAGTCAAATTTGGAAGCCATCGCATCACGCCGGCGCAGTGCCTCGCGCATGAATGCAGTCAATTTTGCCCTCTGCCCTGCCGTGCCGATGGTCTCGGCCAAAGCCTTGGCGGCCCTTGAGTCATAGCGTTCACGGCATAGCGGTGTGCCATAGGTGACGGTGACATCAACATCGTTCGGGTACCAGGCCTGATAGGCGTTACTTGCCAGCCCGCTCTTGCTGACTCCGGTCGAAATCCATTTGCCGCCGAGCAGCATTTTTAGCGAAGTAACAACCTCGTGGAGGTCATCACAGCAGTTGTCGGCATTCATATAGCGATATTCGGGGTCGTCCACGGTCGATTCTCCGAAATACCTGTGCTCGACCACGATTTGGTTTGCCCCAAACATCGGCACCAGTTCCTGTTCCTTCTCGGCATCAAAGGCATAATACCCCTCGGTCACAAGGACATTGAGGCTGTCGGTGTTGTTAAGCATCACATACACAAGCTGGTCATAAGTTCCCGCCGACGGGTTGTCGTGGTCAACAGGCTGTCTGAAGAACACCTTGTAACGCTCCTTGAACGCGCCCGGACCCTGGGCTGTCACAGAGACCACATTGGGCAGACTCCGGAGTTTTTCTTCAAACGACTCGGGGCTGTCAATGAAATCATCAGAACAAGACATCGAGCAAATCGCAGTGATGATTAACAGAAAACACAAATGGATATGCCTCATTATAAAATGCTATTTTTCTGCAAAATTAATAAAAATCCCTCTACAAACGACATAGCATAAGCCCAAAAGAGTGAGACAATCCCAAACAGGGCGATTTTTTTGTGCAGTAAAGCAAATTGTGCCTGAAATATTTGCCGAGCAGAAGTTTTTTCCATAACTTTGTTGAAAAATCAATGGCGACCTGCGCCACAACATTGACCAAATAACACTTTCAAAACTAAATGAAACAATTTGATTTTGACCAAATCATTGAGCGCCGGGGCTCACATGCGATTAAGCAAGACTGCCTGATGGAAGAGTTCGGGCGTGAAGACCTGCTGCCGTTATGGATAGCCGATATGGACTTTGCGGTATGCCCCGAAATCACCCGGGTTCTCACCGAACGCATTGCCTCGCACCCTATTTATGGCTACGCCGAGCAGCATGCCAGTTATTGGCAATCAATAATCGACTGGCAAGCCCGACGCAACAACTTCCATTTTACAGCCGATGAGGTCAGGTACATACCCGGTATAGTGACCGGTTTCGGGTTTGCCCTTAACCACTTCACCAAGCCGGGCGATAAAGTCGTTATCCAAGAGCCCGTATATCACCCCTTCCGGAGGCTAACCGAGGGCAATGGCAGAACAATAGTGAACAATGCGCTAATTGAAACCGATGACGGCATGTACCGCATGGATTTTGACGGGCTTGAAAAAATCTTTGCCACCGAGGCCCCCGTCATGATGGTTCTCTGCAATCCGCACAATCCGGTTGGGATATCCTGGTCGGCCGAAACCCTTCGCGAGGTTGCAAGATTGTCAAAAAAATACAATGTCGTCGTATTCAGCGACGAGATACACAGCGACCTCATGCTCTACGGGCACAAGCACACCACATTTGCCACCGTCAGCGATGATGCAGCCGAGGTAGCAGTCACCTTTGGTGCTCCGAGCAAAACATTCAACATCGCCGGTTTCAAGAGTTCATGGTGTGTAATACAAAACCCCAAACTAAGAGACCCCTTCTTCAATTGGCTTGACGTCAACGAGTTCAACAGTTCAAACTTCGTTTCAATCATTGCAGCAGAAGTCGCATACAACCAGGGCGAGGAGTGGCTGGCACAATGCATCAAATACCTTGAAGGCAATATCGACTTCATGGCCCAATACTGCGACCGCAACATCCCTGGCATTCGGGTAATCAAACCACAGGCCTCATTCCTTGTTTGGCTCGACTGCTCGAAACTTGGCCTTCAACACGAAGAACTGGCCAACATGATGGTAAACGAGGCTCGCCTCGCACTGAATGACGGAGCGATGTTCGGCACCGCCGGCCTGCAGCATTTCCGCGTCAACGCCGGTGAACCGCGAGCGGTAATTGCCGAGGCGATGAAGCGACTTGAACAGGCAGTGTTAAAGTTAAAGCAACACTGAACCAAATGCATTAAGCATTGATTTAAACTTACATAATTATTTTACTGAAATCTAATAATTTATGCTAATACAATATGCCTCTGATTTTCACCTTGAATTTCCCCAAAACAGGCAATGGTTAAAGGAGAATCCCCTTGAAGTCAAGGGCGATATACTGATACTGTCGGGCGACGTGATGGTGTTAGGGGTTGAAGATTCAATTGCATGCGATTTCCTTGACTGGTGCTCAACAAACTTCAAGCAGACCTATATCGTGCCCGGCAACCACGAATATTACCACGGCATCGATGTAGCAGATACTTTGTACGCATGGGAAAGGAAACTGAGAGACAATGTGACCTACCTCAACAACCGCAGCGTCATCATTGGTGATACCGAGTTGTTTTTCACTACATTGTGGACCAAAGTGCCCAAAGAAGACGAGAATATTGTTGAAAAAGTGATGAATGACTGCCAATTAATACAATACAAAGGCAACCGTCTGCGAGCGTGCGACTTCAACACCATTCACGAAACATGTTTTTCCTGGCTCACGAAGGCACTCCAAGCCTCAACCGCCCCGAAGCAGGTTGTAGTGACACATCACTGCCCCGTCCAGGTTGAAGATCCAAGATACGCCTCAAACGGGCTCACAAAAGCGTTCATCATTCCGCTCGAGCAATTCATTGCGGACAGCAGCATTAAAGCATGGATATTCGGACACACCCACTATAACGGTGCACGCGGGATGGACATCGGAGGCTGCAAAATTTGCACTTGTCAACTGGGATACATACCGGATGTCATCTGTGAAAACTTTATACGTTCGGCTGTGATTGAATTATAGTTGTCACAATCAAACAAGAAAAAACAGGGTCTGAAAAGCAAATTCAGGCCCTGTTTACATTTGCACATTATACGATATTTACGGACGGAAACGCTTGAGAATGTCACAGGTGGCGACGTATGGTTCCAGGTTGCCGGCATGGGCATAGGCATAATTCTGGAGCGCCAGCATCGAATAATAGAAGTGGCAACCCTTGTTATACACCAACGTCCATTCACCGTTGCTGTCAAAAGCGTAATGAGAATACTCCGGTCCGAAAGGTATGAATGCCTTAGCGTAGAGATAGCGCTGGGTCTGCGACACAGTCAGGCCGGGTTGGGCAAGTGCATTGTCAAGCAACTGCACGGCCTTTGCCATGAAATCCATCTCGCCCTTGAAGCACACCGTATCTCCAACACTATTGCTGTATCTTGACAAATACCAGCAATCGCCCTTGTATGATGCCTGGAAATAGTTTGACGCGAGTTTATAACTGAGTTTTGCGATGTCGGATGGTGCCGATGCCGTTTCAAGCTGCGCCTGCAGGCTGACCATGTCACGGCAGAACTCAAGTTTCTGGTTGGAAGCCACAGTTGAGTGATTACTGTCCTGAATGTCATCCCAATCACGATCCACGACCTGGCGCCCGAACCAGCGTTCCTTATTATAGGTTCTGTTGGCCATATAGCGTGATATGCCCTGTTCTGAAATATACTGCAACGGCACCTTCTCGAGGAAAGGAATGGCCTTGGCAAACATGCCTTCGCGAATGAGTTTTGTGCCTTCCAGGTCATTAAACCTCTCCTCAGACATGGTTTCGCCGGCGACAAGCCACTTCTCAAACGCCGAGCCCTGCTTTCCGTTAAGCAACTGGAAGTATGACACAAGGTCTTGTGAACTCAAGCTGTCCAATCTCGTATAATAATCCCAGGTATCCCCACCTTCAACGGGAATCTCGATGCGGCCGACCCACGACACAACAGCAGTGGCAAGATTAGTGTCACCTGATTGGGCAAAACGCGGTTCCAGAACGTCGTAAGCCAGATTCTGTGCCATCTCGTTATAGTGGCTCTCCTGAGAGAGTCCGGCAAGCCACCCCATCTCATCCTGAAGGAACTTATAGTACTTGCTACCCGCCTTCTCACTCTCGGCATAAGCCATCAGGCGGCAAACGCGGGCATTGTCGCGCATGCGTTGAGTCCCGTCCATCTTCATCGCCTTTTCCAGTTGGGCAATCCCCTCACCGGCATTACCTGCCGAACAGTTGAGCCATCCCAATGCCGACTGCCACAATGCGGGGACTGGTGTTTTGCCCTCGGCAACAACCTGTTTTGCAAAAGCGACGAAATCATTAATTTCGTTCAAATTGGCCTTCACGCCTTCAGGTTCATCGAAATTGTATTTCACATAATAGTAGCGGGTGTCGGCCGTGTTATTCACAAAGTCCTGTACAAGACAAATAAGAGTGGGCGACTTGGGGTTTGCGGCATACTCGGCCTTAATACCTGCAATGTTGACTTTCTCGCGTGTAATCCACCTCAGGCTCTCCCAATCGGCCATCTCATAGAACATCCCGCACGCTTCCTCCTTCTTGCCGGTATTAAGCAAGGCACCCGCGTAGATTCCCTTCATCATGTCCTTGTAAACGCTCTCGGGCAGTTTAGAGGCGTGGTTCCTCCAGTAATTGATGTTTCCGCTGTGATCGCCCAGGACCATCATAGTCCTCATCACCAGCAAGGCATACTGCCCCACCAACCGTTTGCCCCCATAGCTGCGGGCGGCAGCGTTAATGTAGCGCAGTCCCTTGTCACGTTTGGACAATTCGTCCTTTGTGGGATAATCCCACGAGTCACCCCTTACTTCCTCTGAGATTTTCAGGTACTTGGTAAGAAGACGCAGGTAGGCAACCATCTCGGCATCATTCTTGGCTTTTGCGGCCTTAATGATTTCGTTGTTGCTATCGTCAAAGTCATCACCCACATAGGACAAAGACCCAATTGACCAAGGATTGTTCATGATGGAGGCATCATAATCAGTCCAGAACTGTTTAATTCGCGTTTCCTGCGCTTCCTTGTAGACGTCGCGCTGAATAGCGCTGAATACATAGTAATGCGGACGTGACCATGGACCACACGCCAAAGCAGACACGATGCCCGCCAGCATCATGACACTAACGAGCAAATAGCGTTTTGAAGAATTGTTTATCATACTTATTAATATTTTTATTATCAATACTATAAATCACAACTTGGTTATTGATTCCCGGTCGTTCACGCTCCAATTCATCAACTATAGAGAGAATTTGGTTTGCCGTAGGTCGTACGGTAATCACACTATCGCCAATTGCCACGGTAGTGTAGTCACTGCCGTCGCTGTTGGGTTCGGGAAGACTGCGGTTGGCAATCACCACCCGATGTCCCGGCGCCACCTGACGATAAACGCTCTTCTCGTCAAGGTTCACATCATAGAGGAACGCCTTAAATTGATTGCCAGAATACAGCAAATTCCACCCGAAACACGGCCATGCCGAGCAAAGCGGCAAATCATATCGCGAGAGGTGCCTGAGATAAGGTTTAACGTCTCGAATGTCAAGAATCGGGTTACGGTCGCCCTTGGGGTCAACCTTACCCGTGTTGTACATCATGAGCACGCCGTAGTCGGCAGGCGGCGGAGCGGTTGCCAGCTGATGCAATCTGATTGTAACCGACAGCCTCATGTTGTGAGAGTCGAGGATTGAATCGACCTGAGTCAGAAAGGCAAAATACTTCTTCTGCGAGTTCAGTGTCCAGTCACAGTCAATCTGGATTTCCCTGACACCCTTGACATCGTTGGTCTCATTCATCTGGAGCACCCTGTCAACGAGTTTAGCTGCCACTCCGTCAAGACTGCACCCCATGCAGTTCTCCATAATAAACACCGTCGGGACCACCTCCACCCCATCGGGGAATGGTTGGTCAAAACGCAAAGTTGCATTGGGCATGGGCACACTGTCGTGCATCACGACATCAAAGTATCGTACATACAATCTCTTGATACCGTTATCATTGATAAACGCCTTCTCGCAACTGTCAAGACTGAAGACAGTGCGCCAATAATATGCCGACGGTTGAGGATTGTCCACCCCACCGGCATTCTTGCGGCAACCAGCAACTGTGGCAACTACTATAAGGATAAATGTTATGATGTAAAGTCTGCGCATTTGCATTTCATGACCAAAATTAGTCATAGATAATTTAATGAGCAAATTTTAAGCAAAAAAGTTGCGGCTGCCTGCTCACAAAGCAGCAGGCAGCCGCAGCAATATACTTTTTAGAATCAATATTTGGGAGAAGGGCCGTATTCATTCTCGGCCTTGCTGCCGTCTTGTGCCCACCAAACAATCAGTATGATTGCGCCTACAATGGGGATTATAGCCAGCAACTGCATCCAGCCGCTCTTGCCTATGTCGTGAAGGCGACGTGCGCCTACTGCCAAACTGGGCACCAAAATTGCCAAGCTAAAAATACCTGAGACTACCATAGCGGCAGTGGGACTAAATAAACCAAAGATAAGATTCAAAGCATAGTTCACAACTGCACAAGCAAGATAGAACCACCAAAACTCGGAACGGCGGGCACGCCCTTCAAAGTTTGAGAATTTTTCCTGAAGACAGATTTTAACAGCTGTCATGAAGTCAAGTTGGGGTTTCACTCCCGTGGGGTTTTGATTCAATTCATCCATGATTTTTTTGTTTTAGTGAATATTACTGTTTTACGATTGCAAATTTAAACAAAAATCTCTCCAAATCCAAATATTTTGCTAAAAATTTTCAAATAATATTTTATCTTGACACAAACAAAGCCACAAACATAAGCAGGGTGAACACAAGCATATTTCGTGCCGTACCGCCCAGCAACGGGTTCAACGCTGCTCCGTCCCGGGTCTTGAGTTTGTACCATGTCGCTGTGTGAAGCACAAGGTAGACCACCGGAGCCACGAGTGCCCAAACGACAAGTTTGCCTCCCGGCAGAATGCACAGGAGCCACATGGGCGACAAAAGGGCAACAGCAACGTACCCATTGATCAGATATGCCGCCGCGGCAGCAGGACGCCCAAAAATCACCACCGAGGTGCGCTTGTCAGCCGCCCTGTCATCGTCGACGTCACGATAGTTGTTCACCAGCAAAACGTTGACGCCCATCAGCCCAATGGACATTGACATCAGCACTACATGCGGATTAAACAACTGTAACGACTGGACATAGAAAGTGAAGTAAACAGGCACGAGACCAAAGAAAACAAACACAGCCAGTTCGCCCAAGCCATGGTAACTGAGCGGATATGGCCCCGC
>JAGHSV010000184.1 GCA_018065665.1 Candidatus Sodaliphilus aphodohippi
GCATGTGGTCTCGTCTTTTATTTGTAACTTTGTGGTCTAATATGATTGCATAATTATGAAAGAGGGACTGATTTTACAGCAGATTAGGGAGAAACTTTCTATTGAACAACTGAACGACATGCAGTTGGGCGTGTTGAAGGCTTCGCAGGACACGCGCGGAGACATTGTCCTCTATTCCCCTACGGGGTCCGGGAAGACTCTGGCATATACCGTTCCCATGCTCAAAGCCATAGGCAACCAAACCGAATCGGTCCAGGCTGTCGTCATTGTCCCCACGCGCGAACTGGCATTGCAGATTTTTGAGATTCTGCGCACTATTGCCGTCGGGCACAAGGTGGTGTGCTGCTATGGCGGCCACCGAACCGAGGACGAGAAAAACTCCCTCATCGTCACTCCGTCTATTGTCGTTGCAACGCCCGGTCGCTTGCTCGACCACTGCAATCGCGGCAACATTGACCTGCGCAACGTGCGCGTGCTGGTCATCGATGAGTTTGACAAGGCCTTGGAACTCGGCTTTGAAAACGAGATGAAGAAGCTCGTGGCACGAATGCCAAATCTGTCCCGTCAGATTCTTACCAGCGCGACGGTGATAGGGGAGATGCCGTCTTTCATAAAACTCAATAAACCTGTCACACTCGACTACCTCCAGCCGCGCGGAGCACGTTCTCGCCTGAAGGTCTGGCAGGTTGACAGCGATCAGCGCGACAAACTCGAGACACTGCGCAACCTGCTGCTGTCGTTGCCACAGGGCAAGACCATCGTCTTTGCCAACTATCGCGAGTCGGTGTCGCGCATCTGCGACTTCCTGTGCTCAAATCACATTGCGGCAGGACTCTATCACGGACAGCTCGACCAGCAGAACCGCGAGATGGCGCTCGCCATGTTCCACAACGGCACCTATCCCGTGCTGGTCACCACCGACCTCGCCTCGCGAGGACTCGACATCAGCGAGGTCAAGAACATCATCCACTACCACATGCCGTCCACGGCCGAGAGCTACACCCACCGCAACGGACGCACAGCCCGCGTCAATGCCTCGGGCAGCAGTTTCGTGATCGTGGGCCCCGACGAGTCGCTGCCCGACTATGTTGAGATTGACGACGTGTGGCACATCCCGTCGCACACCGACATCAACAGCATTGAGGCAAAGGTGGCGACCCTCTATTTCATGGCAGGCAAGAAAGAGAAAATATCGCGTGGCGACATCGTGGGCTTCATTGCCAACAACTGTCCCGACATCCCAGCCGGCGAGATAGGCCGCATCGACGTGCGCGACCACTACGCCCTCGTTGCCGTACCCCGGACAAACACCCACGCCACCCTCAAAACCCTATCTGCCGCCAAAATCAAAGGGAAACGCATCCGCATCTCCCTCGTCGACAAACTCACCTAAGCCTCTGCAGATGCTCCTGGAGAGGGGCGAAAGCCCCGTACGCTCTGCAGATAACCCGTTCCTGAGCGACAGCGAAGGGACGGGATACAGGACATAATCACACATTGCGGCTGGAAGCCGCTACCTCGTATAACCTCATAGGTCTGCCTCACCCCAATACTTTACGACTATGCTATGATGGCTCCAAATGCCGAAGGCATTGCACCTTAATAACCCAAGATAGCGGACCGCTGGATCGGGACGTCATCGTGGAACAGAAAAACCGTTCCCAAGGGGAACGCACACAACATCAAGTCGTGACCATTGCTGCGTCAGCCTTATGTCCTTATGTTTCTTGCCGTCAAAAAAAGAAATCTGCCGATTCTAGTGATAATGGCGTGCTAGACGAGTTCGCCTTTGCCTTGGCGGGTGATTTCAAAGTCGCCGTTGGTGCAGTCAACGACGGTTGACGGGGTGAGGGTGCCGCGACCGGCGTCGACGATGATGTCGACAGCTCCGTTGTAGGTCTCGGCCATCAGCTCGGGCTCGCAGCGGTAGTCGTCGTCACGTCCCTCGACCGATGTGGTCAGGATGGGGCGGCCAAGGGCCTGCTCCATTGCAATTGCGATTTTGTTGTCGGGGATGCGGATGCCGACGGTGCGGCGTCCCTTGAATGCCTTTGGCAGCTTGGACAGCGCCGGGAAGATGAATGTGAACGCGCCTGGCAGGTTGGCTTTCATCACGCGGAACTGCTCGTTGTTGAACTTGGCATACTGTGCCACCTCCGAGATGTCGCTGCAGATGATTGACAGGTTGGTCTTTGCCGACTTCATCTCCTTGAGGCTGCAGATGCGTTCGATTGCCGGGTTATTAAGTGCGTCGCACCCGAGTGCATAGACGGTGTCGGTGGGGTAGATGACGATTCCCCCGTTTTCGAGACAGTCAACGATTTGCGCAATGTTGCGTTCGTTGATGTTGTTCTCCATCATTTTCAGTATCTTCATAGGGCAAAGTCAATTATCTGTGTTTCGATGTTGGTTGCCGAGGCGTATTTCTCAAGCAGTTTCGCCATCATGTCCACTGTCTCCTCGATGGGCATGTCGGGCGCGAAGGCGTTGATGTTGATTTGTGCCGTTCGGGTGTCCAGGGTGAACTTGGTGCGTTCCTCGTCGCTGGTGGGTGTGGCTATGCCGCCAATGGCGTCGCGATAGACGGGCATGCCCTCGATGTTGAGCGGACCGCGCCCGATGCCGCAGTATTCCTCGCCAGCCTCGCCAACGCCCATGGTCAGGGTGTCGCCCTCAATCTTGTCGGCGTCGAGACCGCTGATGGCATATCCGCTCCTGATTGACACCAGGTTGACAACGTCGATGAGCGATGTGAGACGGTAGATGCCCAGCCCCTTGACGAGTCGGCGGCACAGTGCCTCGCTTGCTCCGCGATAGCGGTTTGGGTCCTTGCCTACACATTTGTATAATGTACGCGTGCCCGCAATGCCCGGGCGCTTGTTGATCTCTAGCAACTCATAGGTGTCTCGAACCCACTGGGTTGCCTCTTCAATCTCATTCCAAAGCTCATCTGGGGTCTCGCGGTTTACCACACTGGCGCGCACCAACCCGATTTTGAGTTGGGGACATGCACTTTTTATCCTGTCGTCGATTTTGATGTTCAGCATATAGTTTTCAAAAATGAATTTGCAAATATATTAAAAATCTTCGAAACTTGCCACTTTTTGACGGTTTAAAAATCAAACATTGTTGAAAACTTTTTTCCAGCGCTGTGTGCTGCGTTCGCGATAGTTGCCCTAATTTAGAAAAAATATAAATTGCAACACCCCCGCAATCTATAAAATACATTGTTTGTTTGAGTGTTGGGATTTTCGTTTTGGAAAACTTTTTGAGGTTGAATAAAAACTAAAAACCGATAAATCAAGTAGATAAAAATTTTTTTGGAAAACTTCAAAAAAAGTTCAATAAAAATTTTTGTATTATTTGTTTTATTCTTAATTTTGCATTCACAAACAAAAACAATAGTTAATTTCATTCAAAATCACAACCGAATCGTGGACAATAAAAAAAATTACACATTTGAAGAGGCGCGCGAGGCCACTCTCAAATACTTCGAGGGTGACACACTCGCAACCGATGTGTGGGTCAAGAAGTTTGCTCTGAAAGACTCTGACGGCCATTACTACGAACTGACGCCCGACGATATGCATCACCGCATTGCGTCTGAGTTTGCCAGAATTGAAAAGAAGTATCCAAACCCAATGAGCGAGCAGCAGATTTTTGACCTCATCAGTCATTTTAAATATGTTGTACCCCAGGGAAGCCCCATGGCGGGAATCGGTAACAACTATCAGGTTGGCTCTCTGAGCAACTGCTTTGTAATCGGCATTGACGGTGACCCCGATTCTTACGGTGGCATCATCAAGATTGACGAGGAGCAGGTGCAGCTCATGAAACGTCGCGGCGGCGTTGGCCATGACCTGTCACACATCCGACCCAAGGGTTCGCCGGTAAAGAACTCGGCGCTCACTTCAACCGGTCTTGTCCCGTTCATGGAGCGTTATAGCAATTCAACACGTGAAGTCGCTCAGGACGGCCGACGCGGTGCTCTCATGATGTCGGTTAGTATTAAGCATCCCGATTCTGAGGCATTTATCGATGCAAAGATGACTCCCGGCAAGATTACCGGAGCCAATGTGTCGGTCCGCATCGACGATGATTTCATGAAGTCGGTTGTTGACGGTACTCCCTACAAGCAGCAGTATCCCGTTGTCAGCGATAACCCCACCTATGAGACCGAAATTGACGCGGCAAAACTCTGGAAAAAGATTGTCCACAATGCTTGGCAGAGTGCCGAGCCCGGAGTGCTGTTCTGGGATACCATAACCCGTGAGGCTTTGCCCGATTGCTATGCCGACCTGGGATTCCGAACCATATCGACAAATCCCTGCGGTGAAATCCCTCTGTGTCCCTATGACAGCTGCCGTCTCATTGCAGTGAACCTCTATAGTTACGTCGTGAACCCGTTCACCCCCGAGGCATATTTTGACTTTGACCTCTTTGCAAAGCACATTGCCTGCACACAGCGACTTCTTGACGACCTTATCGACCTTGAGATGGAGAAAATCGAGGCCATTATAACAAAGATTGCCAGCGACCCCGAGACTGCCGAGGTGAAGCAGACCGAGTTGAACCTCTGGAACAAAATCCGCACAAAGACCCTCAAGGGCCGCCGCACCGGACTTGGCACCACTGCCGAGGGCGACATGGTTGCCGCTATGGGCTTGACCTATGGAACAAAGGAGGCTCTTGAATTCTCGGTAAAGGTGCACAAGGCATTGGCACTTGCTGCCTACGGCTCCTCGGTCACAATGGCACAGGAGCGTGGCGCATTTGAAATCTATGACACAAAGCGCGAGAAGGATAACCCCTTCATCAACCGCATCAAAGAGGCTGACCCCGAACTGTATAAACGCATGGCAAAACATGGCAGACGAAACATCGCATGCCTTACCATCGCGCCCACCGGTTCAACCAGCATCCTGACCCAGACATCGTCGGGCATTGAACCTGTGTTCATGCCGGTATATATGCGTCGCCGCAAGGTGAACCCCAATGAGGAAGCTGTGCATGTTGACTTTGTTGACGAGAGCGGTGACTCGTTTGAGGAATACATTGTGTTCCATCCCAAGTTCGTCACCTGGATGAAACTCAACAACATCGCGTTCTCTGATCGCATGACCAAGGACGAAATCAATGAGTTGGTGGCCAAGTCGCCTTACTACAAGGCTACTGCAAACGATATTGAATGGCTTAACAAAGTCAGGATGCAAGGTGCTATCCAAAAGTGGGTTGACCATTCAATCAGCGTTACCATCAACTTGCCCAAGAATGTCACAGAGGATGTCGTAAACGACCTCTATATCGAGGCATGGCGTTGTGGCTGCAAGGGCTGTACCATCTATCGTGACGGTTCGCGCGGTGGTGTGCTCAATGAAGTGAGCGACAAGGCAAATGACAAAGAAGATACTCAGGGCAACAAATACTGTGTACCCATCAATGAGATTATCGTAAAGAGACCCGTTGAACTTGAGGCCGATGTAGTTCGTTTCCAGAACAACAAGGAAAAATGGATTGCCTTCATAGGACTTTACAACGGTCGTCCATACGAAATCTTCACCGGTATTGCCGATGACGACGAGGGCATCTTCTGCCCCAAGACTGTCACAAAGGGTAAAATCATCAAGGCAACAGGCGAAGACGGCGTTAAGCGATATGACTTCCAGTTTATCAACAAACGCGGTTTCAAGATTACCATCGAAGGACTGTCCGAGAAATTCAACCCCGAGTTCTGGAACTATGCAAAACTGATTTCTGGTGTACTGCGTTACCGCATGCCCATTGATCAGGTACTGAAACTGGTTAGCAGTCTTGAACTTGACAATAAGTCAATCAATACCTGGAAGATGGGTGTTGAGCGCGCACTCAAGAATTATTTGCCAAATGATACCCAAAGCGGGCAGAAGTGCCCACACTGCGGACAGGAAACGCTGGTCTATAGCGAAGGATGCCTGCACTGCACCAACTGCGGGTATTCGCGTTGCGGCTAATCTGACATTTTATATAAGCTCTTTGAGACTGCCGAATGCCTCGGCAGTCTCTCTTTTTTTTGCTGACATGGTGTGTCAATGTGTCAGCGGAATGTCATGTTATATATAATATATAATAATGTCAAAATTGTTGGCACGGCATTTGCATTACTATGACTGTGACCATGCACTGACTGTGCTGGCACAATATGTCAAAATTGAATTAACATTAAAAATTAAATTATAGAAATGGCTAAAATTATTGGTATTGACCTTGGAACCACAAATTCGTGTGTTTCAGTTCTCGAGGGTAAGAATCCTGTAGTTATCCCCAACAGTGAAGGACGCAACACAACACCTTCGGTAGTAGCTTTCAAAGACAATGGCGAACGCATCGTCGGCGATCCCGCAAAGCGTCAGGCTATCATGAATCCCACCGGTACTATTTTCTCAATCAAGCGTTTCATGGGCGAAACCTATGACAACGTGACAAAAGACGTTGAGCGTGTACCTTACAATGTAGTAAATAACGGCAGCAACCAACCGCGTGTTGAAATTGGCGGCCGTCAGTATACTCCACAGGAAATCTCGGCAATGGTGCTCCAGAAAATGAAGAAAACTGCCGAGGATTACCTTGGAACAACCGTTGATGAGGCTGTCATCACAGTCCCCGCTTACTTTAACGATGCACAGCGTAAGGCAACTAAGGAAGCCGGCGAAATCGCGGGTCTTAAAGTTCAGCGTATCGTGAATGAACCCACTGCTGCTGCTCTGGCATACGGTCTTGACAAGGATGCCAACGACAAGTGCATCGCCGTGTTTGACCTTGGTGGCGGTACGTTTGATATCTCCATCCTTGAACTTGGTGACGGCGTGTTCGAGGTTAAGGCAACCAGCGGTGACACTCACCTGGGCGGTGACGACTTTGACCAGCGAATCATCACTTGGCTTGCCGAGGAGTTCCAGAAACAGGAAGGTATTGACCTGCGCAAGGACCCCATGGCTCTCCAACGCCTGAAAGAGGCTGCAGAGAAAGCAAAGATTGAACTCTCGAGCCAATCTAGCACCGAGATTAACCTGCCTTATATCACACAGCAGGACGGAATGCCCAAACACTTGGTTAAGAACTTGACCCGTGCCCAGTTTGAGCAACTCTGCGATGACCTCATCCAGGCAACTATACGTCCCTGTGAACAGGCTCTCCGCGATGCCAACCTCTCGACAAGCGATATCAACGAGGTTATCCTCGTCGGCGGTTCAACACGTATCCCCGCAATCCAGAAGGTTGTTGAGCAGTTCTTTGGCAAGGCTCCGTCTAAGGGTGTTAACCCCGACGAAGTGGTTGCTGTTGGTGCCGCAATCCAGGGCGGTGTACTCAGTGGTGACGTTAAGGACGTCCTTCTGCTCGACGTTGTGCCCCTGTCAGTTGGTATTGAGACTCTGGGCGGCGTGATGACAAAACTCATCGATGCCAATACCACTATCCCCACTCGCAAGAGTCAGGTGTTCTCGACTGCTGCCGACAACCAGCCCGAGGTCGAAATCCACGTCCTCCAGGGTGAACGTCCAATGGCAAAGGATGACAAGACACTCGGTCGCTTCCACCTCGACGGAATCGCTCCCGCACCCCGCGGCATCCCGCAGATTGAGGTGACCTTTGAGGTTGACGCCAACGGTATCATGAACGTGAGCGCCAAGGATAAAGCTACAGGCAAGGAGCAGAGCATCCGCATCGAGGCTTCGAGCGGACTGAGCGACGCCGAAATCCAGCGCATGAAGGACGAAGCTTCGGCCAACGCTGCTGCCGATGCTAAGGAGAAGGAACGCATCGACAAGATTAACCAGGCCGATGCACTTATCTTCCAGACCGAGAAGACTCTCAAGGACGCAGGCGACAAACTGCCAGCCGACATCAAATCACAGATTGAGACATCACTCAACAAACTGAAAGAAGCTCACAAGGCACAGGATCTTGCTGCCATTGATACTGCAAGCGCCGAGCTCACCAAACTGTTCGAACAGATGTACCAGCAGGCAGGTGGAGCACAGCAACAGCAGGGTCCCAACCCCGGTGCAGGCTTCAATGCCGGCCCCAACCCCGGTGCCAACAACGGTGATCTGGGTGCCGAGGATGTCCCCTTCGAGGAGGTCAAATGAGACCGATAAGTAAAGACATGACAAAACACTATCAAATAGCGTGTAGCTCAACGAGTTACACGCTATTTGCATTTTGTAGGCTCATGTTTATTATGTGCTTATTATTCCTTTTTTTACGGCGTTTTTGCGACATGCGTGTAACACTACAAAATAGTCGGCGAAGCTCGACTAAAACCTACTTATCCCTACTAATCACTACTTAATAGTCGGTGACGTACAGGATGGTAAAGTGGCGATTTGAGGCAATTTCAATTTGTTACATGTTACATATTAACTAAAAAGAAAAATAACAATGCCAAATTTAGGTCTGGAAATC
>JAGHSV010000196.1 GCA_018065665.1 Candidatus Sodaliphilus aphodohippi
TTTGTAACCAGAATAACAAAAATTGACGAGGATATGAAGATTGAAGAAGGAAAATACGTTCAACTGGCATACGAGATTTTTGCCGTTGACGGTGATGAGAAACTATCGGTTTTTAAGTTCACAGCTGATATGCCCGACGCGTTTGTGTTTGGCAACGACCCCGGCATGATCGAGAACTTCAAGAAAAACATAGCCGGTCTTGAGCAGGGCGAGAAGTTCAGCTTCTCGCTTAGCCCCGACGACGCATTCGGCCCCAAGGACCCCAACATGGTGATGGATTTGCCGGCAGCCACATTCAACGTCGATGGGAAGTTTGACAGCGAGCACGTTCGCGAGGGCGCGACAATCCCGATGCAAACCCAGGACGGATTCCGTCTTAACGGTGTTGTGCTGGCAGTCACCAAGGACACCGTTACCCTCGACTTCAACCACCCGCTGGCAGGTGAGACCATTCTGTATGAAGGCGAAGTGCTGCTGGTTCGCGACGCCACCCCCGAGGACCTCGCCCCCAAGCACCATTGCGGTAGTTGCGGTGGCTGCAAGGGAGGCTCGTGCGGTAGCGACTGCGACTGTCAGGGCGACTGTGGCAACGGCTGCAACTGATTTGCGGTCACACTGTGGAGTTTTTTTGACTCTCGCAGTTTTTTGACTAAAAGAGACAAAAGGAACAAAAGGCTGACGCAGCGGAGCATCGGTCTCTTGGCTGGAGGTCGCTGCCTCGGCATAAGGTAAGGGCAAAAATAATGCGGTTATTGCATCACTGCAACGGCCGCATTACACATTTTGTTTTTACCAAAGTATCTTATTTCCCTTAAATGAAAAAAATCCAAATCTTACTCCATGAACAGATTGCAATATACCATCGCTATCGTTCCATCGCACTATTTTATTAATGCAATACAAAATTACTACACATCAAGCAAACAGAAGGACTAATTATGGTTAAATATTGTTAATAACACAATTACTACTATAATCCGTAGTGGTTCGCGTGATGTCCGGTATAAAAGTGGGATATTTATGTAAATAGCAGATTGTCAATGATTTGTTTTTTAAATGATAAATGTTTTTTTTCTTTTAGCGTATTTTTAATAGTAGCTCCCGTATTTGCCATCAATATTTGTTCGGTAGGAAATATTTCCTTAATTTTGCACACTCTATCTAACCGTTTTACTTTATATGAATAGATTTATAACCATACTTATATTGCTATTGGCTGCAGCCGTGACTGCTTCGGCGGCCATCGTCAACAACGACATCGCCTATACCGTCATCAATGGGGAGGCTATCCTGACCGACGGCACCCTGTGCGTGGGTGACATTGTGGTGCCTGCCCGAGTGTCGGACGGCACCCGTTCCTATCCCGTTACCGCCATTGGCGAGCAGGCGTTCTGGTCATGCGACCGTCTGACCTCGCTGGTGCTTCCGCCCTCGGTCAAGACTATAGGTGACGACGCGTTCTACTTTTGCGTAGGCCTCAAGTCGGTTGACCTGGGCGGCTCGTTGACCCGCATTGGCAACCGCGCCTTTCAGAACTGCACCTCGCTCACCTCACTCGCGTTGCCCGTGACGTTGCAAACCATCGGCAACAACACCTTCTGGTCCTGTACAGCGCTGACATCGCTTGACATCCCCGACTCGGTGACATCGATGGGCAACGAGGTGTTTGTTTATTGCAGCGCCCTCGAGTCGGTCAGGTTGAGCAGCCAACTCACTGCCATAGGTGAGTACGCCTTTGAGTATTGCTCCAGTCTTACCGGTCTTGAGATTCCCGATGCCGTTACCGCCATTGGCGAGGGGGCTTTTTTCAAGTGCAGTGGGTTGGAGTCGCTGCATCTGGGCAATAACATTGCATCTATCGGCAAAAACGCCTTCAACGGCTGCTATGCGCTCAAGGCGTTTGATGTTGCCCCGGGCAATGCCGCCTATGCCGATGTTGACGGCGTGCTGCACAGCAAGAGCCTGCGCACTCTCATTGCCTATCCCAATGCCCGCGCCGCCAACTACACTGTCACGGCAACTGTCGACACCATCGGCGACAACGCCTTCAGGGACTGCATTGGGCTGGAATCGGTCGTCATGCCCGGCAATGTCACCGTGATGGGCGACTTTGCATTCTATGGATGCACGGCCCTGACTACTGTTGAAATTCCCAATTCAGTCACCCGAATCAGCAATGACGCTTTTTATGGTTGCAAGTCGCTCAAGTCGCTCACTCTGCCGGGCAGCATCAGGGAAATTGGGCTATACGCCTTCTATAACTGCTCGGGGTTGACCTCGTTTGTGGTTCCCAACTCGGTTAAGACCATCAGTTCCTATGCCTTTTATGGTTGTGGTGCAATGACCTCGTTCTCTTTTGGCAAGTCGGTTGAGACCATCGGGCTCTATGCCTTCAACGGCTGCTCTGCCCTGCGGACTGTGTATTGCCCCATCAAGACCCCCATCAGTGTGGAGTCGCGCCTGTTTGCCGACGTCAATATGCTGTTATCGGTCCTCTATGTACCCACCGGCTGCAAAGCCGCCTATCGTGCCGCCGATGTCTGGAAAGGCTTTGGCCGCATTCAAGAGATGGACTTCAGCGTCAAGGGCGATGTCAACGACGACGGCATTGTTGACATCATAGACCTGAACATGGCCATCAACCACATACTGGGTGTCGCGCTCCTCGACAACCCCTCGGTTGCCGACCTCAACAACGACAACAATGTTGACATCGTCGACATCTCTCTGCTAATCAACCTTATCATAGGTCTCTAAACCAAGGGTGGACTCGAGTCTGCCACCTTGCCTTGCCACGATGAAATGGGCGATGTGACGGTCTCAAACCGCATGGTGTGTTTCATGGTAATTGTGCATAATTCCTGTATGTTTAATGTATAATTATACCATTAGTATAACTTTGGTATTGTAAGTAAAGTTTTGCTGTAGAGTTAATAAAAATGATTATATGTCCAGTAAATGAATAAAAATATACAAATTGTGCTTTTTTGCACTTCATTATTTCGCTTTTTTGCTGAAGATATTGAGGTGTTTGCTGAAAAATGCGTTTTTCTCCATTGTTTTTGAATAAAAATTCATGAAATATTTGCATGTGTCAAAATGTTATTGTAATTTTGCACTATCATTTTTTCCTAGGGCACATATAAAATAATGTGATAGAGAGGTACGCCGTTGTGAAACCCCGTGCCTTTTTTCTTTTTTATATCCCGCAGGTCTTGCACATTTCGTTTTTTTTGTGTACATTTGCAATAAAAAGGATTGGACATGGACATGGACTGGAAAGACAAGTTGGGCGCTGCATTCGGCATTAGCGAGCCACTGCCCGACGAACCCCCCGAAACTCTGGCAAAGGATGACGCAGTAACACAACAAGGTGGCAATATGGTAAATATCGTACTCGACAAGAAAGGCCGCAACGGCAAGAAAGCAACGATAATTACCGACCTCAGGTTGGACGATGAGACCATCAAGGAGCTGGCATCGGACCTTAAACGCCACTGTGGAGTGGGCGGATCTGCCCGAGGTGAGGAAATACTGATTCAGGGCGACGCACGCGACAAGGTGCTTGCCTACCTCAAAGAGAAGGGATTCAAGGCGCGGATCATTTAGAGACTTATTGTATTTTTACACTTAAAAAAATCGGCACTTGCCAACAGAGACATTTCATTATAACATCATATAATTATAAATCTAACAACATGAGTAAAAGACTGCACATTATCAAAGCCTCGGCAGGATCGGGCAAAACTTACAACCTCGCGTTGAACTACATTGAGCAGTTATTGTTCAAATCTGACAAGAACGGGAAACTGGAACTGCGTGCCCAGCAGCAGTACCACCGCCACATCCTTGCCATAACCTTCACCAACAAGGCGACCAACGAGATGAAAAGCCGCATCGTCAAGCGGCTGCATGAACTGGCCGAGGATCCCCAAAATAGTGAATACTACAAATACTTTACCCAAAACTGCACCCCCGCAGCCCTTGCTGGGCTGCAAGAAGCGGCACGCAAGGCGCTCGCCGAAATCCTCTTCTGTTACGGCACGTTCAACGTCAGCACGATTGACTCGTTTTTCCAGTCGATTATCCGCAGTTTTGCCCACGAACTCAACCACGATGGCGGGTATGACCTGACACTTGACGGCAAGTATGCGATTGCGGTTGCCGTCCACAATTTCCTTATTAAACTGGGTAATGACCGGCAACGGGCAGGCAATACCGATGTCGAGAACTGGTTTCGCTTGTTCCTGAACGAGAGAACCGACGATAGTAAATCGTGGTTGAACGTCTTTAACCCCAACGGCGATTTGACAGGGTTTGCCAAGAAAATCAACTCGGAGGAGCTGCGCGAGCTGATGCCCGCAGTGAGGGGCTACCTCACCAACGCAGACGGCACGTCCAACCTCAAGCGCATCACGGCATTTAAGCAAAAGATGCATAGCATTGCCAAGGTGCATCGCGACGAGTATGCTGACGTTGTAAACAAAATCAACCTGGTATTAACCAGCAATGGACTGTCAATTGACAACCTAAATGGCGGATTGAGTCTGGCAAAGATGCTCAAGAGCTTTAATCCCGGCAAAGAGCCCACCTCCTCTCGAATAAAACTGGTCACCGAAAACAATATAGAGAAGCAGTTCAATAAAAAAAGTTCGCCCAGTGATGCCGTAATTGACGAGCTGTATAATATAATCAAGCAACATATAGAGCACTATCGGCTTGCCGAGTATGCCGACGCTATCGCCAAGGGTCTTGCCAAGGTGGGTCTGCTCGCCGAGATTGACAGGTGTCTGGAGGAGTACCGCCACGAGACCAACAGTCTCCTCATTGCCGACACCAACGAACTCATCACACGGGTGATAAAGGATTGCGGCGACGTCCCGTTCATCTATGAGAAGATTGGGATGTGGATCAACCACTATATGATTGACGAGTTTCAGGACACGAGCCGCAGCCAGTATGGGAACTTCAAACCGCTACTCGATACCGTCAGCGAGAACTATAACCTTATCATCGGTGACTCCAAGCAGGCTATCTACCGCTTTCGCAACGCCGATCCCAGCCTGTTCAGGGACAACATCACAAGGGATTTCAACGTTAAGCCCGACACCTTGCAGTATAACTACCGCAGCCAGGCAGGCATCGTGACGTTCAACAACCGGCTAATCGAGAAATTCCTCGAGGCATACTCCGGCTATGACATTGTTCGCCGCAACTTCATGCCCAACAACAAACGAGATGACTACTGGCAGAGGACGCCAGAAAGCTTGAAGGAACAGTCAGGGATGGTGCGGGTAATGTTCACCGACTATGAAGGCAATGAACTTGTCGATGTTGACACTGCAGTCGCAATGATACCCGACATGTTGCTCGAAGCTCACAAGCGTTTTGAGTGGAAAGACATCATCATTCTGGTGAATACAAACAAAGAAGGCGGAGCCATCGTAAAGACCATACTGGACTACAACAAACAGGCGCGAGACAATGGAGATGAGGAAATCAACGTCATGTCGGCCGAGATGCTTACCATTGACAACTCGGTCAGCGTCAAGCGCATCATCAGCATGCTGCGTTTCATTGACCTGACAGCATACGCCCCCAGCGAGGAAAGCGCCGAAGATGATAACCGCGACCTTAAAGGTGAAATCTTACATGCCATGTCGCGAAGGTTCAAGGACCAGCTGGCATACAGCGCACTATCGAAGTTCGTTGACCTCGTCAGCAAAAGCGACGATCTTGACGCTGAGACCGCGGGGGAACTGCTTCGGGGTTGCTTTGAGGAATGTCGAGCCAATATGGGAACCACAACCAAGGAAAAGCAGCAACAATATGAAGAACTGCTGCAGCAACTGATACCCGATGACCGCAACAAGCCGATGACACTCACCTCAATTGTCAGCCACATCATTGACATGTTTGTATATACCGAAGCCCGTGAGGACCTGTCAAGCGAGGTGGCATTCATCAACGCCTTCCAGGATCTGGTGCTGGATTTCGAAGCCACACGCAACGGAAGCACCGTGAGGGAGTTCCTGAAATACTGGGACGCAAAGCACCAGTCATTGACAGTGCCCCCGTCATGTGATGCCAATGCCGTTAACGTGATGACAGTCCACAAATCAAAAGGATTGGAGGCCGAGTGTGTCATCACCCTATGTACCTGGCTACTCAGCGCCGAACCGAGCAATGCCGATAACTACTTCTGGGTGACGGGCAAAGACTGGTATGAGCAGGGCGGCAAAACACTGCTGGGCGACGACTACGACCCCGAAATGGTGCCGCCTATATTGTCAATAAATAAGAAAGCAGCACGCACAGTCACGTTCCATGACCACCTCGTTGATTTTGTCAACGAGTTTGACCAAAATCTCATCATCGACAACGCCAACAAGACATACGTTGCCTTTACACGCCCTTGCAAAGAACTACACATCATGGGCGTCAAGAAGAAAACGTCAAACCAGGTAACCGAGTTCCTGCTTAATGTTATACCGAAACTGGAGGGGATGCGCCAACTGACCCCCGACGAGATTAGCGAAAATTTTGCCGGCGATCCCGCCAGCACCGGATGGTACCAGATGGGCGAACCGTGGAAACCTGTCACCACCAGCGACAATAATGCCAAGGAACAACCGAAAAAAGGCATCGAATGGGAGCAGATGGCAATGCCGCCAATGTGTCGGCACGCCATCAATACCAACTTTAATATACCCGATGATGTGAATTCGGTCCGCAGTATAGGCGACCGTATGCACGCCCTGCTGAGCCGCATCAACCGTCTTGAAGACGGGGACAGAGTCGTTTCGCAATTCGCCCGAAAAGGCATTTTGTCTGATGACCCAAACGAAATGTGGAGCAAGAGTCAGGCCCAGGACCTCCTCAAGGCCATCGGCAACCATGAACCGCAACGACAGTGGTTTGCCAACGACAACGAGGTGTTGAACGAACGGTCACTGCTCGTGCTGAATGACAAAGGGGAATATGAGCAGCGCAGGCCCGACCGAATCGTCCGCCGACCTGACGGAACCACCATCGTCATCGACTACAAGTTCGGTGAGCCTATGGACCGTTACCACACACAGGTAAGGCGCTACATCAACGCGCTGAAGGCAACCGGCGAGCAAAACGTGATTGGCTACATCTGGTACCTTGCCCCCAACTCCATCGGAGAGGTGGTTGAAGTCGCCGGCAACTAACCCGCAAAGCCCCTGCGTCACAATAATACAGGCAGGCACTCCCGCTCTTTTTCAAGAATGGCGTGAGTGCCTTTAGCTTATTCTTATTATTGGAGTTCCCATCCAAACACGCCTCATCTTTTTATATTTTATGTTAAAGAGGTGGAGAGGCTTTTGTTTATGGAAAAGATTTTGTAATTTTGCAGTTTAAATGTGTTGGTGATTTAGGTACCCTGAACCCCAACGGGCACAGTGAGTGCTATGTGATCGTCACGGTCATTGCCAATCGTGACGAGAAAAATAAATGAAGAAACAAAAAATTGACTATATTATATGGATAAAAATTCAATTATCGGATTGTTGCTGATGTGCGCTGTGATTTTCGGTTTTATGTGGCTTAATAAACCCACAGATGCCGAGATAGCGGCACAACGCGAAGCGCAACGACAAGATTCTATTGCCGCTGTTCAAAAGGCGGCCCAACAACAAACTGGTGCAGTGCTGGACACCCTCACTGCCGACGAGATGTCGCAGTTGAGGACAGTTCTCGGACAGATGTCCACCGACTCCACTAAGGCAGGGATAAACAACAATGGCGTTAAACTGTCGCTCGTTGACGGCAGTGTAGCCGGTACCGTCGCTGTTGACGGCAAGGCTGTCAACTTTGCCGACGTGGTGGCTGTCAAGTGTGCTCCGGCAGAGCAGAACAAGGCTGTCGCCGCCATCAAGCAGGCCCTCGAGGTTTACTCGCGCAACGGTTCGTTTGCCAACTGCCTGACCGGTAAGGAGCAAATCATCAAACTGCAGAACGACTCGCTTGCCATCGAACTCAACACCAAGGGCGGCTGCATCAGCCGTGCGAGTCTGCTGGCATACAAAGCCTACAACGCACCCCATGTCGAGGTGTTCACACCGGGTGAGAATGACTACAGCTTCATGCTGAGCAACAACACCCAGCGTTTTGATACCCGCAACTTCTACTTCCAACCCAAGCAACTGAACGACAGTACGGTGCTGATGCAACTTGACCTTGGAGACGGGTCAAAGTGGGGCATCAAGTACACGTTGGTCCCCGGCAGTTACATGGTTCGCATGGAGATGGTTCAGGGGGGTATGACCAAGGTCATTCCGCTCAACATCAACACCATCGACCTGAACTGGCACCAGAAGATGTCGCGCCACGAAGAGGGCAAGATGTTTGAGGAGCGCAACAGCGCAATCTACTACAAGTATGCCGGCGAGGGCGGTGACGTGGAGAACACCAAGGAAAGCGGTGACGACGAGAAGGATGTTAAGGATAAACTCAAATGGATTTCGACCAAAAACCAGTTCTTCTCGGCAGTCATGATTGCCGACAGCACCTTTGTAGGGGCGCAATTCGTCAGCAAAGAAATCGGCAAGGACAGTCCTGACTATGACAAGTACCTGAAGGACATGACAATCCATACTGTCATACCGTACTCGAGCGATAAACCCAACCCCGCATCGTTCTACATGTACCTGGGCCCCAACCGCTATCCGTTGCTGTCGAGTTACGACAAGTATTCTCCCAAGGAGGACCTGCACCTGACTCGCCTTATCCCGTTGGGATGGAAACTGTTCCGCTGGATTAACACCGGAATCATTATCCCCGTCTTTACATGGTTGGGCAAGTTCTTTGGCAGTTATGGCATCATCATCCTGATACTGACAATCCTCATCAAGATAGTTCTCTCGCCGCTGACCTACAAGAGTTATATCTCACAGGCCAAGATGCGCATCCTGGCTCCCGACATTGCGGCAATCAACGAGAAATACCCCGGACAGGAAAACGCAATGAAGCGTCAGCAAAAGACGATGGAACTCTATGGTCTTGCCGGTGCAAGCCCCTTTGGCGGCTGTTTGCCCATGCTGCTTCAGATGCCCATCCTGATTGCGATGTTCACCTTCTTCCCGTCATGCATCGAGTTGCGAGGCCAGGCGTTCCTGTGGGCTGCCGACCTCTCGGCCCCCGACAAGATTTGCTCGTGGACAGCCCAGATTCCTTTCATCACCAACTACTTTGGTAACCACATCAGTCTGTTCTGTCTGCTCATGACAGTGACCAATATCATCTACACCACCATCACTATGCAGTCGCAGAACCAGCAGAACGCAATGCCGGGCATGAAGTGGATGATGTACCTGATGCCGTTGATGTTCCTTGTGTTCTTCAACAACTATGCATCAGGTTTGAGTTACTACTACTTTATCTCGTTGCTCATCACCATCGCCCAGACCTACAGCTGCCGTCTGTTTGTCACCGAGGACAAGGTGCGCGCCACCATGGCCGAGAACAGCAAGAAACCCAAGAAGAAAAGCGGTTTCATGGCCCGACTAGAGGAGGCACAGCGTCAGCAGCAGGCTGCAATGCGCGAGCAGGAAAAACGCAAAGCAAAACGTAATAGATAATTCAGCTAAAGGGTGCGCCGCCAGCAATCGTGACGGCGTACCCGAATAAAAAAATCACACCATGTATCAGTACAAATGCCCTAAATGTGGTAACACGTTTACCACTCCGGCACAGGTCAACAGTGTGACCTGTCCTTATTGCGGTGAGAGGTTCTCAACAGTTTACGGACAACAGCAGACACCGCCCCAGTATGGTTTTGGCCAGTATCAGCAACAACCATATCCCCAACAGGTCGGAGTGTTTGACTGCGGTCCGTCGGGCAAGAGCCGTGGCGTGGCAGCGCTGCTCGCTTTTTTCCTTGGCGGTTTCGGTGCCCACTATTTCTATCTGAATAAGATTAGCGGTGGTTTCATCTGCATTCTGCTTTGTATTGTGACTTGTGGCTTATGGAGTGTCATTATATTGATACAGGCGATTATGTTGCTGTGCATGAGCAGCGAGGAGTTTGAAGCCAAGTATGTCAATACACCATCGGGATTCCCGATTTTTTAAGGTATTATAATGGCAAGGAGGGCGGCATATCAGAAACCAAAAACGTCAAGTCCCGCTTACTTCAAGTGGACTTTCATCATCGGTGGCATTGCGCTGGTGATACTGACGCTGTGGTTGCTGCAACGCCGCTATCATTTTTTCCACCCCGACATCATTCTGGGGAAACAATACACCGTGCTTGGCATAGACGTCTCGAAGCACAATGGCGACATTGACTTTGAAAAGGTGGCCGGTGAAGGTTATTCGTTTGTGTTCATAAAAGCCAGCGAGGGGGCGACATACAAGGACCCCAATTTTGACCGCAACTATATTGCTGCCCGCAAGGCGGGGCTGAAAGTGGGGGCTTATCACTTCTTCCGCAAGAACCGCGAGGGAGCCACTCAGGCCCGTAACTTCATGCGTTCAGTTTCGGGCGTTCAACTTGATATGCCGCTTGTAGTTGACATCGAGGACTGGAGTAATGATTATCTGGTCAGCAAGGCCGATACGCGCAAGCGATTGGTTGAGATGGTCAAGACATTGAAGTCATCGCGCCGTCGCATCATAATCTATACCAATGGCAACGGATATGACGAATATTATAAACCCAATTTTGCCGACGATGAACTGTGGCTGTGCTCGTTTAACGATCCGGACTCTATCAAGAACACCGGGCACATCTTTCAGCAATACAGTCACTGGGGCAGGGTGAAGGGCATTAAAGGCGACGTGGACCTTAATGTGTTCATGGGGTCGAAACTGAAATGGCGACAGTGGCTTGACGATGTTGACGATAACTGATAAATAAATTGAAATTATGGCATGGTGGAATAAAATAACAAAGTCTGTGCTGGCAGTGATTGTGCTGCTTGTCCTCAGTGTGCCTGCCGAGGCTGTCGTGTATACATGGAGCAGCCATAACCTCAACTTTGAGGTGCCCGAGGGGGGCTTTGTGACCTATAGTTCGACAACCCGATTTGAGGTTCAGTGGGACGACATGGTGATGACTATTCAGATATACTCAAAGGACAAGTGTACCGACCAGCGCATCAAAGAGAACCTGCAAAGCAAGGCATTGGGTTACAATATGTATGACAAGCAGTTGGGGACGATGAAAGTTAAGGGTTTCAAGACTTTCTGCATCGAGGGTACCATGCCCGACGGCAGTCGTGCCATCATTGCCGACCTCATTTCGTCCAAACGCAATTTGATAGCCGAGGTGACTATTAACTACCTGTTTGGCAATCGTGATATTGTGGATGACATCATCACAAGTTTCTCGCATGGTAAGGCCAGCGATGCAAAAGAGAAAAAGCATAAACAAAAAATACAGTCAAAGCAGGATGCCGACAAGGGCGGCAAAAAACCAAAGCAACCTGTAACGCCCGAGCAACCAAAGAAAACCGACGGGCCTGTTTTTGAAATCTAACGATATATGGCAGAAATTATGGCAATGAAAAGATTTTTGATAATTTCAGTGACTTTGATAGTTGTGGCGCTGGGCGCGAAGGCACAGTCTGAGCAACATGGAGTGCTTGAACTCCCTCTTATTTTTGATTCACACCAACTTGTGACTCCTGACTCACTGTCTGCAACCAAGGCATCACAAGAACCATATACCCTCAATGCGGGCGATGAGTGGCTCCAAGAGGCTAGGAGGCGTACCGAACTTGACAATCGCCGTCGTTTCAATGCCATTGTCAACCACCCCGAGTTGGTCCACTACAGTTTGAGTTCGCTGCCCGAACCGCCCAAGGAGTATGCCATCAAGGGCGATCCCACCAAGGCCAAACTGACCATTGCACCGCCCAAGGTTTCGCAACCTGTCGAGAAGGAAATCGCTACACCTGACCTGAAGATTCATGACTGGCTGCACACGCTTGACGCATCGCTCCAGTTCACCCAGGCATATATCAGCAGCAACTGGTATCAGGGCGGTGAGAACAACATGAATATCCTCACTAATATAAAGTGGGATTTCAACCTTAATCAGGATACGCACCCCAACTGGTTGTTCAACAACAGCCTGCAGTATAAGTTGGGTGTTTCGACAGCCCATGGCGACTCGTTGCGCAACTACATGATTAACCAGGACAACTTCCTGTTCACGTCAAACCTGGGTTATAAGGCCATCAAGAACTGGTACTACAGTGCCATGCTGAATTTCAAGACCCAGTTCTTCAATAACTACAAGAGCAACACCAACACGATGACTGCTTCGTTTCTCTCGCCTGCCGAGTTGAACCTTGGTCTCGGTATGACATACGCCTACAAGAGTGAGCACGGAGAACGCACTTTCAACCTCTCGGTGGCACCTCTCAGTTACAACATGAAGATTTGTCGCGACATCGTCAACCTTGATCCGGTCAGTTTCGGCATCGATGCCGGGCACCACACCAAGCACAGCTTCGGTAGCAACCTCGAGGCAAAGGCGACAGTGCAATTCTCGCGTGCCATCTCATGGTCAACCCGTCTGTATGCCTTCACCAACTACGAGTATGTCCAGGGCGACTGGGAGAATACATTCACATTCTCGGTCACTCGTCACCTGAATACCCAGATTTTCACCCATCTGCGCTATGACAAGTCAAGCCCATGGAATGACGACTGGCGCTACTGGCAGTTCAAGGAAATCCTCAGTTTTGGTTTGACCTATCATTTCTCAACAAAATAGTACCGTATCATGCCTCGTTGCCTGTTTGCAGTAGTGCTGTCGCTCCTTTCCACTGTCTCGGTGTTTGGGGCAAAACCTGCGGGTGTGCCCGGGCAGGCTGTGGTTATACCGGGACTTGACGAGGAGGCGATGCGTTCTCGCCTGCTCGCCACCGATATGCAGCCGCTTGAAGGCATCTGGCAGTATCCCAACGAACAGATGACATTGGGCATTGAACGTCGAGACGATGCCGATGGGTACCGCATTATAGTGCTGGCGAGCGAGGATATAGATTTGTTGCCGGGTACTGTAATCGGCTATATCGAGGGCAGCGCAGTTGACAGCAAATACCATCTGTGGCTTTACAGCGAGCGAAACCAGACCACACTGTGCGGTCCGCTTGAGTGTGTTGCAACCCTCAGCGCCGACGGTTCAACATTCACTTTCGACCCGCCGCACTGGCGCGTCAAGCTCCGCGTCAACTTTGCGCGCTTCCTGCCGTCGTTGTTCCGTGGCATCTCGATAACCCCCGATAAAGAAGAGGAACACCTGCCCATCGGGTTCCACAAAGTGTTTCCCGAGGGAGAAGGCAATAAGTTTAATAAAGTGAGGTATCTATGAAACACCGTATCGCCATAGCGGTTTTGTTGGCCGCATTGTTCGTCGTTGCGCCTGCCCGTACGCGCACCACGCGCACGGGATTGCGTACAAACGGCATAGCGCTCGATGTGTTGCCGGCTCAGTCGGTGTCTGCCGATACTGTTGCGTCTGCTATCGACCCGTCGTCAATTACGATAAGGGGATTCAACAAGCGCGCCAGCGATGCCAAGGAGTCATTTCTAATCACCAACAACATGAAACAACGCATCTCGGCCGTACGCCTGCTAATGCGCTATGTCACAATGACCGGCGAGTTGCTGCAGGAGCGCACGGTCAATATCCCGGTATCACTAAAACCGGGCGAAACAAGCATGGTGCAAGTGAAATCGTTTGACCTTCAGCGCACGTTCTACTACTATGCAGGCCCCAAACCCCGTAAGGATGCCACGCCTTTCAAGGTCGCATATCGCCTTGTGGGATATGATGTTCCCGTTGGCGGTCTGTGGCAGAACTATGGAACCGGAAAGGAGGTTGCTCGTGGCAACCCTGGCGATATCGGTCGTGAAAAAGTGCGTAAGAAGCGACCATGGATGTCACGCAAGTTCTTTGCCTCGTTTATGAATATCAAGGAGTTCATGGCAGAGTCATTGGGTCGTGAGTTCTGCGGTCTCGTGGCTGATGCTCTTGACTCTGATAAAATGAGGAAAAACAGCGATTTTTACAAAAATCATTCTTTATAATTATACTCTGGCATGATTGTTGCAGTCTATATAACCTAAAATCCGCAAGTGATTCACAAAGGCGGTGACAGGGTAGGCTCAGGGTTTTATAAGCGCCGTAATGCTGGCAGAATCGAGGATTTCTTCTCGTGAGT
>JAGHSV010000238.1 GCA_018065665.1 Candidatus Sodaliphilus aphodohippi
ATTCAATGCCCTCGTCGAGAGTGACAACACCCCCGAGATGCAGAAACTGGCCGAGGAATTCGTGCCCATCGTCACTGCCCACAGCGACGAGGTATCGATGAACGAAGGTCTCTTTGCACGCATCAAGGCCGTTCACGACAATGCCACAACCCTGGGGCTCACCAAGGCACAGCAGCGCCTCACCGACAAGTACTACAAGAACATGGTACGCAGCGGCGCGCTTCTCAATGCCGAGCAAAAAGAGGAACTCAAAGAAATCAACCGCAAGCAGTCGGGCATCTCGCTGGCATTCACCAACAACGTGATGAAAGAGATTGCCGGCAACGTCATCTGGGTTGACAACAAGGCACGCCTCTCGGGCCTCAGCCAGGCCAACATCGACGATGCCGCCAAACTGGCCGAGGAGAAGGGGCAGCCGGGTAAATGGGCGTTCACCGCTACCGGCAACACCCGCATTGACGTGCTCAGCACAGCCGACGACCGCGACCTGCGCCGCGAGATGTATGAGACCTACACCAACACAGCCAGCCGCGGCAACGAGTATGACAACTCGGCAAACATCAACCAGCTCATCAAACTGCGCCAGCGCAAGGCTCAGCTCCTTGGTTTCGAAACATTTGCCGACTATGCCGTTGACCCCGTCATGGCTCACACCGTCGAAGCTGCCGAGGACCTGCTGATGCAGGTTTGGAAACCCGCCATCGCCAAGGTTAAGGAAGAGGTTGCCGACATGCAGGCGTATGTCAACGCCCACGGCGGCAATTTCAAGATTGCCCCCTATGACTACTACTATTATGCCGGCAAGGTAAAGGAACAGAAGTTCAACTTCAACGAGGATCAGGTTCGCCCCTACTTCGAGCTGAACAGCGTTGTCAAGAACGGTATCTTCTTTGTTGCCAACAAGCTCTACGGCATCACCTTCACCGAGATCAAAGACGCCCCCAAATACAACCCCGAGGTTACCGTATATGACGTCAAGGACGCCAACGGCAAGCACCTTGCCGTCTTCATGACCGACTACTTCCCCCGTGCAACCAAGGCACAGGGCGCATGGATGAGCGAGATGGCATCGGAGTACAACTACAACGGTGTCAGCGAACGCCCCATCGTCTTCAACGTCGCCAGCCTCGCGCCACCGACAAAGGATGCCCCCTCGCTGCTCTCGATAGATGACGTCGAAACACTCTTCCACGAGTTCGGTCACGCGCTGCAGGGCATGCTGACCAATGCCCCCTTCCGCGGCGTATCGGGCACCAACGTTGACCGTGACTTCGTTGAACTCGCTTCACAACTCAACGAGCACTGGATGAGCGTTCCCGAGGTTCTCAAGAACTACGCGCGCCACTACAAGACAGGTGAGGTTATCCCTCAGGAACTCGTTGACAAAATCATCGAGTCGTCAAAGTTCAACTCAGGATTTGTCTATACCGAACTCGTTGGCGCTGCACTACTCGACATCGAGTGGCACAAACTCAACTGGTGCGGCGACATCGACGTCAAGGCATTCGAGCGTTCGGTAGCCCGTCGCCTCCACATGCCCGAGGAAATCCAGTTCCGCTATCGCAGCCCCTACTTCAAGCACATCTTTGACAACGACCAGTACAGCTGCGGCTACTACACCTACATCTGGGCACAGGTACTCGAGGCCGACGGATGGGAGCGCTTCCGCACCGAGGGCCCGCTCAACGTCAAAGTGGGCACCGACTACCGCCAGCTCATCCTTGAGCCCGGCGACACCGAGGACGCTATGACACTGTTCAAGAAATTCCGCGGCCAGGCCCCCACAGCCGACGCCCTGCTTCGCAACCAAGGTCTGAAGTAAAACAGATACATCCCCAATAACTATGGTGCCCCGGCTCTTGCAACAAGAACCGGGGCATTGTCTTTTAGACTCTACAGAAATCTGTTGTATATTGATGCCTATATATTTTATGGGGCAAAAAGTGCTGTGCTTGGCAAATTTTGTGTACTTTTGTAAGTTAAAAACATTATTGACTTTTAAAAATTGTTCAAAAGATAATGAAAAAGAGTGCTTTAGCAATACTGATGCTGGTCGTGGCTGTAGCTCTTGCGGGTGCGCGCGATGACGCTTCACTGAAGAAACTGTTTAACACACACTATGCAATCGAGAATTTCTATGTCGATACCGTTGACATGGACAAACTGGTGGAGTCGGCCATCGTTGGGATGCTCGAGAAGCTGGACCCTCACAGTGCCTATACCGATGTCAAGGAGACAAAGGATCTCACCGAGCCGCTGCAAGGCGAGTTCAGCGGCATCGGGGTGCAGTTCAACATGAAACAGGACACTCTGTACATTATCCAGACCATACCCGGCGGACCGTCGGAGCGCGTGGGCATTATTGCCGGTGACCGCATCGTGACTGTCAACGACAGCACCATCGCCGGCGTGAAGATGAAGAACAGCGACATCATGAAGCGCCTGCGCGGCCCCAAGGGCACGAAGGTGACGGTACAGGTGAAGCGCGGCAAGAATCCCGAGCTGATCACCTTCCGCATCACGCGAGATAAGATACCCCTGTACAGCGTTGACGCCGAGTATATGCTTGACAGCAAAACCGGTTACCTGCGCATTTCGCGTTTTGGTGCCAAGACCTATGACGAGATGATGGAGTCGCTCGCCAAGTTGAAAAAGCAGGGCATGCAGCAACTGGTGCTTGACCTGAGCGACAACGGCGGGGGCTACCTGAACGCCGCCATCGACATGTGCAACGAGTTCCTGGGCCGCAACGAACTGATTGTCTATACCCAGGGCACAAACTCGCCGCGCAACGAGGCACGGGCCTTTGGCAACGGCAAATATATGGACCTGCCGATGGTTGTCGTGGTCAACCAGTACTCGGCCTCGGCCGCCGAGATATTCTCGGGTGCCATGCAGGACTGGGACCGCGCCGTCGTTGTTGGCCGCCGCACCTTTGGCAAGGGCCTCGTCCAACGCCCGTTCAACTTTGCCGACGGTTCAATGATACGCCTCACCGTGGCGCGCTACTATACCCCGAGCGGACGCTGCATCCAGAAACCCTATACCAAAGGCAATAAAAAGGCGTATGAGCTTGACCTGCTCGATCGCGCCAAGGAGGGCGAATATTACAGCCTGGACAGCATCCACTTCAATGACTCGCTGCGATGCACCACACTGAAGAACCATCGTCCCGTCTATGGCGGCGGTGGTATCATGCCCGACATCTTTGTGCCCGTTGACACGTCGGAGTACAGCACCTACTACCGCGACCTCGTTGCCAAGGGAATCGTCAACCAATTCACGATTGACTATGTTGACCAGCACCGTGCCGAGCTCAAGGCCAAATACCCGACGGTCAAGGACTTTGACAAGGGATTCACACTGACCGAGGACGATGTCAAACGCTTTATCGCCGCTGGCGAGAAGGACAGCATCAAGTTTGACGAGGAGAAATGGAACACCAGCGGCAATCTGCTCAAAACAATGATAAAAGGCATGATTGCCCGCGACGTCTTTGCCGACCCGGGTGCCTACAGCGTTGTCATCAACCACCTCAATCCCGATGTCAAGACAGCCCTTGACATCATCAACGACAGAAAACGCTACAACAGCCTGTTGCTCCACGGCAACCCCGACCATGAGCGTCTCGTGTCAAAGAAGAAGTGATTTCTTGACGAAACAAAAACAGCAAAGCCCTTCGTAGCTGGGCACAGCTTGGCGATAATGCGACAAAAAGGGATTTGCCCCATAGGGGAACATGGTGTAAGGTGGTGGAATGACATAAAATACCGACAGGCATAAAGCACTGAAAGTGCGACATGTGAGCCGATAGGCGCAACTGTAACCGGGGTTGAGCGAGCCATAGGCGAGCGAGGCCTCGGATAGAGGCTCCCCAACCTGCTGCGGGCTGAAAGTCCGCGATTTACTCATCCTTGAGAAAGTAACGCTCGTCTATCGTTATCCCTGCTTGTTGGAGTATAAGTCGGTATTCGTCGGCGAAACTTCGGGTCTTGTGATGGACTTTCTGTCCCTTGATGTAGTTCACTATCATATCTTTCTCCCTTGTAGAGTAGGTGATGGCAGCATATCCACTGGCCCAGCCCTCAAACGCCGGGAACTCGGGGCTATG
>JAGHSV010000135.1 GCA_018065665.1 Candidatus Sodaliphilus aphodohippi
ACGCTAACAGCGTTCAGGCTGGTTGTGCGTGCGATAACACCCTCGCCCAGGCTGGTGACTGTCGCGGGGATAGTCAGGCTGGCGATGTTGCTGCCGTCAAATGCGTAGTTGCCGATGGTGGCGATAGTTGCCGGGATAGCAATGCCGGTGATGGTAGCACCTGCAAATGCGCTGTCGGCAATAGCAGTAACGGTGAAGTTATGAGTCTTGTTGTAGGTTATGTTCTCTACAAACCAAGCAGCAGCAACGCCAGTATAAGCTCCATCGGGATTGCCTACGATAACGACGTTGTCGTCGTCAATGGCCTGATACCACAGGTTGCCTACCTGGAACGGCTCGGTGGGGCGAACATAATCGGGGAAGAACTTCTTCCAGTTGGCGTCAGCCTCGTATGCGCTTTGAGAGCCCTCGGGGATAACGGGAACCACGTTGTCATAAACAACCTGATCAAACACTGCTCCGGTGGGAGGAACGGTTGCGTTGCTGGCGATGGCAGTGATTGCCGAGTTGCCGACGAACGCGTTCTCACCGATAGTGGTGAGCGATGCAGGCAGTGCCAGAGTATTCAGGCTGCCGTTGTAGTCGGCGCGTGGTGCGATAGTGATGGTGTTGTCGGCAACGGTGAGTGCCGTCTTGGCACCTGCAACGGCAACAAGGGTTTCGCCATCGATAGTGTAAACATTTCCGTCAATGCTCTTGTATGCAGTGTTGCCGTCGGCAACGGTGATTGCCGTAAGCGACTTGTTGTTGGTTGCAAAACCATCGCCCAGGCTGGTAACATTGGCAGGAATAGTCAGTGTTGTCACGTTTGCACCATAGAAAGCGTCAACGCCAATGCTGGTGACAGTAACAGGAATGTTGCTGATTGCTCCGTTGACGGTAGCGTTCATGAATGCGCTGTCGGCGATAGCAGTAACAGTGAATGTATAGCCAAGTGCATGTCTAACCGATGTTTCAAACCAACTGCTCTGAACTCCGGTGTAGTTGTCAGCTTCCTGGTTGGGGATAATAGTGACAGTGCTGTCGCTTGTGGGTTTGTACCACAGGTTGCCGTCCTTGAACGGGTCGGTGGGCACACCGCCACCCAGTTGCTGGATGTTGGCGAACTTGCCCCAGTCGGGGTCAGCCTCATAGGCAGCCTTGTTGGCGCCGGCGGGCAGCACGAGAGTTGCGCCGCTATAAACAGCGTCGTCAAACATACCGCGGCTGGGAGGATTAACTGCGTTACAGTAAACGGAAGTGATGTTGGGGTTGCCGACAAAGGCGTCAACACCGATTGAAGCAACTGTCGAGGGGATAGTAACCTCGGTCAGGCTACCGTCAAGGTCGGCCTTGGCAGCGATAGCGGTCACGCCCTCGGGGATAGTCAGCTCGGTAGTCTTGGCGGGTACAGCCACGAGGGTTGCGTCGTCAATGGTATATACCATGCCGTCAACACTCTTGTAGGCAGTGTTGCCGCTTGCCACGCCAATCGAAGAGATTTTCTTGTTGCCGGCGATGAAACCGGGGCCAAGTGTGGTGACGGTGGCGGGAACAGTGAATGAGGTCAGCACTGAATGGGAGAATGCCTCTTCGCCGATGGTTGCAACCTGGCAGCTGGAGAAGTTCACGCTGGTCAGTTTGCTGTTGCCGCTGAAAGCATAGTCGGCGACAGTGGTCACCTGTGCCAAAAATGCATAGCTTGACAGCACGCCAGCACTACGATTTGTGCCATTGCGCTTGTCACCGGGGAACACATAGACAGTGGTCTTGTCACGGCTCATGAGGACACCGCGGTGTTGCATGCCCAGTGCTTGTGTTTCGGAGATATTCAAGAAACGGGTGTCGTTGATAGGCTGGAAGTTTCCAAGCATATTGCCAACGAAAGCCTTGGGGTGCCATGTGATGGGGTTTGCACGGAGACCAAGGGTATTGGCTCCACCGACAGTTGCTTCGTTTGAACTGATGATTGTTGTTCCCTCGAATGCAGCCGAGTCGATGTAGGCAATACCGGCGTCAAACCAGGCGGTACCCGTACCGATAATCGGCTGTTGGTTCTTGAAACATTCCTTACCAAAAGCAACGATGTTGTAGGTCTTGCCGTTGTAGGAAACTGTTGACAGGCCCGAAGATGTCAGTCTCTTGCCCGAATAGTTACCCGGAGCGAACTCAACTGTCGCATCATCCTCGCTGATGATGTTGAAGTTGAAGCCACTCGAGTCTGTAAAGATTTCGGCAGCCGCTATCAGACCTATAACGATAGCGATTACCGCAAGTGAAATTTTTTTAATCATAAAATTAATAA
>JAGHSV010000230.1 GCA_018065665.1 Candidatus Sodaliphilus aphodohippi
GTAGTAATTTATTTGTTAATATAATTAAAGTTTATATATCCCTTATAATTTGAAAAAAATCAGAAAAACTTGATTTTTTTGTTAATCATACCATAAAGACGCACAAATTTAATAAATATCTTGGAAATGTGCAAGTAATTATCAGCAAATATGATTTTTTTTGACAAAAAATTAGAAAAATGCCAAATTAAAGGTGTGGATGGCACAAGTCCAATCCACACCTGATGTCAAATTTCCAAAGTAACTCTACAATGGACGTTATCCGAGAATTAGGTTAATGATTGCATTGACATCAACAATAGCAACTTGGCCGCCACCGTTTACGTCTGCACGACCATCATAGTTGGCAGCGTCGTCCTGACCAAGAACGATGTTGAGGTCCTTGATGTCAACCGAACCGTCGTTGTTAACGTCACCGGGTTTAGCGACTGGAGCAGTCTTGTCGCCCTGGGTCATGGTGTAATATAAATGACCGCCGGGAGTGCCGAAGTCAATCACAGCCTCACGATAGTTAACACCGGCGGGCAGTGGCTCGGCAGTAACGGTTGCGATGATGTGTCCATCAAAATCATTCTGCATGTCTTCGATGTCAATGCTTAGCCAATCGGGAATATCATTTTTGCCTTTTTCATTGACAAAGAGTTCTCCAGCGGGTTTGCTCGAGAAGATGCTGATGCCCTCATGCGTCTTGCCGTCTTCAAAAGTCTTTGAGATTTCACCGCCCTCGACGGGGAAATTATACTCGGCCTTGTCGGCAGTGTAGTTGAGCAATACATAGGGATATTCAACATCCATATACAGTGAGGGGGTTGAACATCCAAGACTTACCGACTTGAACATGCGGCTCATTGGTCTTACCTCTTCGGCAGTACGCACGTCGTTGTCAACAGTACCACGGAACATATATCCCTGGTCTCCCCAACCGTCATCTTCGCCATCGGCGCAGAACTCCATTGTGAAAGACTTCAGGTTCGGGCTATCATATCCGGTGATAGCGATAAAGATCGACTCGTCAACCTCAAGAGTAACTTCAGACTCGATGCCGTCTTCTTCCTCAATAAAGGTGAATATCATCATGCCGTCCTTTGCACTTCTTGTGTTAAGTTCAACCTTTGACGTTTCCCAAACATCGCCGATAATGAGGTTGCCCTCGGCGTCCTTCGAAGCCTTGTATATAGTAGCTGTAATGTCGGCCTTGCTCTTACCGGGTTGGAATTCGAGCAGCGAGTAGAAAGCGGCAACAGCACGCAGCGCATAAGGGAATTCGGGTTTCTCAACATAGATACCATTGCTGTTCCAGCCGCTGTAGTTCTTACCCAACCAGAGACCGCCACCATCAGAGGGGTCTGTCGGAGAGCCCTGAGCACCCTGATAAATAATAGTTCCATAACCCTTACCATCTTCAGAACGAGTGCCTGCCGCATAGCAATGGGGTGAGACGTAAGACACTTCGCCACCGAATTTGAACGGGTCGGAAGTGCATGCAAAATCACCGTCATATTGGACACGGTCAGAACCCGTACCCGAAATACAGCGCAGATTATAGGTGCTATTACCGGCTTTCAATTCGGGTGCGGCAAACAGTTCACCATCGGTCCACTGAACAACGAGGTCGGTAGTTGTAGTGGTGAAAGTGTCATAGGTGTCTTTGCTCTTATTCTTCTTCTGATAAGTCCACGTATAGGATGTAGCGTCTTTTGAAGCGTTGGGAATTCTCGACTCCACATAAGGACGGAGATAAAGTTGCGGAACATAATAACAACCACCATCTATGGTCGTGCCACGGTAAAATTGTCCGGCAGGACGTCCATACCAAGCAAAGGCTGCCGCATTGGGGCGAGCCTTTTTCGCCATAGCCTTAGACTCAGCAACTGTGGCAAGTGTTGCATCTTTAATAATGCTGACGTGGGGGGCGACCTTGTCCCTGTCGGCAGAGCTTGTGCTGCTGGCACGTTGTAACATTTGGGCGTTCGCCGATGTTGCTGCCATCAATGCTGCAATTGCAAATAGTAAACTCTTTTTCATAATGAAATCCTGTTAAAAATATTTTAGTTAATATAATTCAAAGCGTAATCTTATCGTAAACTGTCACTTCTTTTACACAATTTGATATACAACGCACAAATTTAGCAAAATATCGCCAATAAACAAAGAAATTCACTGAAATTTATGGAAATTTGCTATAAAAACACCCAAAAAATACGGGTGGCATTCAAATGCCACCCGTAAAATATGGTTTAAATTTCGCTAAAATGCGAAAATCTGATTAACCAAGAATAAGGTTGATGATAGCGTTCACGTCAACGATGTCAACACGACCGTCAGCGTTTACGTCGGCACGACCCTGGTAGTTAGCAGCGTCATCCTGACCGAGAACGATGTTGATAACGATGTTGAGGTCCTTGATGTCAACAGAACCGTCGTTGTTTACATCACCAGTCTTGTAAGCGGGCTTAGTACCCTGAGTCATGGTGTAGTAGAGGTGACCACCGGGAACACCGAAGTCAACTACGCACTCACGATAAGCAACGCCATTGGGAAGGGGTTGGCACTGAACATCAGCCACAACTTCGCCAGTATATTCACCATCTTTCATTACGTCATTAACCTCGATATCCAACCATTCGGGAAGGTCTTCCTTACCCTTCTCGGTGATACTGAGCTCGTCGGCAGACTTGCTTGAGAAGATGTGGACACCCTTATAAGTCTTGCCATCCTCAAACTTCTTAGCGATTTCACCGCCATTGGTCGGGAACTTGTATTCGGGTGTATCAGCGCTGTAGTTAAGAATTACGATAGGATATTCAACGTCCATGAAGATAGTGGGAGCAGCAAAACCTACGCTATTTTTGAAGAACTCGCTAAGACCAATGCAACGCTCGGCAGTTGTAGCGTCGTTGTCTTGAACATTTGCCAACATATAACCAATTTCGCCAAAGCCTTCGTCCTCGCGGTCGTTAGAGATGTGCATTGACCAAGTCTTGATGTTATCGTTGTCATAACCGGTAACGGTGATGAAAAGAGGCTCGTCAATCTCGAGAACAACCTCTGTCTCGATGCCATCCTCATCCTCAACCAAGGGGAAGTACAGGGTGTTTGAAGCAGCATCATCGGCAGTAAGCTGGGCAACAGCTGTCATGATGGGTTCACCAATTTCGAGCTCGCCTTCGCTATCTTTCTTTGCTTTGTAGATTGTTGCAGTAAGTTCAACGGGATCAGTTGCACCAGGAGCCATCTGGAATGCAGCATACTTCACAGCAAGACCGCGGAGAGCGTATGCATAGGTGGGTTTCTCAACATAGATACCCATGCCGTTCCAACCAGCATAGTTCTTACCGAACCAGTGACCAGAACCATCGCTAGGATCATCCTTAACACCCTGTGCGCCAGTGTAGATATACATACCAGGGTAGCCAGAGTTGTCGCGAACGCCAGCCGAGAACACCTTGGGAGATACAAATGCGTTACCTTCCATATACTCGTATGGGTCGGGGTTGAACAAATAGAAACCATCATATTTGACGATTTCTTTATTATCATCATCAAAATAATTGGAGAACAATCGGTAAGAACTTGTTCCGTTGGCTTTCAGGAGAGGAGCATAAAAACCTTCGCCCCAAGACCAAGATTCAACAAGGTCAGTTGTGTTGGCAGTAAGGTCCTCATAGTCTTCGCCATTCCACTTTTGATAAGACCACTCATAAGAAGAAGCATCGGTAGAAGCATTCTTAACGGTCATCTCGAGGTAAGGACGCATATAAACCATTGGGTTGTAATAGGT
>JAGHSV010000215.1 GCA_018065665.1 Candidatus Sodaliphilus aphodohippi
GTATATAGGAAAGGCACCATAATCCACCAGGCAAGTTATAAATAAAAAAATTACCGGGATATGGACAAACAGATTGGAGATATTTTATAGCAGGAATACCCGATGTTAATGAATATAACAATGTGCCACATCTCCAAATCATATAAGTAGCGCCACCTACACTTATTGCAAGAGCAGATAACAATATTTGGATATATCTACACGAATAATTTAATACCATTTGCAATGCAAATTTAAGAAAAGTTTTTAACACTTCTTTTATTATAGTGCCAAAAATACTAACTTTGCATTGAAATTTAGAACAAATAGGGAAATTAAGATTTATGTCTCACTTAAGATTTACTGAAGTTGAGGTTGCATTTAATCGTGCACCCATTATGATAAGTGTACCATCCGAAGTGCCTTCGCAGTACTACGCTAAATATGTATTCAACAAGAAAAAAATGTATGAATACCTGCCAAAACCTACATACGACGCCATAATCAGGGCTATCGACAACAAGGAACGACTTGACCCTAATTTGGCAAACGATGTGGCAAATGGGATGAGAAAATGGGCTCTTGACAATGGGGTTACACACTATACACATTGGTTCCATCCTCTGACTGATGGCACAGCCGAAAAACACGACTCATTTATCGCTCATGATGGAAGAGACGGAGTAATTGAAGAGTTCTCGGGCAAATTACTTATGCAGCAAGAACCTGATGCTTCAAGTTTCCCTAATGGTGGCATTAGAAATACATTTGAGGCAAGAGGATACTCGGCTTGGGACATATCATCACCTGCTTTTATACATGACAACACTTTGTGTATTCCTACAATTTTTATTGCTTATTCGGGAGAGTCACTGGATTATAAAACCCCTCTTCTGCGAGCAATAAACAGTATTGACAAAGCGGGAACAGCAGTCGCACAATTCTTTGACCCTAAAGTTAAACATGTCATTTCATACCTTGGATGGGAACAGGAATTTTTCCTGGTTGACGAAGCATTATATGCCGCTCGCCCCGACCTGGCCATGACAGGTAGGACATTGATGGGTCATGAAAGTGCCAAAAACCAGCAACTTGAGGATCACTATTTCGGGGCAATACCAATGAGGGTCGAACAATTCATGATAGACTTGGAGATAGAATGCCACAAACTCGGTATCCCAGTGAAAACGAGTCATAACGAGGTTGCACCCAACCAGTTTGAGATAGCTCCCATATACGAGGAAATGAATCTGGCGAATGATCATAACCTACTGTTGATGAGCCTTATGTCGCAAGTAGCCAGAAGGCATCATTTCAGAGTCCTTTTCCATGAAAAACCATTTGCCGGCATCAACGGCAGCGGGAAGCACAATAACTGGAGTTTGGGTACTGACACGGGGGTACAACTCTTCAAGCCAGGTAAAACAACTAAAGAGAATTTACAATTTATGACATTTGTTGCTTGTGTGATGGCTGCGACATACAAGCATAATGGTTTGTTAAAGGCGTCAATTGTATCAGCCACCAATGCTCAACGTTTAGGGGGGAATGAAGCCCCACCAACCATTATATCCATGTTTCTTGGATCTCAGCTCAGCAAAGTTGTTGACAGCCTTGTGAATGATAATAAGGATGACTGTATTGACTTCAAGAACCAAGAAGAATTAAACCTGCAAGTATCACAAATCCCTGAAATTTTAATTGACAACACAGATCGAAACCGAACGTCACCATTTGCATTTACAGGTAATAGATTTGAATTCAGGGCAGTGGGCTCAAGTGCCAATAGCGCATCGGCTATGATTGCCCTAAATGCAGCCGTAGCAGACCAATTAATGCTATTTAAAGAATCGGTAGATCAATTGCTGGACAAAGGTG
The DNA here is from genome assembly GCA_018065665.1 of Candidatus Sodaliphilus aphodohippi. Lineage (GTDB taxonomy): Bacteria > Bacteroidota > Bacteroidia > Bacteroidales > Muribaculaceae > Sodaliphilus > Sodaliphilus aphodohippi. The sequence goes on from JAGHSV010000215.1 coordinate 1,858, forward strand.
TTGAGTTGAATGAAGCGATTATTACGCAAATAAAAGCCTTGCTTAAACACACAAATGATATCAGATTTGATGGTAATGGATATAGCCAGGATTGGCAAACCGAAGCAATTCGTCGTGGTCTTGATTGCGAAACTTCAGTTCCGTTAATCTTAGACCACTATCTCAGCAAGCAATCTATTGATATGTTCAAGCGCACTAATGTACTTACCGATGTTGAATTATACGCTCGAAATGAGGTCAAATGGGAAATGTATATCAAGAAGGTTCAAATTGAAGCAAGAGTGTTTGGTGATTTGGCACTAAACCACATAGTCCCAGTTGCAACTCGATATATGTCAATATTGCTGGATAACGTGTATAAAATCAAGACATTGTTTCCTGCTGATAAAGGAGAAAAAATTGCTGAGAACGATATGGCTATGATTGAGAAAATGGAATCACACATCCAGTTCATCAAAGATAAAGTTGCAGAGTTGGTTAAGGCTCGTAAAGTGGCAAATCAAATAAGCAATATGCGTTTGCGTGCAATTCAGTATCACGACAATGTGGCGCCTCTAATGGAATCCATTAGATACCACATCGACAAACTTGAACTAATGGTGGATGATGAGATGTGGCCATTGCCAAAGTACCGCGAGTTACTTTTTATCAGATAACATCAAGAAGGGTTATATTCCATTTCTCGCGTATAATTCCCATTCAGGATGGCAATAAGCTGGTCGCAGACCGTTGACGCATATGCAATATCATGTTTGAGGTTTCGTTGATGATGTTGTCCAATTAAATAACCAACAATTCCGATTGGTAATAAAAGTGCAATTGCAAGCCCGACTTTCGGATAATTAGTTGGATGATATGTCAGCAGATGCCTGATAACAGGGTAATCCATCGCTTTATTGATAACTAGTTGATCGCGGGAGTTGGACAAGTAATCTACAAGTTCATCTATTGACTGGCCAATATTTTCCATCTTGGTTTTATCAAATCCATATTGCCAATAATTCATATAGGATTGACGAGCAGGATACAAAGTTAGGAACTCTTGGCATAATGCCTTGAGGTTTTCAGCCATCCCAATTGCAACCTCATTATCGACCTCATTAATAACAACTTCTTTAATCTCCAATTTGCGGACTTGATGCAAACCCGTAATTCGTCGAATGAAATTCATCCAAATATCAGGATTAAATACTGCAGAATCGTTGACGGCCTTATGAGTCAAGAAAATCCCAAGAGGTAACAGTACAGCCGAACTCAACCATATACCTTCCCAAACAGGCCAACGGCCATCACGTGCCAACTTATACCCCATATTGTCGATAATGTAATAGACAATGAACAACAACACTGAAATAACAATTGGCGTGCCCAAACCACCCTTGCGAATAATCGCACCAAGGGGTGCACCGATAAAGAAGAATATCAAACAAGCCAAAGACAAAGTGAATTTCTTCTGAAGTTCAATCTCATGCCTGCGGATAGTATACATATCCTCACTTGAAGCAAATCCACGGAATTCATACTCTTGCTTCATGTTCATAGCACTTGAAACAGCATGTTCAATAACCGAGTACTTGGCACCTGGACTTAGGGACTGCATTATTGAATCAAAATCAACAGGTTTATCCACTTTGACTTTGGCAAGCGTTCTCACAACAGTTCCATTATTCATTGTTGTTTTGTATGATTCAGCACCACAAACAGGGACAGATCGGATTTCTCGGGCAACTATTGCGTTGACTGAATCAACATGGAGTTGAACAGAATCTATTGTTTCACGTAATTCGGTAATATTCTTGCCAATGTATTGTGATCGCATGGATTCATCATCTATTTTAGTGAAATTATCGTTGTATGGAATCATGATTTCCTTATCCTGAAACGATTCACGACGATAAAAGTTACTCCCCAACTCATTGCTTGAACCAGATTTCATGTCCTCATACCAGTTGCCATGGTACAGATTTAGGACAAGGTGTTTTTTGTTAGGGGTCATACTTAATTTTCCCGAATCAGCTGCGACAATACGAGGGTACCCATAACCTGTTGAGACATCATAGATAAGCATATTATAAAGCATATCGGTCTCTTTATCCTTATGCTTGACATACAGATTGTACCCAGGTATCTGGCTATATACAGCACCTTCGGGGATATCCAGCGTTGGCGATTTCTGCCTCATTGAAAAGAGCAGTGTCCACATCTGGACCTGTGACTTCGGGAGAACATCATTTTGGAAAAAAAATGCTCCGACAGATATTCCTGAAATCAATACGGCAAGCGGCGCCATAACCTTAACCAATGAAATTCCAGACGATTTCATTGCAGTCAGTTCGACATGCTCACCCAGGTTTCCGAACGTCATTAGCGAAGCAAGCAGAATTGCTAAAGGCAAAGCAAGCGGTACCATTGACAGTGCAGCATAGAAAAACAATTCTGCCACAACGTCAATACTTAATCCCTTGCCCACAAGTTCATCAATGTATTTCCATAGAAACTGCATCATCACGATGAACAAGCAAATAAAGAAAGTCATCATGAAAAGCGGAAGAAAAGTCTTCAGCATAAATATATACAGTCTCTTGATTCGAAACATTGTCAGAAATAAATTTAATGCAAAATTACAATAAAGTAGAAACTACCGCAAATGAATTTATGAAAAAAATAATCCTTCACGTCAAATGTCAGTTAATAAATATAAAATGTTTGAAATATTATTAATAAT
>JAGHSV010000022.1 GCA_018065665.1 Candidatus Sodaliphilus aphodohippi
ACATAGAATCATAAAAAACGGCAGCAAACAACTGCCGTTTTTTTATTAACCCTATGATAAGAATGGCCTTGTTTGGAATGGTAAAATGAAATAAAAAGATATGATTTTTTGGAGTTGTTCTTTTTTTTTAGTAATTTTGTTACCGAAATTAACTAACTAAATAAATAACAAGATGAGATTCAAAAAGATTTTGGCGCTCGTCATTTTGTGTGCAGTTTCTTTTTCGGTTAAAGCAGGAGAAGTGTATCGTAATGACCATGTGCGCTTTACATTGATTGATGGCGGAACAATCCGCCTTGAGTATGCACCGGATGGTAAGTTTGTTGACAACAAGAGTTTTATTGCTGTTGTACGCGACTATGACGCCGTAAAATACTCAATCAGCGAGAGTGGCAACAAAGTTACCATCACCACCGACAAGATGAAAGTTGTCTACACTAAGACACCCGGTGGATTCACTGAGAAAAACCTTACCATTACAAACGTAAAAGGCAAAAGTTCGGTAAACTATGTATGGCATCCCGGCATGAAGCAGAAAGGCAACCTCAAGGGCACCTATCGCACACTGGACCAGTACAATGGTGACCACATCATGGGCGAAATTGACGACAAGATGCCCATCGAGGACGGTATTCTCGCAACCGACGGCTGGACACTCCTTGACGACTCAGAGGGTCTTCTCTTTGACGGTGCCAAGGACTGGGACTGGGTTACCGAGCGCAAGAGCGCCAAGGGTGCACAGGACTGGTACTTCATGTCATACGGACACGACTATAAAGCCGCACTGAAGAGTTACACCAAGTTTGCCGGCAAGGTGCCCATTCCTCCCCGCTATGCATTCGGCTACTGGTGGAGCCGCTGGTGGAGCTACTCTGACCAAGACCTCCGCAACCTTGTTGGTTGGTTCAAGAAGAGTGACATTCCCCTGGACATCGTAGTTATTGACATGGACTGGCACCCCATCAGCGAAGAAGCAGGTGGTGGCTGGACCGGTTGGGACTGGAACGAGCACATCTTCCCCGACTATAAGGGACTTCTAAAGTTCTTTGACGAGAATGGCATCAAGACCACAATGAACCTTCACCCCGCAGACGGTGTTCGTCCCTTCGAGAAAAAATACAAAGAATTTGCAAGCCGCATCGGTATGCCCGAGGGCGAAACCCGCGAGTGGCTCGGCAGCGACAAGCAATACATGAAAGCCATCTTCGACACCTATCTGCATTCATACATGGACGATGGTGTTGACTTCTGGTGGCTTGACTGGCAACAGTGGCTCAACGACAAGGAGATTCCCGCGCTGAGCAACACATGGTGGTGCAACTATGTATTCTTCACCGACATGGAGCGCAGGAACCTGAACCGTCCACTGCTCTACCACCGTTGGGGCGGACTTGGCAACCACCGCTATCAGGTAGGTTTCTCGGGCGACTCCTACATCACTTGGGAGAGCCTGAACTTCCTTCCCTACTTCAACAGCACCTCATCTAACGTGCTTTATGGTTATTGGAGCCACGACATCGGCGGTTTCTACAATCCCGAACGCGGCCGCGCTATGCCTCAGGAGCTTTACATCCGCAGCATGCAGCTGGGCAAGTATCTCCCCATCCTGCGTACACACTGCACCAAGGACGCTGGTCTGAAGAAAGAACCTTGGTCATTCCCCCACGAAACCCAAGAGCGCCTCAAGGCAGCCGTGCATGGTCGTTACAGCCTTGTTCCCTACATCTATACTGCTGCACGTCAGGACTATGAGACAGGTATCTCACTGTGCCGCCCGATGTACTATGACTATCCCGAGGACAAAGAGGCGTATGACTTCCGCAACCAGTTCATGTTTGGCGACTACATGATGATTGCCCCAATCACTGCCCCAATCGCATCAGAAGACAAATTCTCACGTCCAACCGTATGGTTGCCCAAGGGTGAGTGGTTTGAGTATGAGACAGGTACAATGGTAAAGGGTCCCAAGACCGTTGAACGCGCATTCAACATCGACGAGTTCCCCGTTTATATCAAGTCAGGCAGTATTCTCCCCTACTATGACAAGCTCTACAACCTGAACGGCACAGAGCAGCCTGTTATCGTCAGAGTATTCCCCGGCGGTGAAAAGGGCGAATTCTCAATGTATGAGGACAACGGCAACGACTGCAACTATGACAAGAACTATGCTACCACAATGCTCAGTTACAACCGCAACGGCAACACCCTTACCGTCAAGATTGCCCCCCGTCAGGGTCAATATCCCGACATGCCAGCAAAGCGTCACTACACGCTTGCACTGCCCTGTGCACTGAGTCCACAAAGCATCACCATGAACGGAAGTCCAGTAGAGTTCAAATATGAAGGCAACGCTCTCGAGACAGTGGCAGACCTTGGCATGGTTGACTGTGCTGCAGGTGCCGAAATCGTCATCAAGTATGCCGATGCAAACAATGACCTCGTTGACGGTCTTAAGGCTCGCATGAACCACATCGTGAACGCAGTAGCCGACTACAAACAGCACGATCCACGCATGGTTTATACTGACTCGATAGGCTATATGGAGTCAACTCCGCTGCGTCTCACTTACTTCCCCGACCGCCAGCGCGAAATCATCAATAAGTTTGAAGACTTATATGAGAATATCAACGACGTGATTGACGGACAAATCGAGAACGGTTTCCGCAAGGCTGCGTTCCTCAAGATGCTCAATCTCACAGGGTCAAAGGAACTTGATGCCAAGAAAGACTGATAACAACATTACAGAGTAAAACTCTAAATAACCCAACGAAGGGAGTCTCTTCACACAAGAAGAAACTCCCTTCTTTTATTTTGACAAATATTAAAGTAAAATCATAAGTTTTTTATCGGGAATGGTTTGCTACATTGGAAAATTATGGTTATTTTTGCATATTAATATGTAACAATCATAACCATAAATGAAAAAACTACTATATACTACCGTACTTGCTCTCATCATCATGAGTACCGCTTGCGGCAAAAATGAAGAAAAAAGCAAATATCTTGACGAAGCGGTGCAACAAGGAGGTGCTGCGGCATGGACTTTAGGTCACAGCGATTTATCGGACACCTTTGCCGTTCAGCGCGTCATAATCGAAATACGCTCACAGCGCAGCCGATTCGTGATGCTGGGCGATACCGTAGCCGCAAATGCCTTCGATAAGGCTTTCCACGACTCGCTAAACAATCTGAACCCGGTTTTATGCAAAACCATTTTTGACGTACCCAAATGAAACTGGACAAAGCAATACTTTTATTATCGGCATGTGCGACAATAATGTGTTCATGCAACGAGGCAAATAAGGGAGAGGCAATGGCGCGACGCCTTGAGGCGGCATGGCCCAACCACCAAGCAATGCAGGATCTGGCCGCCGACTACAACCGAATGCAGGACAGCCTGTGGATTCCAAGCACTGCATCAAGGATGGACAATGCGTTTATCAACTACTTTGAGGGTCAAGACTCACTCAGTGCCATGGCACGAGCCATCGCCCTTGATGCCAACGAACTCGGAGACTTCTATGGCAATGAAGTTGCCAACGATTTGCTGAACGCTCAAACCGACGCCATTGAAGCAAGTAAGACTGTGTCAATTGCTACATGGGCACTTACGGCACTTGGGCGGGATGCAAAAGTTGAACAATTCCAGTCGGCCGTCGACGAGGTGCTTAAGTCATACTCGACACACGACCAAATGGTTATCTACTCGCGCAGTTGCTCACCACGAGCTCTTGCCGTGGCATTAAAAGGAGAGCGTCAAAAGGCTGATGCCGATATTGACGACATAGACGAGAGAGTAAAAATGCTGGAAGGTATATATACCCCCGAACAGTTACAGGAATTCAAGCAAAACTACATCAATAAATAATCATGAAGACTTTTGACCAATATGCAGCAATTGCCAACGAAGCAATCGCAAACATCAAATATCCCGAACAGCCCTCAGGCTTATATGCACCCATTGCCTACACCATGGCATCGGGAGGCAAGCGCCTGCGCCCGTCGCTGGCACTGATGGCATGTGAGGCAGCAGGCGGCGACATCCAAGATGCACTGCTTCCGGCAATTGGGCTCGAGTTGTTCCACAACTTCACACTGCTGCACGACGATGTGATGGACCGTGCCGACATCCGCCGCGGACGCCCCACCGTACACTGCAAGTGGAACGACAACACAGCTATCCTGAGTGGTGACGCGATGCTCACATTTGCCACACAATTCATTGCCAAGACCACGCCCGTGAGACTGCCACGCATGATGGAACTGTTCAACAAAACGGCAATGGAAATCTACGAAGGTCAGCAATATGACATGGACTTTGAGCAACGCGACAACGTAAGCGTTGACGAGTATATCGAGATGATTAGACTCAAAACCTCGGTACTGCTGGGATGCGCATGCAAACTCGGAGCGATTGCCGCCGATGCCGACGAGGAGACTGCCGACGCCTACTATAAAGTTGGCGAGAACATGGGGTTAGCATTCCAACTGCAAGACGATATGCTTGACGTATGGGGCGACCCCGCCACATTTGGCAAGGAAATTGGCGGTGACATCATGAACAACAAAAAAACATTCCTGCTGATTAATGCCGTCAACCTGGCAAAGGGCGATGATGCGGCACAGTTGCAAGCCCTGATTGCAGACACAAATGCCCAACGCGACATAAAGGTGCCTGCGGTGCGTGCCATCTACGAGCACCTACGCCTGCGCGAAATGTCAACTGAGGCCATAAACCGATATAATGATGCAGCTGTAGAATGCCTCGACCACATCGACATGAGCGATGAAGCACGCAAAGCATTCACCACTCTGTTCTCACGACTAATTAAACGTGACAAATGATTGACACTCATAGCCACATCTACTGTGAAGAGTTTGATGACGACCGCGATGCCGTTGTCGAGCGTACCCTGCAAGCTGGAGTACATCACATCATACTCCCCGGTGAGAACTGTGCCAGCGTGCCGTTACAGTGTGCACTGCGCGACCGCTACCCCAACAACATCTCGGTGGCACTTGGACTTCACCCCGAGGAGGTTAACGGCAGTTGGCGCGACGAGTTGGCGCAATTGCGGCCGTTGCTGGACACAACCGGTTGCATAGCCGTTGGCGAAATAGGGCTTGACCTATATTGGGACAAAACCTATCGCGACCAGCAGATTGAGGCACTTGACACCCAACTCAGGTGGTGCAAACAACTGGATTTACCCTTCATCATCCATTGCAGAGAGGCTTTTGACGAGATGCAATGGGTGCTTGGCAACTTTGGCGAAGCACTTCCTCGCGGAGTGTTCCACTGTTTCTCGGGTACTGCCAGTGATATCGAGAACCTGCGCCGCCACGGCGACTTCTACTTTGGCATTGGCGGCGTTGTCACGTTCAAGAAGAGTACACTGCCACAACTGCTTCCAGTCATGGGACTCGACCGCATTCTGCTCGAGACCGACTCACCCTATATG
>JAGHSV010000026.1 GCA_018065665.1 Candidatus Sodaliphilus aphodohippi
GATGAGCTTAGGTGCTTTTGCACAAGTTTCTTATGGTGTAAAGGCCGGTTTTGACATGACTAACTTTGTTGGTAGCGACGTTGACCACAAGATGATGCCCAACTATCAGGTTGGTCTGTTTGTTGAGAAGAAATTCAATGACAAATTCGGTATCGCTCCCGAGGCTGTATTCGCAGCACAGGGCGGCAAACCCAATGATGTTGACTTTCAGGTTAACTACATCAACGTTCCCGTGATGCTGAAGTACTATGCAACCGAGGATCTCGCCATCGATTTCGGTCCCCAAGTAGGTTTCAACGTATACAGCAAACTCGAAGGCGTTGACATGAAGGATGCTACCAAGACCGTTGACTTTGGTCTGGGTCTGGGCGGAACCTACAACCTCGCCGAGAACTTCTTCCTGCAGGCACGCTACACAATGGGTCTGACCGACGCATTCAAGAGCGAAGGCCTTATCAAAAACAACGCCAAGAACGGCAACATCCAGCTCTCAGTTGGATATCGCTTCTAATTTAGTTGAAAATAAGTAGTTAACCGGGACGTCCGCAACAAAACGCGGGCGTCCCGTTTGTTTCTGTGGCAGCGGTCACAAGGTGTCGAGGCTGAGGACCAGCATCACCTTGGTGCGGTGCAGGCGCCAGCCGGTGCCGTAGTAGGTGTCTTTCTCGCCATAGAAGCACATGAGGGCATAGAAGGCCAGCAACTCGGTGATTGCGCCCTTCAGTGTGTCGCCGGTGCCGTCGGGCACGGGTTTTTCAAATTTCAGTTCAATGGTAATATTACCATCTGGGATATTGGGGTTGTAGTTCCAGAACTTGACATATCCTGCCATGCGGCTTCTCAGGTCGCTCAGGCCGTCGGCGATGCGCATCTCGAGCATGGCGGCGTTGTCGGGGGTGAGGGTGTATGCCCCTTTTCGGTAGGCGGTGTGCCATGCGCTCTCGGCATAGATCCGGTTCAGTATGTCATCGAGGTTGATAGTGATTTGTGTGGTGTTCATGATAGTCTGTTTCTTGTTTTTTTGCGTTCGGGGTATAGCCTGGTATAGGCATAGTTCTCGCTGATAAAGAAGCGCGATGCGCGGCAGTGCTCGAGCACGAAGTCCAATGCCCGCGCAATCGAGAGGCCGGCACTGGTTCGCAGACTGTTGACGCGGTCGGCAATCTCCTGCCACATCTGGGCCTGTAGCGAGGGGACCAGCGGGTTGCCGTCGCCGTTGAGGATGCGGCACACGACAATGTAGGCGCGCTCATAGCTGACGTGGTATCGCGGAGAACTGTGGTGGATGGTGAAACGGATTGCCTCGCGCCGGGGATCGCGAACGTGCTGGGCCAGCATCAGGTCCAGTGCCTGACGGTACATCGTCAGGAACTCCCGGTCCCGCTCAAGGCGGTTGCGGTGTTTGCCGCTGACGGCGGCATTGTTGTTGGTGTTTGTCATTTTTAATTTAGATTTAAGGTTGTAAAAACTGGTTGATGGTGCAAAGTTACAACATTGAAATGGTAAAATGCAAATTAATATGGTAATTTAACAATAATTTCACACTTCGCCAAAAAAAACACTTTTAATTTGGAAATCTACAAAAAGATTGCTAACTTTACGGCAAATTAATCAAACAAGCGGCGGTTGTGGCTGTCGCCCATAAATATTGCAATATTATGAGAGGAATAATGAAATTTGGCCTGAATATCCCCACCCGACTGGTTTTCGGCGCTGGGGAACTCAAAAATCTGTATAAGCAACCCTTGCCCGGCAAGAAGGCACTTATCGTCATCTCGGCTGGAGCGTCAATGAAACGCCTTGGCTACCTTGACTGCCTCATCGAGCAGCTGAACAAAGCCGATGTCGCCAGCGTCGTGTTTGACAAGGTTGCACCCAACCCCACAAAGTCGCAGGTGATGGAAGGCACCCAGATGTGTCTCGACAACGCATGCGACTTCATTATTGGCCTGGGCGGTGGCAGCAGCATCGACGCTGCCAAGGCTATCGCCATCACTGCCCATGAGGGCGGCGACTTCTGGCAGTATGTCAAGGGCGGTACAGGCGGCGGCAAACCCATTACCGGCGCACTCCCTCTCGTGGCGATACCAACCACTGCCGGAACCGGAACCGAGATAGACCTGTGGGGTGTGGTCACCAACGAGGACACACAGGAGAAGATGGGCTTTGGCTCGTCACACATATTCCCCGTACTCGCCATCGTTGACCCCGAACTGATGGTGTCGGTACCGCCACTGTACACAGCCTATCAGGGCTTTGACGCGTTCTTCCACGCAGCCGAGGGCTATATCAGCAAGGCGCATACCCCAATCAGCGACCTCTATGCCCTCGAGGCAGTGCGGCTGCTCTACAAGTACCTGCCCGTTGCTGTCAATGACGGCAACAACCTGTGGGCACGAACCAAGGTGGCATGGGCGAGCACGCTGGCGGGCATGGTCGAGAGCACAAGCTGCTGCACCAGCGAGCACACGATGGAGCACGCCCTGAGCGCATTGCACCCCGACCTGCCCCACGGCGCAGGGCTCATCGCACTCTCCAATGCCTACTTCAAGGCGTTCAAGAACGATGCGATGAAACGCTTCATGAAGATGGCCGACAAGATGACCCAGGCCAAGAGCGCCCGTCCCGGCGACTTCCTCGACGCCCTCGCCATCATGCAGCGCGAGTGCAAGGTCGATAACATCAAGCTCAGCGACTGGGGCGTAACGCCTGCCGAGGCCGAGCAACTCACCGACAAGGCAATCGCCATGGGCGGCAAGATTTTTGACCTTGACCCGCGTTTCCTCCCGCGTGAGGAGATGATTGGCATCTACCTTGACTCCATCAAATAAATGAACAAACGAGGGCATGCACCGCATCCGGGCTGATGCCGGTGCGCCGCCGTGACACAATACATCTGTCATCGGTGCCCAACAAATAGCAAAGGTCACCGCGCTCCGAAGCGACGGTGGCCTTTATTTTTTATTGTCTTTTTTATAGTGGTGTGAAAAATAATGTGACAAAATGTCATGCTGTTTGAATTATTATTTGTAACTTTGCAGTCCGTTATCCAGACCGCTTGGCCTGACGATGCGTTTTAATAATATTATGTCACAAGAAATCAACGAAATAAAGAAGACTGTCCTTGACTATGACGACATCCGCAAGATGGTGCCGTTCTTTGACGGCAAACCCAAACTGGTGAACACTCTGATGCGATGGCTGGATGTTGATAAGGTCAACTGGATTCACGAGCATAACTGCGCCACGCCGGGCGTGCCTTTTACCGTGGGGCTGCTCAATGACCTGAACGCCACTATAACCATCGACAACGAGCAAGTGCTGGATCAGTTCAAGGAGGGCGGTTTCATCACTGTGTCTAACCACCCCTTCGGGGCGCTGGACGGCATCATGCTTATAAAGATGCTGGGGCAGCGTCGGCCCGATGTCAAGGTGATGGTGAACATGGTGCTGAACTACATTGGCGCCATGCGGCCCAACTTTATCGCCGTTGATGCCCTCGCCAGCAAGGACCCCGCCAAGCGTGCAGTGTCGATGAAGGGGATTACCGAGGCCATGCGGCACGTCAAGGACGGACATCCGCTGGGATTTTTCCCTGCCGGGGCCGTGTCTAAGATGACCTGGGGCTTACGCATCGAGGACCGCGAGTGGCAACCCAGCGTGATGCGCATCATCCAGAAGATGAAAGTACCCGTGGTGCCCATCTATTTCCACGGCCACAACAGTTTGTGGTTCACCATCCTCGGCATGATTGACTGGCGCCTGCGCACGCTGCGACTTCCCGCCGAGGTGTTCCGTCGCCGCAGTTATGACTTCCACGTCAGCATGGGCGACCCCATCATGCCCGACAAGCAGGCCGAGTTTGCCACCCCCGAGGAACTTGGAAAATACCTTAAAGAACAAACATATTCATTGAAAAAATGCCAACACAAGAAGAACTAATCAAGAGTGTTAAGAGACAACACAACATCATCGGCAACTCGACTGCACTGAACGAGGCCATCGGTCGTGCATTGAGGGTGGCCCCGATTGACTTGTCGGTACTCATCACGGGCGAGAGCGGTACGGGCAAGGAAAACATGTCGCGCATCCTGCACGAGAACAGTCCCCGAAAACACAAGAAATTCATCGCCGTCAACTGTGGAGCCATACCAGAGGGCACCATCGACAGCGAATTGTTCGGCCACGTCAAGGGAGCGTTTACCGGTGCCGTTGACAACCACGACGGTTACTTCAAGGTCGCTGACGGGGGAACAATCTTCCTCGACGAAATCGGCGAGATGCCACTTGAAACCCAGGCGCGTCTGCTTCGCGTTCTCGAGAACGGGGAGTTCATTAAGGTGGGATCGTCAAAGGTCGAGAAAACCAACATACGCGTGGTGGCGGCAACCAACAAGGACTTGCTCAAAGCCATCAGCGACGGTAAATTCCGCGAGGACCTTTATTACCGTCTTTCAACAGTCCAAATCCATATCCCGCCGCTTCGCGAACGTGATCGTGACATTGAGTTGCTGGTGCTTTACTTTGCCAACTCGTTTGCCAGAACCCACATGATGCCAAAAGTCGAGTTTGCGCCCGATGCCATCTCGGCTATGCAGGGATACCGCTGGCCCGGTAACATCAGACAACTGAAGAACGTTGTCGAACAAGTGGCGCTCTTCGAGGCCGGCAACACTGTCACCAGCCATGTGCTGCGTGACTACTTACCCAATATGGGCGGCACAAACCTGCCCGTTGCTGTCGAGAACGCCGGCTATGACTATAATCGCGAGCGTGAACTCCTGTTCCACCTGATTTTGCAGCTGCAGCAGGACGTGGCTGTGCTCAAACAGCAAGCGATGGGCACCTACACCGGCACGGGCGACCGAGGCACGATTGCCACCCCCGAAGTGGGCGACCTGCATCGTGCGCTCGACACCCAGATACTGCCCGAACAACCCGCCTTGACGACAATCGAACCGAATATTGTCACAGATGCCACCCCTGCGCCGGAGATTTATGGCAACGTCATTGACGCCCACGAGGTCAAAAGCCTTGACGAGACAAGGCGCGAGGCCATCATCGACGCACTGAGGCGCAACAAAAATTCGCGCCGCAAGGCAGCACAAGACTTGGGTATATCTGAACGTACGCTGTACCGAAAAATCAAAGAATATAATCTGCAATACACCTAATTGATGTAATAAATGATGGATATCGGTCTGTTACATGCAATTGCCGACGGCAAGACTCCAACGCTCGAGCAGGTTAACGCCCTGCTCGACGATGCGCCCTACTTTGTGACGCCGCTGCTGCTTTATCTCAAGGAGCATGGCGTCGAGGGTAACGGCGAGCTGCTGTCGAGACTGGCAATTGCTGTGCCCGACCGGCGTCATCTGGCAACGCAACTGGGCGACTCGCGAGTGCTGCAGGGATTCTATCCTCCTGCCGACGAGCCCACGACCCCCGACACCGACATCGCCATAGACCGATTCCTTGACAATTACGGCAACACCAGCCCCAAGGAGGTCGAGGCAATCAGCAACGCCATTTTCAACCCCATGCCCGACTATGCCGACATTCTGGCTGCCGAGGAAAGAAAGAACGGAAAGGCTCAGCGCGCCGCCGACAACGAGCAGGATAAATTAATTGATAATTTTATCAACGAGCAGCTGCAGCGCGAAAAACAAGTTGCAGGGGCTCCTGCACAACCTCATATTGACGAGAGCGAAAAGGCCGAAATTGCCGATGAATCAATAGATAAGGCTCAGGCTGTCGATGACTCGATGCTCAGCGAGAGTCTCGCAAAAACCTATATCACGCAGCATAAATATCGCCAGGCACTCGAAATTATTGAGAATATAAATTTGCGTTATCCAGAAAAAAGTATTTACTTTGCAGACCAAATCCGTTTTTTGAAGAAACTGATATTGAACGAAACAACATTAAATAACAAATAAACAACAAAATGTATCAAATTTTTGCAATTCTAATCGTACTTGCATCGGTGCTTCTCATCGGTGTCGTTCTCATCCAGAAGTCTAAAGGCGGAGGCCTTGCTGCCAACGTGAACAACTACAACCAGTTCATGGGCGTTCGCAAGACTACCGACTTTGTTGAGAAGGCAACATGGGCTCTCGCCATCTTCATCTGCGTGCTCTCGATCGCTTCGGCTTTCGTTGCCGCTCCCACAATGGTACAGGGCGCTCCCCAAATCAAGAAACTCCCGACAACCGAGACTGCTGCTCCCTCATTCCCCACTGCCGAGGGTCAAGAGCAGGGCAAAACTGCTGCCGCTCCCGCTGAAAAGAGCGCTGAGGCTGCCGCTCCCGCTGCCGAGGCTCCCGCTGCTAAGTAAATAGTAACCGGTTCAGGTAAATAACAGCAACGCGCAATCATGCGCGCACTACATGATCGCCCCCAACTGACAGGGCTCAACAGGTAGTGTGCGCTATTGTCGTACCCATACCCATCCTTTTTCAGCCCCATCACAACTTTTGTTTCTCATGCCTTCTGGTCCCAAAAAAATGGTAACAGGTGATGTGGTCGAAGGGACCACAGATAAAGGGAAAGTTCTGCCAATCTGAAAAGTTACACCCAGTTACACCTCTAATACACTGCCTGACAGGGCGGTAGGTATGGGTGTAACTGTAACTTCGGTTCCGAGGGGTATTTTTAGTGCAACGGGGTGAAGAGCCCTGCGTACGGGGCTTTCGCCCCTCTCCAGTTACTAGATGCGGTGTGCAATCCCGCATTCTTAAACAAAGTTATAGTTTGTTAATATTTGTATTTTTTAACATTACACCACATTGATATATATTAACTTTGTAATGCAAAATGCGATTATTGGATTCTTGATAATCGAGATTTGCGTAACTTGAACTAAATCAATTTATTAACTAATAACTCAAACTTTAATTCATTATGAAAAAGTTACTACTTACGATGGCGGCTGTCCTCATGGCAACATGCGCATGGGCAACCGACTATGTCAAGGTCACAAGTACTTCTGACCTGACTTCAGGCAAATACCTCATCGTTTACGAAGCAGGTAATGTAGCCCTTGACGGCAGCCTGACTACTATTGATGTTGCCAGCAACACTCAAGCTGTTACCATTAACAACGGTAAAATCACAGTTGCCGACGCCAGCGACAACTTCTACTTCAACATTGACATGTCGGCTGGCACCATCATTAGTGCAAGCAATCTTCAAATCGGCCACTCAGGCAGTAAGAACACCCTGAACACCGGTGACTTCACCAACACCATCTCTATCAACAGCGACGGCACTGCTGAGATTAACGGTGGCGGCAACTATTCACTCCAATATAACAAAGCGAGCGGTCAATACCGTTTCCGCTACTTTGCGAGTTCACAGGAGAAGATTGCCCTGTACAAGGCAGGCACTGTCTCTCCCACCGCCATTGATGCCCCCACCATCAGCGGCGAGACTCCGTTTACCGAGTCAACCCAGGTGACAATCAGCTGGACCGGTGACCTCACCCCAACTCCCGACCTTTATTACACCACCGACGGCACAGACCCCACTGCCAACAGCACCAAGTACACTGCTCCCTTCACCATC
Organism: Candidatus Sodaliphilus aphodohippi; assembly: GCA_018065665.1. Taxonomy (GTDB): domain Bacteria; phylum Bacteroidota; class Bacteroidia; order Bacteroidales; family Muribaculaceae; genus Sodaliphilus; species Sodaliphilus aphodohippi. Next base: position 7,567 of record JAGHSV010000026.1, read on the forward strand.
ACCGAAGGCTGCACCGTTAAGGCTATCGCCGTTTCGGGCGACAACAAGAGCAATGTAGCAAGCATGACATTCGTTAAGCAGGCTCCAGTTACTGGTAATACCTACACTCTTGTAACCGACGCTTCCACTCTCAAGGAGGGTGACGTTATTGTATTGGGATGCGCAGACTTTGGTGTTGTCAACACTGCTATGGGAACCAACAAATTCTTCCCCGGCGGCGAAGCAACCATCAGCGGTGGCGTCCTTACTGCAACTGATGCAGCCGAAATCACACTCTCGGGCGATGCCGACGCATGGACATTAACAACTGAGGGGGGCACCTTAGCCACAAATACTGCCAAAATTCTGAACCATGTTGGTACAGGCACAACCACATGGACAATCGACATTACCGATGGTCTTGCAACAATTGCAAGCACAAATCCAAGCTACGGACGCATTCTCTGCAACTATAATTCAGGCAACCCCCGTTTCTTAAACTACACCTCAGCAACAAGTGCAAGTATGAAGCTGCCCGAAATCTACAAGAAAAGCGCTGCTCCCACTGTTGCTGCTCCCACCATCAGCGGTGAGACTCCGTTCCTTGAGTCAACCGAAGTAACCATCAGTTGGACCGGCAGCCTCACTGCAACTCCCGACATTTATTACACCACCGACGGCACTGAACCCACTGCCAACAGCACCAAGTACACTGCTCCCTTCACCATCACCGAAGGCTGCACCGTTAAGGCCATCGCTGTTTCGGGTGACGACAAGAGCACTGTAGCAAGCAAGACTTTCGTTAAGACATTCAGCGTTAGCACCCTTGCCGAAGTCAACGCTCTTGACGACAACACCGAGTTCGTCTTCACAGGCACCATCGAGGCTATTGCACAGACTGGCGCTTATCTCTACACTCAGGACGGCACTGCAGGTATGCTCCTGTATGACTTCAATCTTCCCACTTACACCCAGGGCAATGTGATTGCCGCTGGCTGGAGTGGCACAAAGACCACATACAACGGTGCTCCCGAGGTTAAGGACATCACCGGCATGCAGGCATCAGAGGAGACAATCGAGCTCACTCCCCTCGCACTCACTCCCTCACAGGTAAGTCTTGACAACTTCTCGCGCTATGCAGTTATCAAAAATGCTCTGGTTGTTGACGGCAAAATCGTTGTTAACGAAGACAGCGTAACCCTGTACGACCGCTTCAAAGTCGAGATTCCCGAACTTGGTGACGCTACATCATACGACATCTACGGTGTTACCGGTTTCTTCAAGGGTGATACTCAGTTCATGCCCACTATGATTGTTCCCAACTATCCCGAAATCAACGTGATATTCACTCCCGAGGCTGGCGTTTACAATGCCCCCGTTAACGTGAAACTGAATGTTGAAAACGCAGTTGGCGAAACCATCATCATTTACAACATCATTCCCGCCAACGCTGATAGCCAAATCAAGCTCAACGAAGAGGACATCATCTATGACGAGAACGAAGGCATCGACATCACCGAGAGCTGCACACTGGTTGTTAGCGTGCTCGACTCACGTCCCAACGCAGAAGTAGTTGAATTTGAGGCTCAGTACACCATCGACACCGCTACAGGTATCGAAGGCATCAACGCCAAGAACATCAGCAGCGTACGCTACTACAACGTAACCGGTGTTGAAAGCACTACCCCGTTCGACGGTATGAACATCGTTGTTACCACTTACAACGACGGTAGCAAGGCAACTGCAAAGGTTGTTAAGTAATCAACTCTGAACAACAGGCCGCCAAGGCCTCGTTAACAATAACCCAGGGCTGACCTCACCACGAGGCCAGCCCTGATTTCTGTGTAAAGGGGTTGTGTCCGACCACTTTGATAGTGGAACATCGATAGTGTCCAATGCCGACAGGCATTGCACCTTAATAACCCACGATAGCATTGAGCAGCAGCGAAATGCCATCGTGGGACAGTGCCACCCCACACCCCGTTCCCAAAGGGAACGCACACCGCATCAGGTAACTGGAGAGGGGCGAAGCCCTATACGCAACGGACGCCTTGGCGGCTCGTTGCAGATAACCCGTTCCTGAGCGGCAGCGAAGGGACGGGATACAGACCGATACCCATAGCGCGGCCGCCACCTTTGATTGTGTGTAAATCGCGGACTTTCAGCCCGCACTTTCTGGTGTAGTCGCCTGTCCGAGGCCTGCGCTCACTGCCGTTCGCTCAACCCCGGGGCAGTTGGCAGAGGTTCGCTATTCGCGGCACCGGCTTCGCCGACTTACCGCTGTTCACTCTGCCGAGCTCGCTATGCTCGGTTACAGTTGCGCCTATCGGCTCACATGTCGCGCTTTCAGTGCTTTAGCTAGTGACCGATCAGGGCAGCAATGATTACCAATAAAAAAAGTGGCTAAATTCCTTTAGCCACTTTTTTGTGATATGAGATGTTATTAGTTGAGTTTCAGAGCGACGGTGACAATCTCGTGGGGTTTCATTGTCAGGGTGAGGTCTTTGCCTGCGAATGTCGGAGCCTCGGCATCGTTGTCAGGTGTCTCGAGCAGGGTGACGCGGCGTGCGGCGGCAATGGCAGCCGGCAAGGTGACGCGTACTGTTGTCTGCTCGCCTGTCATCTCGCAGAGTCGCACGATGGTCTCGTTGGTGTCCTCGGCCTTCTTCATTGACGACATCAGGACATTGGGTTTGTCGATTTCCATCAGTTTCTGCTCGGCAGGTCGATTGGCATTGGTCTTCTCGAGCGAAGTCGAGAGAGGCTCGGCAGCCAAGACGGGCAGGTTGTAGTCAAGTCCGGCCAGCATCACGCCGTTGGTCCAGTTACCCTGGTGTGGCATGATGGAGTACTCGATGCGGAATTTGCCCAGGTTGGGGTAAACATCGGGATATCCGGCGCTGCGCAGCAGAGTGAGTCGCAGTTCGCCGTCGTTGTAGCAGTGTCCGTATTTAGAGCGGTTCAACAGGGCAAATCCTGTTTGTCCGTCATTGACGTCAACCCATTTTTGTGCGGGCACTTCCTGTCCCTCGCTGCGCTCGCTGGTGACAGGGCTCTCTTTGCTCTTGAGCCACTCGGGTGTTGGCTGTCCGTGCAACAAGCCATCGTGCGGGCGTTCAATCACGTTGAATGCTACGTCGTTATAGAAAGTGCTGTTTGGCTGCTCGATGGGGAAGACGGTGCGAAGCATCGGCGAGTCGGTCGAGTCAGATCCGGTCTCAAGCCATTGTGCATCGATTGCATAGTCGATGCGTGGCATCGAACGGTAGATGTAGGTATAAACCTTGAACTGTGAGTTACCCCAGGTCTTGACCGACTCAATGCGTGTGCACACGGGGCCGTGCATGATGCGTGCCTTGCCCTTGGTGGCGGTGACGTCCTCTTTTGAAGTGGTCTTGTTGATGGTCCATGACTTCATTTCTCCGTCCTTGGTCTCGTTGTAGATGCGAAGCGTGTTAAGTTGCTTGCCCGGTGTGACATACTGCTTGCCGGTTACCTTGTCGACCAGAGAGGTGATGTTTCCGCTCTCAGGGTCAATGACAATGCGGTAGTAGTCGGTCTCGAACGAGTTGTCGCTATGGGTTATCTCGGTGTTGTCGATTCCGGGTTTGCTGGGATCGACATAGAAAGTCTTGTATCCGCCGGCAGGAATGTCGTCACAGACGAACTGCACTTTCCATCGCCATCCGGGAGGGAAGCGCTTGCCCTCGACCACCTGGGCGCTGTAGGTCTTGCCCTCGGTGTCGCGCACCAATACCGTGGTGGGCACGTCGGGGTTATTGCGGCCGACGTTGCACTCCCTGTAGATATTGAGCCAGTGGTTAAACTGCGTTGTAACAGGTGCTTGATAGGAGAATACCTCGGCAGTGACGAGCGTCTTGTACTGGTATGGCAGGAAATTGAACGCCACGATGGGCTGTCCCATGTCTTTCTTGAAGTCAATCTTATCGACATAGGTGCGGAATGCCTTGTCGCGATCGAAACTTGCCGAGGACCACATCTCGTTGTAACGTCCAACGCTCTCGCGGTTTGACTCGTAGATTGCCGAACCCGGCAGAATGTCATGGAACTGGTTAAAGGTAAGACCTTCCCACAGGCGTTGCAACTCGGCGCTATTATATTTGCCGCCCTCGAGCCAGTTGAGGGTGTTCAGGTACTCGTCTTGATAGAGAGTGTTCTCGCACTTGCGGTTAAACTCCTTAATCTCGGCCACGTTGCTATAGCAGCCCTCATAGATAAAGCCCATCTCGCCGTAGTGAACGGGGCACTTGCCGGCTTCTTTCTCGGCCTTGGTGAAGAAGTCCTCGGCAGTGGTGAACCTCACGCTGGGGTAATCCTTGCGGGCGTCCAGCTCGTGTACGTCATGTATGTTAAACCGGTATGGACCTCCACCGTGGTCACCCTCGCCTGTGGGGCAGAAAGAACGGTGTCCGTCAACAGGATGAGTCTTGAGTCGGTCCAGCAGATACTCGTTGATGTCGCCGTTGTAGCCACCGGTGCTGAATGCCAACACCCGCGACCCGTCGGCTCCCTGCCACCAGAATGCGCCGGGATAAGGTGAAGTACGCATGAATCCAAAGTACTTCATGCCGCTCTGACGCAGTATCTGCGGCAACTGTGACTGGTGTCCAAAGTCATCGGGCAGCCATCCAACGTGCGCGATGCGCCCGAAACGGGACTGGAAGTAGCGTTGACCCAG
>JAGHSV010000147.1 GCA_018065665.1 Candidatus Sodaliphilus aphodohippi
TGTATAGCAAATGCAAAGTTACAAAATTTGAAAGCAATTCACAACTGAGCGTAAACAAAGTGACTCTTCTCGGGAGATGTATAGCAAATGCAAAGTTACAAAATTTGAAAGCAATTCACAACCTGTTGGTCTATAGCGATATTGGTCTCATCGATGTATAGCAAATGCAAAGTTACAAAATTTGAAAGCAATTCACAACATAAATTCAAGGGTTATAGCTGGTGCGGAGGATGTATAGCAAATGCAAAGTTACAAAATTTGAAAGCAATTCACAACCCAAGGTCATCTTGACTCAAACGGTGAGAGGATGTATAGCAAATGCAAAGTTACAAAATTTGAAAGCAATTCACAACCTCGAAGTCATAGTCCCACATCGTCGGCTTGATGTATAGCAAATGCAAAGATACAAAATTTGAAAGCAATTCACAACTTCCCGACATCGAGCACAAGTTCGGCACCGGATGTATAGCAAATGCAAAGTTACAAAATTTGAAAGCAATTCACAAAAAAATTAAGTGGGAAATTGAATTGTTGCCTGTCCTGGGGGTTGGAGTGAGGGTTATCGCAGGGGTTGGGGGTTGTGGTAGGTGTCGTCGGGGAGGTGGTTGATGAAGCCTTCGTCGACGAGGAATGAGAGTGTGGCGATGATTTGGTCGGCGGGGAAGTTGAGTGTGTCGGTGAGTTGTGCGACGGTGCGCGGCGCGACCTGGGTCATGTATAGTATGCCGCGGCGTATGTCGTCGGGGGTGTTGTTTTCTCTCTTTTGCCGGTCGATGCAGGTGTCACAGTGTCCGCAGCGGTTGGGCGTGTCCTCGCCGAAGTAGTTGAGGAGGGCGTTCTCGCGGCAGGGGGTGTCGGGGGCGATGTAGCGGAGCACGGCGTCGACGCGCTGCTGCATTCGCTGGCGCAGGTCCTCGTAGATGGCACGGGGAAACTGCAGGTAGCGGGGTTCCTCGCGCGAGGTGGTGTATATTATATAAGGAGTGCGTTTGCGGGGTATGTAGTGCAGTATGTGGAGGCGGGTGAGCTCGAGAAGGCTGTTGTAGATGGTCTCGTGATCGATGCCGGTGCGGTAGGCGATGACGTCCTCGTTGATGAAGACGTAGTCGGCAAAGAGTCCGGTGTACATGCGCAGGACGGCCTGGAGGACGCGGTCGGCTCCGGGTGTGGTGAGGTTGAGGTCATAGAGTTCCTCTTTGCGGGCGAGTATCATGACTCGGGACTGTGTCTCGACTTCCTCGACGAACTCGATGTAGCCGGCGCGCGTGAGTATTTTGAGGGCGCTATGGGTGGGGAGTATGGGGAGTTTGTAGGTACGGCAGAAGAGGTTGAAGTTGAAGTCGTACTGGTGGTCGTATCCGTCGCCGACGGCGATGCCGAGGAAGTTGCCGGCGAGTTCATAGACGCGGCGTATGAAGTCCTTGTCGGGGAATGCGTCGGCGATGTGGCGGTTGAGCGTTCGCTGGTCGGTTGCGGTGGTGAGCAGCACGGCGTATGAGCGTTTTCCGTCTCGTCCGGCACGTCCGGCTTCCTGGTAGTATTCCTCGAGCGAGTTGGGGACGTCGATGTGGACGACGAGCCTGACATCGGGTTTGTCGATGCCCATGCCGAAGGCGTTGGTGGCGACGATGACGCGGCACTGGTCGATTTTCCAGCTGTTCTGCTTGTCTTCCTTCTCCTCGACGCTGAGTCCGGCGTGGTAATAGTCGGCCGGAATGCCGTTGCGGTTGAGTTCGTCACTGATTTGTTTGGTTCGTGCCCGGCTGCGAACGTAGATGATGGCGGTGCCTGGCACGCGCGAGACTATATGGACCATCTGCGCGACCTTGTCGGAGGTGTCGCGCACGACGTAGGAGAGGTTGTCGCGCGAGAAGCTCTTGGAGAAGACGGTGGTGTGCCTGAACTGGAGGCAGTGCATGATGTCGGTGACGACGGCGGGGGTTGCTGTGGCGGTGAGCGCGAGGACGGGCACGTCGGGGAAGTGCTGGCGCAGGGAGGCGATGTTGAGGAACGAGGGTCTGAAGTCGTAGCCCCACTGCGAGATGCAGTGTGCCTCGTCGACGACGATGAGGTTGACGGGCATGTGGCGCAGCCGGTCGATGAATGCCTTGGAGGCGAGTCGCTCGGGCGAGATGTAGAGGAACTTGCAGTTGCCGTAGAGGCATTTCTCATAGACGCGTGTTGTCTCGCGCATGGAGAGACCGGCGTGCAGGTAGGCTGCCTTGATGCGCCGCGCGATGAGGTTGTCGACCTGGTCCTTCATGAGCGAGATGATTGGCGTGACAACGAGTGCCATGCCGTCCATTGCCATCTCGGGCACCTGGAAGGTGATGGACTTGCCGCCGCCGGTGGGCATGAGCCCGAGGGTGTCACGCCCCTGCATCACCGAGTTGATGATGTCTTCCTGCAGGGGTCTGAAGGAGTCGTACCCCCAGTATTTCTTCAGTATCTCATGAATCGAGGTCGATGTCGGCATCGTCGCTGAATTTAATGCCCTTTACCTGCAGTTGCAGCGATGTGGAGTTGTGGTGCCGGTTCTCCTCGATGGTGTAGCAGACATCAAAGGGTTCTCCGTTCGTGATGCGCTCGAAGTGCTCGGCCATATCAAAAGCGATGCCGTTCATGATGCAGTTGCTCTTGCTATCAACGAGTTCGAGTTTGATGTGGTTGAGCGTACGTCCCACGAGTTTGCTGGTGCCGAAGTCCTTGACGCGGCGTGTGGCAAAGACGGGTTTGGGGTTCTCGGGCCCGAATGGGTGGAACTGCCTCATGCAGCGCAGGAAATCGGGGTTGATGTCGTCAAACTGCAGTTCGGCGTCGATGTCGATTGACGGTGTGACCTGTGCGTCGTTGATGTGCTCCTCGACGTAGTCGGTGAAGCGACGGCGGAACTCATCGATGTTCTCGGGTTTGAGAGTGAGGCCGACGGCGTTGGTGTGTCCGCCAAAGTTCTCAAGCAGGTCGCGGCATGACTTGACGGCCGAGTAAACGTCAAAGCCACGCACCGAGCGTGAAGATCCTGTTGCGAATCCGTTGCTGAGCGTGAGCACGACCGATGGTTTGAAGTAGAGTTCGGCGAGTCGTGAGGCGACAATGCCGATGATGCCCTTGTGCCAGGTGGGGTCGTAGATGACGATGGGTTTCTTGCCGTCGAGTTTCTGTTTGTGGCGTTCGATGATTTCGTTCGCCTCTTCGGTAATCTGTTTGTCGAGTTCCTTGCGGTTGCGGTTGTACTGGTCGATGCGCTTGCAAATCTCGAAGACCTTTGAAGCGCCCTTGGTGACGAGCAGTTCGACCGACTCGAGTCCTGACTCCATGCGTCCCGAGGCGTTGAGGCGCGGCCCTATCTTGAAGATGATGTCACTGATGGTCAGTTCCTTGCCAGTGAGTTTACAGAGTTTGATGATGCTGCGCAGGCCGGCATTGGGGTTGGTGTTGAGTCGCTTGAGCCCATAGTGTGCCATGACACGGTTCTCGCCGATGAGCGGAACGATGTCGGCAGCGATGCTGACAGCCAGCAGGTCGAGCATGTTCTCGAGTTCGTAGAGGTTGCTGATGCCGTTGCTGAGCGCGAAAGCCTGCATGAACTTGTACCCCACGCCGCATCCCGATAGTCCCTTGAACGGGTATTTGCAGTCGACCTGCTTGGGGTTGAGAATTGCGGCAGCGTCGGGCAGTATGTCGTCGGGTACGTGGTGGTCGCAGACGATGAAGTCAATGCCCTTGGTCTTGGCATAGGCAATCTCGTCGATGGCCTTGATGCCGCAGTCCAGTACAATAACCAGAGATACGCCGATACTCTCGGCATACTCGATGCAATGTTGTGAGATTCCATATCCCTCGTCGTCGCGCGTAGGGATATAGTACACCATGTTTGAATAAAAATTCTGGAGATATTTATAGACCAGGGCGACGGCAGTCGTACCATCGACATCATAGTCGCCAAAGATCATAATCTTCTCCTTTGCCCCTAACGCCCTGTTAAGTCTGGCAACAGCCTTGTCCATGTCCTTCATGAGGAATGGATCGGGCATCTGGTTTAGCGAGGGCGAGAAGAACGCCTTCACATCTTCGGGCGTCTTCATACCACGCATCACCAAAAGCCGTGCAATTGCGGGGCAATTGGGGAAGATGCTCTCCAATTGCTCTACAATTAGTTGTTCGTCGGATGTCAGAGGTAAGTAATTCCATTTACTTATCATTTATGTTGCTATTTTTT
>JAGHSV010000077.1 GCA_018065665.1 Candidatus Sodaliphilus aphodohippi
TGCACGCCCTCGCGAACGATAGGGACGTATGAATAATTAGCAGCCTCTGCCACCAGACATGCCGGCAGCAGCAAAAGTATTAACAGAAAAATCTTTTTCATGATTCTTGTTTTTAGTTGTTATTGTTTATTGTTATTTAGTTATGTTCACTGTATCAATCACATCGCCGTTGATTAGAAGGGCAACAACGTAGATGCCTGAACCTGCCGGCATGTTCACGATGACTGAGCTCTCTCCGGAGGTGGCATTTGCCTGACAAACCGAACCTGTACCGTTAGCAGGAATGATTCGGACAGACGTCCCGTTAACCGCATCTTTCCACAGGCCGACAACGATGTCATCCCCGCTTGACTTGACCGAGGTGATGAAGTTCACTTTGTCCATATCCAGTGATGCGCAACCTGTCTGGGCTGTCTGTTCATCCGTTGCCCTCAGGAAATAAACGTGTTCCAGATTCGTCGGGTCAAGCTGGAGCATATTGTCTGTGCCAAGCAGCGTATCGTCCCCGCCAAGCCATTCAAGCGTTGCCGTACCATTGACATTGCCTGCAGTCAACCCGACATTGCCGTTACCGTCGTTAACTGCCCTGATGATTGGACCTATAATGCCCCCACCGCTGCCTTTAAGGTGAAGCGAGAAGGTGGTCCCGTCTATTGTATTACCCTCGCCATCGCGCAATATAAGGTTGAACTCATAGTCGTTGTCATCCATCGGTACCGTTCCCGCATCTGTGATTGTGAGTTCAATATAGTTGAATCCACTCACGATATCTTGAATGCAGGCATTTGCCGCAGACAGGACGAATTCTGTGGAGTCACAATAATTATGGTAAAATCCATTTTTTACAGCGCCATTGGTTTTCCAGTAGTCAAGCATGTCCTGGGAGACACCTACTTTAACCTTGAAACTGCTGTAATCCGACTTTGACGGGTCTGTACATTGAATTTCAAGTGAGCAGGGGTCCTGCAGGCTCCCTCCGTTCAATTCAAGCGGGATGCACACACCTGGTCTATATATTTGCGCCAATGTGCCGTGGCTTGAAGGAAGCGGGAGGCTCAGCGTTCCCCTCGTGGGCATGACCGCAATATGCTTGCTTATCGCCAAATTGGACATTGAAGCAGGGTCCGGCATGTCTTCGGCAAATCCCTCAAACATGTATACCGGCAAGTAAGCGGGTAGTTGGGGCGCTACGCAAGCAATCACGTTGTCACAGAATATGCCGCCACACTCCTCAGAATCAATAAAAGAGTAATCTGTTCCAACTGTAATTACCGTGGACGAGTCGGGCTCGATATTGCATGTGATCGGAATTGAGTCTATGACGATACCGTCACAGTCCCAATCAACATCATGGCCCTGTTTGATATCCGGTCTTTTCCTCGCTACATAGAGTTTGTAGCCCTGACCGTTATATGCACGCCGACCCTTGTTGTGCACCCTGACACTTATACAGACGTTTTCACCATTCGTGTATTCAGCGTGAATGCCGTCACCGACCGAAATATCAGGGCTATGCCATGTGATTTCACTGGTGGTGTTCGGTTCGGAACCGATATCCTCGGGATTGTCCCTGATAACCAGGTTCGGCATATCAGGAAGACTGTCGAACGCAAGGATATGCCCGAGATAGTCAGGGGTTGACTCAAAATGTAGGGCGCCTTCCATGTATGGTCTGTTGGCATCATGCAATGCGAACGTGCAAGCCTCGTCCATTGTCACGACACCATCATTATTGGCATCTGCATTCAATGTCTCACCGGTTTGGAGGTCTTTCCCGCTCATTGCACATATCCATTTGTAAATTAGAGGGCTTGAGCAAGGAAGGGTTAAGTCATTAGGCTCCATTCCATAATCGTCAGGAGTCATCATAACATTATTGTACTGTTGGTTTTGTAACCTAAACCAAAAGGCTTGAGGCATTCTCAGCAACATACTTAAGAACCGGTCTCTGCTTCCCGGGACATTGTATCTGCGTGGCATACGTGTGATTCCATCAGCAAACGGGTCGCCCAGCATTAAATCCGTGTCGATAAAGACAAAAATGTGTCGGCAATCCGGGTATATTTCCGGGTTTGACAGTGAATCCAGTATATGGATATAATTGCTGAACGGCTGCACATCCTCATTTTCCCCGTCGAGGTCTAAATCACGATATTCTAAGCCATTAAGTTGGGTTGTTAAGCTGTCGTCATAAGCCACTTTGATATGTGATTTGGGGATTTGATAGACAGTCGTAAGCATCTGGTACATCGCAGACAAATCACGCCAATAAACACCAAGGGTTTCGTTTGTGTAACTTGTTGATGAGAGTACGACGTAGGTGCTGTCGGCATACGGGTTAGTGTAGTTGGCCCCGCTTCCCGGTGCATACATCGGGTGGCTCGGGAAGTTGATAGCCTGCAGGTGGGAGTTATCAACAGTGACGTTTTTCTCCACCGGGACGATTCCGCAGTCTGTCGGCGGTACGATGCCCTGAAAGTGCTTGACAGTCGGCACCAACGACGGATTCCGCTGCACATAATAGTATTTACAGCTGTGGCTCCATGGCTGCAGGGGGTCTTCATCGACAAAGACGAGCCACTTGGGTGAGTTGTCCTTCAGCCACTGCTGCTGCACGGTTGACATGTCAACCTCACAACGGAAGTTGTTGATGATGGTGTCGGTCTGTGCAATGTAGAAGTTGACCCCGCTGTTGTTCAGGTTGTTGAGAGTGCGATTGGTCTTTACAAGCTGCAAGGCCGCTTCTTGCGATATCGGGTAGGCATTTGTCCCGATTGCCACGCAGCACATTAGCGCCACGATGGCGATTTTTAATAAAATCTTTTTCATGTTTGTAATTTTTAGATTAAAGAATAAAATTTGAATTAAATCCACGGGTTCAGGT
>JAGHSV010000091.1 GCA_018065665.1 Candidatus Sodaliphilus aphodohippi
ATAGGTCATTATAATAATGTATTATTTATATATGTAATACTTTGACGATTTGGTTTTGAAAGCCTTGGCGTCCTTGTTGAAGTAGTCGATGATGTCCTCAACCTTATAACGCTTGATGAAGCGCTCGCGAATCTGGTTGGTGCCGCACACCTTGTCAAACATGGCAAAACGCTTGGGGTTCTGGTCCATAAACTTGACATCGGGGTACATCTCGTGAACCACCTGAAGGAAATAGAACTGTGTGAGAGTGAGATTGGCTGCATCAAAATCAGTAATGTATGTCTGCACACCATGCACCTCCTTGCCACGTTCTTCCTCAACCGCAGATGCAGGGAAGAAGAAAGGTTTGACGTTGATTGGGCGGAACTTCATGCCCGGCAGGTTGAGCGCGTTCATGCGTTCGGCAAGTTTGTCGGCATCAATCCACGATGCGGCAAAGAGTTCAAACGGAAGCGTGTAACCAATGCCGGTGTTGAAGATGTAGAGTTCGCCCAGAATGCCCGACACGGGGTAGAACCATGCCGACTCGGGATTAGGAATCTGGGGTGAAGGCAGTACCCACGGCATGCCGGTCTCACGGAACTTCATGCTACGGTTCCAACCCTCCATGGGGACAACGGTGAGGCGGCACTTCTTGCCACCCGCCTTAGCGCTGATGACACCCTCCTCGTTGAGATAGGTGGCGAGTTCACCGGGTGTCAGTCCATAGAGATATGGAATGGCATACTTGCTGACAAACGAGAAATAACCGTCCTCAACAAGATTGCCTTCAACCTTATTACCACCGAGGGGGTTGGGACGGTCGAGAACGACAAACTCCTTGTTGTTCTCGGCACAAGCCTCCATGCAGACGCCCATTGTGGCATAGAAAGTATAACTGCGACATCCGATATCCTGAATATCATAGACAAGGACATCAATGTCCTTCAGCATCTCGGGAGTCGGTTTATGGGTCTTGCCAAAAAGCGAGTACATCTTGATGCCTGTCTTTGCATCAATCTCATCATTGACCGATGCACCGGCATGCGCATTGCCGCGCACACCGTGCTCGGGACCGTAGAGTGCGACGAGCTTGCAGTTGGGAGCCTCGTTAATGATATCGACAGTACTCTTGAGACTGTTATCAATACCACTGGGGTTGGTCACAAGGCCGACGCGCTTGCCGTCAAGTTGCTTAAAACCGCAGTCGCGCAGCACCTCTACTCCGGGTTTCACCAGTGCGCTGGCACTAACTGCCACGGCGCACAATAACATTATAGTTACAAATAATTTCTTCATAATTTCAAACTACAGATTAATAGATATTTCTCAGTTATCTAACTACGGATTATTGTAAGTCTCGTTTCTAAGTGAAAAGTTCATATGCTATTAAAAATCAGACAAATCAGACAAATCCGTAGTTAAATTTCCATACCGCTGAGGTTACTTGCGGCCGTAGTTGGGGTCCACGCTCTTCTCGGCAAAGAAAGTTACTACCAGGGTGGCGATGCAGCAAGCCATCACCATCCAGAAGAAGTTAACATAGCCTATAGCCTCCTGAATGTATCCGGCAACAAAGCCCGGAAGCATCATCGACAGAGCCATGAAGGCGGTGCAGATGGCATAGTGCGAAGTCTTGAACTCGCCCTCGCTGAAGTACATCATGTAGAGCATATAGGCAGTAAAACCAAATCCGTAACCAAACTGCTCGATACAGAGCGCGATGGTGATGATAACGACATTAGTGGGTTGGGCAATCGCCAGATAGACAAAGGTTAGACACGGCAGCGTCATGCATGCAGCCATAATCCACAGCGACTTCTTCAGTCCCACGCGTGACGAATAGATACCACCGAGGATTCCACCCAGCAGCAGAGCGATAACGCCAAACACGCCATAGAGAGTACCCACAAGTTCGGTAGACAGTCCCAGACCTCCCTCGGCAGTTGCCTGAACGAGGAACGGTTGGCACATCTTGATGAGGAAGCCCTCGGGAAGACGATAAAGCAGCATGAACGCAATGGCAAGAAGCACACCGCGTTTCAGGACAAACGTCTTGAACGAGTTGGCGAGTTCGACAAGATTTGCCTTTGCCGAACCTGCGGCGCTGGCATCAATACGCGGTTTGTCGTCGGCACTGCGAGGCAATGTAAACGTATGGTACAAAGTAATCAGGCAGAAGATTGCTGCGGCAACGCCCAGCGTAACCTGCCATGACAGAGGAATGTCGCCAGTGTTGGTCTCGACAACGCCGGCAATAAACACCAGCACACCCTGTCCAAAGACCGAAGCCACACGATAGAACACGCTACGGATGCCGATAAATGCCGCCTGGCTGCTCGGGCTGTGTGCCAGCATATAGTAGCCGTCGGCAGCGATGTCGTGGGTTGCCGAAGCAAACGCCGCAACGATGAACAGCACGAGAGTGAACCAGAAGATGCTGATTGGGGTGTCATGACCTGCCACAACTTCGGGTTTGGGGAGAGTGACGGTCAAAGCAATCATCATGGCAGTCATCAATATCTGCATGGCAACAATCCACCAACGCTTTGTCTTAACCACGTCAACAATGGGACTCCAAATGCCCTTGAGGAACCAGGGGAAGTAGAGAAGCGTCGTGAAGAACGACATGTCTCCGTTGGGGACACCCATCTTGGTGAACATCATCACCGAGATATTATTAACAACAAAATAAGGTACGCCCTCGGCAAAGTAGAGAGTCGGCACCCACCACCACGGGTTGCGGTATGTTGCTATCTTGCTATCATCCATAATAATTTATCTTTTAGTTGATTAATATTGCTTGTTAATGTTCGCGTCAATGAAATAGTGCAGGAGAATCTGCTTGTAGTTGTAACCCTTGGCTCCCATTACCGCAGCACCAATCTGGCACAGTCCGACGCCATGGCCCCAACCAGCCCCGCGCAGGGCGAACTTGGCAGGATAGCCGTCGGCATCGATGTCATGTTTCTCGACAACAAAAGCCGAGCTGTAAAGTGCGCTCTCGCTGAGAGCATATCGGATGGTGAGTTCCTTGCCGATTGTACGGGTTTTCTTCTCACCGACAATTTTAAGTTTATAGAGTCGTCCGCTGGTGCCACGGGCAACCGGCTGCAGGTCACGGATGCGGCCATAGTCGTCACCGGTGCGGCGCTTGATGAGGTCGGCAATCTGCTCCTGGGTATATTCTACCGTCCAACGGTAGAAGTCGGTAGTTTCCTGGTCATAGTCATTGAGGACCTGGGAGAGGATTTCCTTGTCATGGTTGTTGCAGTGAGCCTTTGGAGACGACAGAATCCACTCGGCAGCGTTGTCCTCGCGGGTCAGATCGGGAAAATCCATCTCGTTCTCGCTGTCGCGACGTGCAACAAGGTAGTTATAGTGATGAGGTTCCCAGCAGTTTTCAAACTCCTCAAAGACACCGCCACACGACTTGGAGAAGCGCGCATCGCACAGTTGTCCGTCATAGGTCAGTACCTGTCCCCAAGTGGCCTTAATTGCTTCACGCACAGCCTCGGTGCTGGCTCGTGTGATGCCTTGATATCGTTGGCAATGGTCGTCGGCACAAACGTCAAAGTTGGTATGGTCGTCACGGTCCCACCACTTGATGAGCAAGTCGGGAGTGTCACAGGCACACTTGTCGTCGTCAACAACCTCGCCGCTGTCGGTCATCGGGTCGCTGGCATCCTTATTAATCTGTGCAAGGAGCCAACTACGCGAGATAACGGCATGGGCCTTGAGAAGTTCGAGCGAAGCCTTTGCGCTCATTTCACTCGAAATCACGCTGAGCAAATACTCCTCGACCGAGAGGATGTTGATGGGAGTCAAGGCGTCGTTCTCGACTATGATGTTGAGCGCGCCACGGAAAGTCTGGTCCTCCTTGCGGCGCCAGTGGAAGCTGACCCCGATGGTCACGTCGCGAAGGGTGAACGAGTCGTTCACCTCGTCGAGAGGCTCAAAGTGCAGGCTGTCGTAAGTCTTGCCGTTCCACTCAATCTTGCCGTTGACGCAGCGCGCTGTCTGGGCACCGGTGTACTCGACGCCATCACACACATATTTATTATTAAGCACAAAATCCAGCGTGGGTTCGTTCATGATGCCAACACGCACTCGGGGTACTTCACTCATAGTGTAAATCTTTTATTTCAGCGTTTAAAATAATTATCAATAATTTTTATCATGCCCGCATTGTCAATACAAACCTGGTCATAGACATTGCGTACGGTATCCACGTCAAGGCGGTTGAAGTCGTCTTCGACCGGCACTGCCCACAGCCCGCCCATATCGACGGCTCCGGGGCTTAGCAGCATCTTGCCATCGCCCTCGCCATAGAAATCGGGACGGTGGGCCCGACGCGGAAATACAACCACAAAGAACTCATTGCCGTCGTGCCAGCACAGGATATTCTCCATTGGTTCGGCATCGCCGTATGCCTCGTACATGGCAACCTGAAGCCGTACACAATAGAGTTGGGCAATAAGTTCCTCGGTAGTCCTCATGAAGAACATGTTGCGCCCGAGCGCGTTTGAAAAAGCGATAAAACCGTGGTCATCGCCCTCGATGCGCTGTTCCATTGGCCACAACGAGTCGTCAAGAACTTCAAAACACAGCGGCAGCATATCGCGGTTGCCTGCCTGGAAGTGGAAATGGTCGGGAGCCGACGCCCCACACTGCGGTCCGTTATAGAAGACCACAAAGTCGGGCAACAGACGCGCCAACTCGAGCATATCGACAAAGCGCTGCGGTTTCATCATGCTCTGGGGCGAATGCTCCAGGGCCGATATGGTGAGGTGCTGCGAGAAGATGGGATATGGGTTGACCTGAATCTTGTACTTCAAGGTGCTGCCCCACTCCACAGCCTCCTGCTCGGCAGGCTGGTTGTCACGGCACAGGAAACAGGGCCTCGCCTTGAGCGATGCCTCGTCAACCTTTGCTGCCGTTGACCGCCGCCGTTGGGGGTTATATTGCAGCACAACCAGCGACTGGTCGAGTTCCACCTCACGCAACTGCACACGACCGAGCGCCGCATAGTTCTCGCTAACGGCGCTCCAGTCATGCAGCTGGCGTTTGATGAGTTCTCTGACCTTTTGCTCCATGAGGTTGAGTCAGTATTATTTCTTCTTGTTCATGGCCACACGCGCCTGAAGTTCCCAGGTACGGATGCGGTCCTTGTACAGGTTGTTGCGGTTCATCTTCTCGACATCGAGACTTGCATCGCTGTTGTCGTCCCAACGGCGGCACATGTAAACCGGAGTATAAACGCGGCCAATCTGATATGTACGCGAGATGTTCAGACCCAGTGCATAGTCCTCACCATAGCTGGTGTTGGGCAGCATTACCTGACGCAGAACGGGGGTATAGAAAGCACGCGGTGCGCCCAGGCCGTTGATACGCAGGGCATTGTTGCGTCCATTCTCGGGAGTCCACTCCTTGTGGTCGATGATGCCGGGAGGAATGGGGTTGCAGTCAATGTCGGTCATCATATAAGTACCAACTACCATAGCGACATTCTGCTCATAGAACGCGTCAACCATTGTCTGCAGGGTATTCTCGTCCTTGTACATGTCATCGCTGTCGAGTTGTACAATGAACTTACCGGCCTTCTCGTGATGTGCGGCAAGGTTCCAGTAACCGCCAATGCCCATGTCGTGGTAGTCGGCGATGATGTGGATGAGACGCTCGTCGGTATAGGCTGCGATTGCCTCGCGTGTGCCGTCGTCCGACCAGTTGTCGACAACCATCAGGTTGAACTTGAAGTTGGTCTTTTGCCTGAGCACGCTGTCGATGGCGTCGCGGATGGTGCGGATACGGTTGCGCACGGGAATCATCACGGTAGCCTCAACGGGGAACTCGCCCTGATTGAACTCGATGTGCTTGAAGTTGGGGGTACCGTCGGCTTTAACGGGAGCCAGATAACCGCCGATTTCCTTGAGGTGCTCGGTGCAGGCTGCCTCCATCTCGATTTGACGGCCACGATTGCGAGGATCAACATAGTCAAAAATCTTCTCGCCGCTCTTGCGGGTATCCAGTTCAACATCACTGTAGAGGAACTCGTTGATGTGGCAGATATCGGCAAACTGCGACAGTTTCAGACGCAGGTCATAGAGTCCGGCAAATTCATAGTCGGCCTTCATTGCGGCAGCTGCTTTCTTGAAGCAGTAAGAGCAGAAGAACAGAACAGAACCGAAATCAAAGTCATCGCGGAGACTACCAAACTGATAGTCGATGACGGGAGCCTTGTCGGCACCCTTGTCGGTAACATTATAGTGGTCGGCATAGAGCATACCGCTCATGCTGTCCTCGGCAAGTTTCACGAAGCGCTCGATGGCGTACGGCGCGAACTTGAGACCTACATACTTGGTGTAAACCATTGTGAAGTCGGCATCGGCCTTCTCGGCAATGGCCTTGATAGTGGCAGTAGAGGTAAGGTTATTGATGTGGATAACCTCACATCCCTCAACAGTGCCCTGTGCCTCAGCATTGGCAAGCAAATAGATGTTGTTCACAAGTTCGTTGGCTTTCAGGCCCTCGATTGTTGCCTTAACCTGTTCGGGGTTGGCAAAAGGAATGAAGCAATTAATTCTTCCCATGTTGTAAATTCTTTATTTTTAAGTTTATATAATTAATTCATAAAAAGTTCTCATTTGTTGTCAGCAGCCCTGTATTCTGAGCGATGCGGGCTTTGATTTCCCACGTACGCAGGCGATCTTTATACAGGTTGTTTGCATTCTCGTGCTCGATGTCGAGGTCGGCATCGGTATTGTCATCCCATCGGCGCGAAAGAGACATAACCTCCCACACACGCTCGATGGTGTAGTTGCGCGATATCATCAATGCCATTCCGTAGTCCTCACCATAGCTGGTGTTGGGCAGCACGAGTTCGCGATAGACGGGCGTATAGAAAGCTCGCGGGCCGCCAATGCCGTTGACACGCAGCAGGTTGTTGCGGCCATTCTCGGGGGTCCACTCGTGGTGGTCGATGATGCCCGGAGCAATCTCCTCGAGGTCGGCATTCACCACCTTGTAGGTACCGACAACCATTGCCGGCCCTGCCATGGCGTTGCTGCCCTCCATGAACTTGTCGACCATCGCCTGCAGGGCATTGGGGGTGGCAAAGAGGTCGTCGCTGTCAAGCCCCACAATAAATCGTCCGCAGCGGTCGTCAAAAGCCGCAAGGTTCCAGCATCCGCCGATGCCCAGGTCCTCACGCTCAGGAATGATGTGGATGACACGGTCATCGTCAAAGCTGTCAATCACCTGCGAGGTGCTGTCGGTCGAATGGTTGTCAACTACAATCAGGTTAAAACGGAAGTCGGTCTGCTGACCGAGCACACTGCTTATAGCATCACCAATTGTACGCTCGCGGTTGAGCACGGGGATGATGACCGTACACTCGACATCCCATGCGGCATCGGTAGTCTCATAGTAAACCACCTTGTCACACTCGGGGGTGAACATATCATAACTGAGGTAGGCGCCGATGTCCTTGAGATGGCTCGTGCATGCCTGCTCCAGTTCGCGCTGAGTCTCAACATTGTCGAGGCGGCAATAGTCATAGATGCGCTCTCCGCTGGTTCTCGAATCGGTCTCGCAGTCGGTATAGAGATACTCAGAGATGTGCTCTATCGCATATCGCTGCGAGAGTTTCAGGCGCAAGTCATAGAATCCGGCAGCGGCATAGTCACCACTCATTCTCAGCGCGCTCTCTTTCAGTGCCGTGGTGCGAAACAGCACCAGAGACCCGAAGTCAAATTCATCGCGCAGGCTGCCTGTCTGATAGTCTATGACAGGGAATTTAGACCGTTTGCCACCAACCATCCTGTAGTGGTCGCTGTAGAGCATTCCGGCAAAGGTGTCTTCGGCAATACGGACAAAACGTTCGATTGCCTTGTAGCCAATTTCCACCTCAGCGTCGCTGAGACCCAGCAGGGTGTAACGACTCGACGATGCAGTGGCAATGGTACGCATCGTTGCGGTCGACACCAGTGAATCGACACTATAGAAACCGCACCCGGGCAACTCGCGTTCCCAGTCACGATTGACCTCGCCAATGACCAGGAAGTCAACACTGCACACCAATGGGCATGCCAGCAGTTGCTCGGCCATATTAACGGCCTGGCTAACACCGGCAAAGGGGATAAAACAATCTATAATGCGGTTTTCGGTCATATCGATATTGTTATTTTGACGAAAGGAATTGGAGTACCGAGTTCATCATGGCGTCGCGCTTATTGCCCGACATCACTGTCTCGAAGGGGAATCCCATGACAACAGTGCGATAGGCTCCGCGATCGCTCACGATGCCGGCAGGAATATTGTTGTCGCTGTAGCGCAACCATGTGCTGCCCTTGTCGTCGCTGGCCTTGATGCCGTCGGGCGACTCAACCGAGTACATGAACCGGTTAATCTTGGTGCGGAAAGAATACTGAACATCAACGGGCATTGCGTCGGGGTTGTTGACAGTGGTCACGCTGTGGGCCTCGCCCTTGACAGTGGCCTGACAGTCCATATAGGTATAGCCAAGTATCTTCTCTACAAAGTCCTTGTCACTCTGCTTGGGAGCCGACACGCCGTCCCAGATGTCACTGGCGACATAAGAGCCCGAGACAAAGACGCTGGTGCCCTGCTGGGTGCAGGCGGTGAGAGCATCAATCAGTTGGGGTGTGAACGCCTTGAAGCGGTTGGGCATCACGCCACGACCGTTCTTGACTTCCTTCTGCTTGCCCAGGATGAGGTCAACCAGTTTATAGTTGTTCAGAGATGCGGCATTGTCCTCGACGGCCTTAACGCTCGACGAGACGAACGAGTAGCCCGCTTTCAGTATGGACCTGCCGTGAACGGTGGTATAGTCAAATGTGTTTCCGGCAACAACCTCGGTCTCGTGGTCACTGCGCGAAGAGCCGAAGCCCGACGCGTCGTCATCGCGCCACTCAATGCTGCGACGGAACTCATACATCGAACCGACATAGTTGATTTGTTCCTGATAGTCAACACCGTGATCCTTAGAGTCAAGGAAACCGGTATATTCGCCGTTGGGCATCCAATCGGGCGAACTCAGGCGTGTGAATCCGTTGACCACCATAACGGTACCCTTGCTGTTGGGGGCAAGTCCAAGCGACAGTGTCTCGCTGGGGAAACTGCGGCCGCCATCGTTCATGGCAATGATGCGGTAACTGTGGACCTCGTTGTCACTGACCTTGACGGTATAGTGTGGCTCGGTAACGACAGCAATCTCGCGGAAACCGCCGTTGCCAATGCGTTCGCAAACAACATATTTATTGGCATCGGCGTTGTCACACAGTTCGTCCTTGGTGGGCTTCCATGTCAGGTTATAGGTGCCTGCCGAGGCCTCGGCGATGGCAAACGAGTTGACTGCGAGAGGCTGAACCATGTAGTCGCGATGGTCGCGCTGGGCAATGAACTTGAGCATTCCCTTGTAGATGGCGCGGCAAACGTCAAAGCGGAAGTTGGGGTCCAGACCATATTTCATGTCGGCCATGTTGTCGTGAGAGAGGAACTCCATCAGCACCGCGGGAACCTCGGGCACGCGTGCCTCGTAGTAGCTCTTGTCCCACAAGCCACGGCGCGTCCAGTTGGGTTCATACTTAGCGCGTATGTCGTTCATGAGCTCGGTGGACAACAGGTCGGCATACTCGCGCGAGAGAATGCGCGGTGTGCCGTTCTCATAGTTGCCGAACTTCTTGCCGTCCTTGGCAGTGCTGTAAATCAACAAGGTGCCGATAATCGAGTCGTTGGGAGTTGAACCGGCATCGGTGTGGAGGCAGAACGAGAGGTCAACGGGCACGTTGAGTCCTTTGCGCTTGGGAAGCACCTGGCTGCCGCCGGCAAGATAGTTAACCCACTCGCCGCGGCTGCGGTAGTCGTCGGTATAGTCATTAAGACCACGGCTGGTCGAGTAAACCTCCTTGGGGAACCCGGCCCACTGCAGATAGTAGCGCGACCCCAGATGGAACCAAGGATGTTCGCCACTGCCCACATAGTTGTAGGTCACGCCTTCCTTGCCCAGGTATTCCTCGTCTTCCTGTTCCTTGGCAATCTGCTTATTCTCCTCGGTGGGGAGTGCAACGCGACGAACGATGTTGCCCTTGCCGCCGCCAACGCGGATTGCATCGGCAGTGACAACGCCACCCTTGGCGCTGTAGTTGCTCAGGGTCACCACGTCCTTGTTCATTCCCTTTTTCAACTCAAAGGTACCGATGTACACCCAGACGCCGCCTGCCATCGTCTGATCGACGACAAACTCCTGCTCGCCGTTGAGCGACTTGACGGTGTAGTGCGCGTCCTTGACGCTGTTGGGCAGTGTCTTGTAACTGATGTATAATGCGTAGTTGCCGGCCTGGGGCATGTCAACGTCCCAGTGTGCAGTCGAGATGTTTTTCTTATCCTTGATTGCCGTAGCCTGACGATAGGTACCGTTGGCAAACGGGTTCTCAAAATCCTTGTAGGTGGGGCTGTCATATCCGAACCCGGCAGTTGTTCCGGCGGTCCACTGGTTCTTTCCGTTGGCCTCGCTGTAACCTTTCTGTGCATGCATTCCGTCATTGTCGACAACGGCACCGATGTTGTGGGTGTCACGCTCGCGGGCATCCCACACGTAGGCGCCAGCATTCTCCAGCATGGGAACCAGGAAGGGAAGCACATAACTGTGGGTGTACATGTCCTCAACAGTCTGGAACAGTCTCGCACGTTGCCACTCCCAGCGGTTCAGTTTTGGCTCGAAGTACCAGCCGTGACTGGGCCACAGGGCGATGATGTTGCCGTCGAGCGCGCTCTTGTAGTGGCGGTTGGGGTCATTGACCGAGATGAACGGCGCATGGCTGCGCTTGTAAGCTTTGTCATATGATGAGAAATATTTCTCGATGTCGTTTCCGTCAATCAATAGTTTGACTTTATGTTTATTATATGTTGCACCCATAGCCTGGCGGATATCGCCTTTAAGTGTCTCGAGCGACTCGTGCGTAAAGGGGACATCGCCAAAATTCTCACTAAGGTTGACAACGATGGTATTGGCATCGACTTTAACCTCACGGGCCTTTAAAACTCCACTGCCCATGTGAGCCGGTAGGAATTTCTCCACCACTTGTCGCACACAGTTCTGCTGCTCGGGTGTCACACTTTGTGCGGCAGCCTGGCCACCCGTTGCCAGTACGGCAGCGGCAATGAAAAGTCTAGTTAATAAATTTGCCATAATATTTTATAATAATTAATTTATTGTCAATAATTTAAACATTTTGCAATCTAAATAGGCCCTTTTAAGGTCAATTTAATAACTACAAAAATACTACAAACATTCCTATTTATAAAATAAATAGAGCCGCAATGCCAATAATTAAACATCATTTAATAATTAACAACATATTTTTAGAAAACAACCCCTTACTTTGCTGAACGGGCATCGACATTCACCCGAGGGCGAAAGAGTGCTCCTGCAGGCGGGAGATTATGAGAAGTGCACCGGCTGTCCAGCCCTTGGTAAACTCCATTTTTCTTTTTTCTCATGATGAAAACAAAGTTTTGTTTGCCGTTACGGGAAAAAAACTGTATTTTTGCAACGACAATACTAACAGGCAAGATGAAATCATTGAAATTAAAGACAATATTCCTATTGTTGCTGGCTATTGCAGCCACAATGCCGGTCAGCGCCGGTGTGTTTATCGGGAAAGAAAACATCAGCCTCAACAGGGCAAGCAACAACTACTATGTCACCGTACCCCGCGAGGTGCTGAGTCAGGCAGTTTCAAGGAGGTGCTGACAGGTGAGCCCACGTGGACATCGTTCACCTTACTGGGCCAGACATACAAAGGGTCAGGCACGGTCAACTTTGGAAACGTGTCCAATGGCCGTTGCTACACCATGCACATCGACTCGGCAGGAACCGACATTGCACGCAACATCGTGTTCACCTGCTTGCCGATTATTCACCTTCACATTCCCGCCAAGGTCCGTACCTACTATGAGGACGGCTGCATCAGCGTGACAATGCCCGACGGCTCGGTGGTGCAGAGTGCAACACGGTCAAAACGCCGCGGAGGATCGACCAACACCTCGTCACGCCACAAGTTCAGTTACCACATCAAGTTTGTCGATGACGAGGGCGAGAAAGTTGACCATAAGTTTTTTGGTCTCAGGAACGACAACTCGTGGCTGCTCGAGGCCATGCAGGCCGACCTGGGACGATGCCGAAACCGAGTGCTGACAGGTCTGTGGGCCGACTTTGCCACACAGCCCTACTACCGCAATCAGGAGCCCAAGGCACTGAACTACTCGCGCGGAGACTTTGTCGAGGTGCTGAAAAACGGCCAGTACATCGGCATTTACGGCATGCACGAGAACCTGGACCGCAAGCAGATGAAACTGCGCAAGTTTGACCCCGAGACCTTTGACATCTACGGACAGATGTGGAAATACAAGTTTGACAGCAGTGTCCTGTACTGGAAAACGCCCGATGCGGCCCCTGTCGATACCAGCGAGTGGTGGGGCGGCATTGAACTGAAATACCCCCAAATTGACGAGGTATGCCCTACCGACTACGGCACCCTGAGCGCCGCCGTAGACTTTGTGGTACACTCAAGCGATGACGACTTCAAGGCACATGTTGCCGAGTACTTTGACATCCCCGTTCTTGTTGACCACTTTGTGATGCTTGACGTGATGAACGGCGTCGACAATGTCTCCAAGAACTACTATATGGCATGCTATGACCAGACCGTCGACAAGAAACTGACACTGGCGATATGGGACATGGACGCAACCATGGGCCAGGGATGGAACAACACCGATGCACACTACCGCACCCCAGACCTCAAACCCGAACTCACTATCCGCAATAGTTCATTCTATCGCGGCAACAACCTGTACACCAGATTAATGACTCTCAATGCCGAGAGTTTTGCCGACCGTGTCGCACAACGCTACCTTGAACTGCGCCGTAGCGGTCTTTTCTCGGCCGACAGCCTCAAAGCCCGCTTTGGCAAGGTATATGATTTATATGACCTCTCGGGTGCTGGCAAGCGCGAGATGAAGAAGTGGAGCAAGGACAGTGACATCAACGGTCGGGAACTCAACTTTGACACCGAGCGCGCCTACATTTATGACTGGATTGAGCGTCACATCGCATACCTGGACCAGTTCTACGGCTACACCGAGGCCATTGCAGGCGACATCAACAGCGACGGCAAGGTCGATGTCAAGGACCTTAACATACTGATTAACATCGTGCTCGGTCAGGACAGCGCATCAAACTACAAAGGCAATGGCGACCTTGGCGGCGACGGCAAAATCGACGTCAAGGACATCAATGATGTAATCAATATAATCCTGGGATAAAAGGCAGGTACTCCCGAGTGGCTCTGCACCCTGTTGCTCTAAAAATACCCCTCGGAACCGAAGTTACAGTTACACCTATACCTACCACCCTGTCAAGCAATGCATTAGGGGTGTAACCCGGTGCAACTTTTCAGATTGGCAGAACCTTCCCTTTTTCTGTGGTTCCCATCGACCACATCCCCATTATTTAGACTTGATCAGTTGTCAAGCAGGTAGGTAATGGCGTTGTTGATGTCCTTGACGTCGACCTTGCCGTCGCCAGTCACATCACCGGCCTTTATAAGTTCGTCGGTGACACCGATGCCAAGCACCAGGTTGATGATGGCATTGAGGTCGGCAATGTCAATCTTGTCATCGCCTGTGACGTCATTCATCATAAACGAGAAGCTGCTCCAGCCATTGGTGTTTGCATATGACTGGGCCGTGAGGCGCGGCACGATGAGCCAGCAATGGTAACGCTGGTCCCACGAGAATGCCGTTTTGCTCAACGTTGGGGCCACCATGGCAGTCGCGATTGTCCTGTGGAATCCTGTTCCCGAGAATGCCGACGAGCCAATATAGACTATGGAGGCTGGCACAACCATTTCACCTGTCAGACCAGAGCAGCCCGCAAAGGCACGATCACTAATCTCCTGTATTCGTGAAGGAAGTTTCAGGTTGGTGAGCCCCGTGCAATTGTAGAAAGACTCCTTGCCAATCTTGGTGAGGTTGTCGGGCCAGTCAATCAATGTAAGATTGTCCATGTTGCATGCCAGATAGTCGGGCACATACTCCACCTCGGGACCAAAGGCAAACTCCTCGACGGGAATTTCGTAGAAAGGTGCATACAGTCGGGATGTCGTGTTCATCACACAACGGCGGGCATTGAAGTTCACTTTCTTGAGATACATACACTTACGGAACGCATAATGGTCGATTGAGGTGATACTCTCGGGAATAACGATGCTAGTTATGGCCTGCTTGTAGGCAAAAGCATAGGGCAACGAGAGCACCTCGGGGCCTATGTTGATGGTGGTTATGCTATCACCATTGAACCAGGCATCACTGGTTGACGAAACACCCTTGCAGTCAATGGCGTTGTAGTTGACCGTCATAAGGTCAGGGCAGTTGGCAAACGCCTCGGCACCAATTGATTTTATGCGTTCGGGAATGGTCAGTGTCTGCAGCCCCGTTCCTTCATAACTGTGTCCGCCAATCTCCTCTACGGCATCGGGCAGCGACATCCGCGTCACTGCTTTCTGATTGTAAAAGAAATAGTTGGGAAGCGCCTCGACAGCAGTACCAATATTAAAAGTCAAGATGCTGTCATTGCGGAACCACACATTATACTTTGACGTTGCCCCTGCACAGCGGCGCGCATTAAAGTTCACGGTGCGCAGTGCAGGACAGTCTGCAAACGCCTGACTGCCGATGGATGTGATTTGCTCGGGTATGGTCACGGTTTCAAGCGCCTGACAGTTCCTGAAAGCATACTTGCCAATGGACTGCACTGTAGAGGGGAAGGTGAACGCCTTCAAAACCGTCTGTCCACAAAGGAAATAGTCGGGCAACGCAGTTACATTCGGACCTAATTCAACTGTCGTGAGCGGGCACTGCCTGAACCATGCGCTGCCATCGGAGCCGGGCGGCACACACTGGTTGGAGTTAAAGACCAGCCGGGTGAGACCGCTGGCATACAGGAATGCCGAACTGCTGATATACTTGACCGATGACGAAATGGTAACTGACTGTACCGTAGGGCACTCGTAAATCATGTAACGGGGGATTGAATCCACCCCTTCGCCAAAAATCATCTCCTTGACCGGACTATTGCGGAACCACGCCGAGACATAATTAGCCACGCCCTCACAATTGCGGGCGTTATAGTTGACAAGTTCCAGCTTGCTGCAGTCGTTAAACGCCTTGTTGCCCATGGCAGTCACGTTAAACGGGATTGTAATCCGGGCAATGCCGGTGTTCATGAAAGCATACTTGCCCACCGAGGTCAACGACTCGGGCAACTGCACCGCCGTGACGTCTGTACAGTTGAGAAAAGCCGAGTCGGCCACAGCAACAACCTGATAGGCAATGCCGCCATTGGTCACCTGCCCGGGGATATTGATAGATCCGGAGTATCCATTGGCCTGCTTGATAACGGCAACGCCTCCGTCAACAGTGCGGTAACTGATTCCACCAGCCACAAAGTCGGCTGCCACAGCCTGAAATGCACACAGCAACAATGCAACAGCAAGATAAAGTTTTGTTGATTTCATAATGTCATTAATTTAGAGAGCAAAATCCATCGGGTTATAGCTGCAATTTACAACAATAATCGCAAAGTTAGTAAATCTATTTCAGATTTGCAAACCTTTGAATGTAATAAAAAAGGCAATAATATACAATTTGTCCCAGAAATATACCATCGCCTGATGT
>JAGHSV010000087.1 GCA_018065665.1 Candidatus Sodaliphilus aphodohippi
ATACTCGCCAATCACGTTGATTGTGTATCGACTGAATCCATGCATGGCAGGGCAAGGGTATGTGTGGGCGTCAAGGATATCACCGCCACCACGATAGTTGCCGCCAGACACTTCATTGACAAGTCGGGTCGGGTCAAGTTTCTTAGTGTAATTTGCAACCTCGTTAGTGTCAAATTGTCCCCATCCTTCGTTGAACGGAATCCAAACAACAATGCACTGGAAGTTGCGGAAGTTGTTGATTATCTCGGTCCACTCGCGATAGTAGTTGTCTTTCCACTCCTGGGGAACAACACACTCGGTTCCGCCAAACACGTCGTCCGACACCCATTTGTTTGCCATTCCTTCTTTGTATCGGGGGTCACGCTCTCCGCTAACGTCGGGGTCCGAGATGCAAGGCATGTCCTGCCATACCATCATTCCAAGGACATCACACCAGTAGAACCAGCGCGCTGGTTCAACCTTGATGTGCTTACGAATCATGTTGAATCCCATCTCTTTGGTCTTGACAATGTCATATTTAAGTGCCTCGTCGGTTGGTGCAGTGTACAAACCGTCGGGCCACCAACCCTGATCAAGCGGGCCAAGGTTAAAGACAGGGGCGTCATTGAGGGCTATGCGGGCATATCTCTTGCCGTCGATGGTGGTAACGTCTTTGCGAGAAACCTTGCGGCATGCCGTGTAGCCATTGATGCAGTCGATGGTTTTGCCCCCGCGTATGATGCTGATGCGGACACCATAGAGATATGGACTCTCGGGTGACCACAGTTTCATTTCGGGAACTTTGACAGCGCCTTTACATGCTCCCAGAGTTGTGCTGGCAATTACTTTGCCGTTGGCACTCTTGGGGTCATAGCCTTCGCCACCTTCAAGCAGCTCAAATTTCACCTCATCACCGGCATTGATGCCGTCAGCATTCACCTCTACCATCATGCTTGACTCATTGATGTCTGACACGATATAGTAATTGTTGATGTGTGTTGCACTAACAGGCTCTAACCAAACTGTTTGCCAGATGCCGCTTACGGGGGTGTACCAGATGCCCTGTGGGTCATAAGTCTGTTTTCCGCGGGGCTGCCAGGTGTAGTCGGTCGAGTCCATGACTTTGACTTGCAACTGCTGCTTGCCGCTGCCTTTGAGGTAGGGGGTGATGTCAAACGAGAACGGGGCGTAACCTCCCTTGTGCTCGCCAATGACTTTGCCGTTAAGTGTCACTACTGCGTGCCAGTCAACAGCACCAAAGTGCAGAATTACGTTTTTGCCTTTCCAGTTCGACGGCACGCTGAATGAGGTTGAATACCAGAGTGCGTTGTCGCGCGTCAGTTCGCGACCGACACCCGACAGGTCTGACTCGACGCAGAAAGGTACGAGAATTTTACCTTCAGGTTTGAAGCTGTTTGCCGTACTTGGAGTGATTGCATAGTCCCATAATCCGTTGAGGTTCATCCAGTCGGCACGTTCCATTTGGGGACGTGGGTACTCGGGGAGCACGTTTTGGGGCGACACTTTGGCGGCCCACTCGCTGTGGATGTGTCTTGACAACGGTGCCCAGCCTGCTGCCATACACTGGACAGCGGCCATTGATACAAGCGCTAGGCTTAAAATGCTTTTTCTTTTCATAATTTATATCGTTTGATTTAGAAATTAATTCTAATGGATGCATAAAATGGCACGCTACTGATTTCGGTAAGATGTGCCAATGAATTTTATGCTTTGCACGACAAAATTAATAAAAATATCCATAAAAACAATTGCAGGCCCGTCATTTTTCTGCATAGATGATAAACAACTGACAGAATCTGAGGCTTGCCAAATTGCAATCGCTACAGCATCGCTCAGTATTGGATATGGCGGTTTGGCGATGAGTTATTATATAATCATAAGGCGTTTTTGTTCTGTAAAAAAATATATCCTAAATTCCGCAACACTTTAATTTAACTTTATTTATAAGTTCCTGAGCAACAAAAAGTTGCTCAGGATTTTGTCATGTCAGATTTTTCACTTATCTTAGT
>JAGHSV010000096.1 GCA_018065665.1 Candidatus Sodaliphilus aphodohippi
AAAATATACTTGGCTTTGAATACTATGGATTGAGTTTACAAACAGTGTTGTGCAGACGGCGTTTTTTTTGTAAATTTGCAGTATGGAGAATTTGAAGGAATTTACATGCCGTTATTACCTGAGTGCCGGCGAGTGTGACCCCCATGGCGAGATGCCTCTGCCGTTGTTGGTGTCGCGTGTGATTGATGTGGCCACGCGTCACGCCAACTCATGGGGCGTTGGGTATGAACGCCTTGTGCGTGACAACCATGCGTGGGTGCTGTCGCGCGTGACGGTTGAGCTGGACCGTTATCCACGTGTGAACGAGGACTATGAGTTGACAACATGGATCGAGGATTATAACCGGCACTACTCGCAGCGCAATATGCAGGTGCGCCTTGCCGACGGCACTGTGCTGGGCTATGTGCGCACTATATGGATGGTCATTGACCTGACTGAGCGTAAAGCCGTCGATATGTCGCAGTTGGTCTATATTGCCAGGAATGTCAATGACCGTCCATGCCCAATCGAGCGACAGGGTCATTTGCGGCCTGTGACTGCCCCAACGCGAAGTGTGGCGCACACCTTTGGGTATGTCGAGTGTGACGCTAATCGTCATGTCAATACTGTTCGGTATATGGAGCTGTTGCTCAACTGTTTCACGCTCGAACACTATGACAGCCACCGCATAGCGCGGTTGGAAATTGCGTTTGCAAACGAGGCCCGCTATGGTCAGGAAGTCACCATTAACATAGACGAGAGCGACAACGCTAACACTCTCATGTCGGTTGATTCTTCCTCGGCAAACCATGTGCGCTGTCGCATCGTCTGGTCACCGCGTTAGAACTTGTGGTTATTAAAATCAGGTGGCGATAATGCCAAAAAACGGGTGAGTTTTTGTGCAGTGACAATAAAAATCATTACCTTTGCATTCAGATGAATAAACGATATGCGATTATAGTGGCTGGTGGTAGCGGCTTGCGTTTTGGCGGTGATGTCCCCAAGCAGTTCCGTTTGTTGTGTGGTCGCCCCGTACTGATGCACACGGTCGACAAGTTTGCGGCTGCCGGTGCGTTGGTCACGCTTGTGCTTCCCGAGGCCCATCAGACCTATTGGAGAGAGCTGTGTAACAAGTATGCTTTTGAGACGCCGCACCAGGTGGCGACGGGTGGCAGTAGCCGCTTTGAGTCGGTCTGTAACGGCTTGTCGAGTCTGAGACTGCAACCGGGTGACCTTGTCGCAATTCATGATGGGGTACGGCCGTTGGTCAGCCGCCGACTGATAGACTGTGCCTATGCCACTGCTTCACTGCATGGTAGTGCAATACCCGCTATCGCTCCGACCGACAGCATCAGGCAGGTCAACCCCGACGGCACGTCTCGCCAACTACTGCGCAGTGAATTGCGCGCCGTGCAGACTCCTCAGACATTCGAGGCGTCGCTGTTGCAGGGGGCCTACAACGTATCCTATTCGCCGTTGTTTACCGATGATGCCTCGGTGGTTGAGGCTGCTGGCCACGCAGTGACTCTGATTGACGGAGAATCGTCCAATATAAAAATAACGCATCCGGCCGACCTGCTTGTTGCCGAAAATCTGATGAATGATGGGCGATAGGCTGCGGCGGATGGATATAAAGTATCTGCAAGGCGTTGGCCCCAAGCGTGCCGAAGCATTTGCCAAGGAACTTGAAATAAGGACCTTTAACGACTTGTTGTATTATTTCCCGTTCCGCTATATCGATCGCAGTACCATTCACAAGGTTAATGAGGTCACGGGCGACATGCCTTATATTCAGTTGCGGGGGCATTTCATCACGTTCACGGCACATGGTGAGGGACGCCGTAGGCGTCTGCAAGCACTGTTTACCGACGGCACCGGCACCATTGAGGTGGTGTGGTTTAACCGCGTGAAATACATTCAGGAAAACTACCATACAGGTATCGACTACCTGTTGTTCGGGAAACCGACGCCGTTCGGGCATCATTACAGCATTATCCACCCCGAGATAGATGTGTTCAAACCCGAAGCCTTGCAGCAGGGTCTGCAGGGCGTGTATAGTTTGACCGAACGGTTGCAGAGCGGAATAGTAACTAACCGCGTATTGCAGAAGATTGTCTCAAATCTGCTCGCTGGCGAATGGATTAAGTCAATTCAGGAGACACTGCCCGACCAGGTTATCAGGCAACGTCATCTGATGCCTCTGCCTGAGGCTCTGGTGAATATGCACCATCCGTCCAGCATACAGGACCTGCAACGTGCACAGTTCAGGATGAAGTATGAGGAACTGTTCTATTTGGAACTGAATATCCTGCACTATATTAAAGGTGCCAACCAGAAGGTTGCGGGATTTGTGTTCCCGCACATCGGCGAGATGTTCAACAACTTCTATAACCATGTGCTGCAATTCCCTTTGACTAATGCCCAAAAAAGGGTTATTAAAGAGATTCGAAGAGACATGGGAAGTGGCCGTCAAATGAACCGCCTGCTCCAGGGTGATGTTGGCAGCGGAAAGACTATTGTTGCTTTCATGTGCATGCTCATTGCTGTTGATAACGGCTATCAGGCCTGCATCATGGCTCCGACCGAGATACTGGCGACACAGCACTATGAAACTATCAGTGAACTTGCCAAGCCATTGGGGCTGAACGTGGCGCTCTTGACGGGCAGTAGCCGCAAGAAGGAACGTGAAATGCTGCATCAGCAACTGCAGTCTGGTGAACTGAATATTCTAATAGGCACACATGCGCTGATTGAGGATAATGTGCAGTTCAGCAAATTGGGGCTGGCAGTTATTGATGAGCAGCATCGCTTTGGCGTTGCACAGCGTGCCAAACTCTGGAAAAAGAGTTATCGGCCACCCCATGTGCTGGTGATGACGGCAACCCCGATTCCGCGAACGTTGGCCATGACGGTCTATGGCGACCTTGATGTCTCGGTGATTGACGAACTGCCGCCGGGACGCAAACCCGTTACCACGCTGATGAGATATGACAACAATCGTGAGCAAATGTACCGGTTCCTGTTTAGCGAGGTGTCCAAGGGGCGTCAGGTCTACATTGTTTATCCGCTAATCGAGGAGAATGAGAAACTTGACTTATTGGCTCTCGAAGAAGGGTATGAAATTGTGCGTGAGATGTTCCCGTCACTCAATGTGACCTATGTCCATGGTCGTATGAAACCTGCCGAGAAAGATCATCAGATGGAACTGTTTGCCAGAGGCAAGTCGCAGATTCTTGTGGCAACAACAGTTATTGAGGTGGGGGTTAATGTTCCCAATGCCAGTGTGATGGTTATCGAGAATGCCGAGCGTTTCGGGCTGTCGCAGTTGCATCAGTTGCGAGGCAGGGTAGGCCGTGGTGCCGACCAGTCCTACTGTATCCTCATGACCAAGCAGGAACTGGCCCGTGAGACGCGACACCGCCTGGAAGTGATGACCCAGACCAGTGACGGCTTTGTCATTGCCGAGGAGGACATGAAACTGCGCGGTCCCGGTGACATGGAGGGCACCCAACAGAGCGGAATCGCTTTTAATCTGAAAGTTGCCAATCTGGTAAAGGATGGCCAGATAATACAATTGGCTCGTGACGATGCCGAAGCATTTCTCAAGAATGACCCAACCTTATCCACGCCCGACGGACAAATGCTGGATCGACAACTGCACATCATCTTCAACAAACAGACCGACTGGTCCCAGATCAGTTAAAATCCACACCACATTGACCAACCAAACAATAAGACGCTGACAAGTGCAGCGTCTCCCATATCTCCTATATCTCCTATTATTGCTGTCCGGTAAAAGATTTCATGGTGCAAGGCTGTGACGTGACTTAGTAAATGCCGATAGGCATAAAGCGCTGAAAGTGCGAAGTGTGAGCGCAGCGCAACTGTAACCTGGGTCGAAGCGAACGGTAGAGAGCGCAGGCCCCGGAAGGCAACAACACCAGCAAATGCGGGCTGAAAGTCTGCGATTTACACGCTAAACAAAGCGCTAACGACAGTATAACCTCAAAGATGAGACAATCGCGGACTTTCAGCCCGCCCTAAGTGTGCAGCACCATATCCGAGGCCTCGCTCCCCCCAGGCTCGCTCCACCCCGGGGCAGTTGGCAGAGGTTCGCTATTCGCGGCACCGGCTTCGCCGACTTACCGCTGCTCACTCTGCCGAGCTCGCTACGCTCGGTTACAGTTTCGCCTATCGGCTCACATATCGCACTTTCAGTGCTTAATATTAGTCCATTAAATAAAGTAAGCTCCATTTAGTATTGAAGGAATAGACGCATTGATAATCTGGCATTTATACAAATATCTCAAAAGTTTACCGTACAGTAATAAAAATCAATAAAAAAAGTGTCCTCAATTGAGGACACTTTTTATTGAAGTTTGTTATCTTCGACTATTATTTGCGAGAGATAGTTACGCAACGGCCGAGAGCAGCAGTCTTAGCGCTCTTAGCGATGTCACCGTCGTTGATAGTAGTCTCGAGACGGTCTGCAGCAACACCCTTGCCAATGAGAGCCTTCTGTACGCCAGCAACACGATCCTTACGGAGCTTAGTGTTGATTGTACCGTTACCAGTGTAGTTGTCAGCCCAACCAGTCAGGAGGTAGTTGTTGTTCTCGTCAAGCATTACGTTAGCAACAGCGTCAACTACGTTGTTCTGAACACCGACGATCTTAGAAACGTTGATGGGATAGTAGATAGTTGCAAGAGGAGCGTCCTTCTCAACAACCTGAGTCTGGGGAGCAGCTGGCTTCTTAGCGTTGCGGAGCTGGTTCTCGAGGTCAGCAATCTTGCGGTTAGCATCTGCCAGACGGTTCACGAGAGCGTCACCTTCAGCATCTGTGTACTTGTAAGTGGGGCATACAGGAACGATGGGAGCAGTCCATTCAGTCTTGTTGAACTTGTAAGAAAGACCAAGGAGAACTGAGGGATACTCTGTCCAAGTGCGATGTCCCCAACCGTCAACATGCTCTTGCATCTCTTCGAAACGGAGGTCGAGAAGCAGGTTAACGTGGTTGCTCAAACGGAATGTGTTGAGAAGACCAGCGCGTGCGCTGAAGTTACGAGAGTGGCTGCCATCAGGAAGATTGCCCTTGCTGTCGCGAGCGTGACCTGCATACTTCCAATCACCCTTACCTTGGTTTGTGCGTTCCCATACCCAGTGAACACCGATACCACCGTAAACGATTGCGTTGTAGAAACGACCGGGTTTGTAACCACACCACCAGTTAGTAACATTGATCATAGCGTCACCGAAACCACCAATGTTGTTGAACTGCTGCTCGTAGTACTTACCGTCAACCTTTTCACGATCCATGCGTGTGCCAAGTGCACCGTAAGCATCGCTGGGGTCAGTAACACCCTTCATCTGGTTGAACTCACCACCGATACGGAGACCGATAATGGGTGAGAACCACTTACCAACTACGAGGTTGCCCTTCCAGCCGAGACGATCACCGAAATCGGCCTTTGAGTCAAGGCGAGACATCATGATGCCAGCACCGCCTAAACCCTCAATAAACCAGTTGTCCTGGAATTTGTTGAAGGTGTAACCTTGCGAAGGATCCTCAACATAAGTAACCTCCTGTGCATTTGCTACAGCAGGAGCCATAAACATGGCACATGCAAGTGCCATAAATGTAATCTTTTTCATAGACTTACGTG
>JAGHSV010000160.1 GCA_018065665.1 Candidatus Sodaliphilus aphodohippi
ACATAGGTGGGATTGAAAATGTGATATTCCGCCAACGTGTGTAAAAAGAAAAATAATTGTTTTATGGTGGTTTTCCTTTAGGGAATGTGACTTTGTCAGAACATCGATATGGCGCCGAGGGTCGCGAGAATCAGCAGGGCATAGCGGATGGCCTTGCCGATGGTCATGGCGAGGACGGTGATCCACTTGTTGGCATGCATGTATCCGAGGGCGACGGTGATGGCCGACCCCAGGATGGGAATCCATGCAAGCAGGGCATACCAAGCCCCGTAGCGCGCGACATATTGCTGCGCTTTGGCAAGTTTCTCGGGAGTCACGTGGCAGTATTTGACTATCCACTCCATGTTTCCCAGGGTGCCCATCCAGTAGCAGGTCATGCCGCCCATGACATTGCCGATGGTTGCCGCGATGCAGCACCCGACGGGGTCCATCTTGAACCCGATGCAGGCAACGACTATGGCCTCGCTGCTCAGCGGAATGACGCTGCCGGCGATGAACGAACAGAACCACAGCCCGATGTAGCCCCACTGTTGTACAAAGTCAATGAAAAAGTCCAAAGTTGCTGATTGCTGACAAATACACCGATGCCCGCAACTCTAATTACGGGTGTGCGGGCATCGATGGTGGTTGGTTGTTATTTGGTCAGGTTGCCCAGAATGCTGCGCCCGATTTCGCGGGTGATGGTGCGTGTTGCCGCCGATGTTGCGCTCTTGGCAATCTTGCCGGTGGTGCTTGTGCTGCTCTTGCGCTCCTTCTTGCCGCTGATGGTGTTGGCCACCTTGTTGCCGATGATGGTGGCGATGGTGGCGGTGATGGCAGTCCCTATGGCCTTGAGGATGCGTTTGAAGAGTCCGGGCTTCTTGGCCTCTTTTTCCTTCTCTTTCTGCTCCTTTGCCTCTTCCTTGGCGCGCTCCTTGGCTTCGGCGGCCTCTTCGGCTTCTTTGGCCTCTTTCTCGGCCTGCTCGATCAGTTGCTCGAATGCCGATTCGCGCTCCTCGGCCTTGTCATAGCGGCCGTAGAGGTAGGAACTCTTGATGATGTTGTCGCGTTCGCCCTCGCTGATGGCTCCGATTTGGCTCAGCGGGAACAGCATCTTGGCGCGCTCTACGACAGTGGGGGCGCCTTTCTCGTCGAGCACCGACACCAGTGCCTCGCCGGTCTCGAGGTTTGTGATGGCTTCCTCGGTTTTGAAGTCGGGGTTGGCGCGGAAGGTCTCGGCGGCTGTGCGTACTGCCTTCTGGTCTTTGGGGGTGTAGGCCCTCAGGGCATGCTGCACGCGGTTGCCCAGCTGGCCCAGGATGTTCTCGGGCACGTCGGTGGGGCTTTGGGTGATGAAATAGATGCCAACGCCCTTGCTGCGGATTAGGCGGATGACTTGCTCGATTTTGTTGACCAGAGCGGGCGATGTGCCCTCGAACAGCATGTGCGCCTCGTCAAAGAAGAACACCAGCTTGGGCAGGTCAAGGTCGCCAACCTCGGGCAGGGTGGTGTACAGTTCCGACATCAGCCACAGCAGGAATGTGGAGTACAGTTTGGGCTGCAGCATCAGTTTGTCGGCTGCCAGCACGTTCATGACACCCTTGCCGTTCTCGCGGTCCATGAGGTTCATGATGTCAAACGACGGGCGGCCAAAGAATTTCTCGGCTCCCTGGTTCTCGAGCGCGAGCAGTGCGCGTTGGATTGCGCCAACGCTGGCCGAGGCGATGTTGCCGTACTTGGTGGTGAAGTCGGCAGCATGTTTTGACACATAGTCGAGCATCGACCGCAGGTCCTTAACGTCGTCGAGCAGCAAACCGCGTTCGTCGGCAATGCGGAAGACGATGTTCAGCACGCCGGTCTGGGTCTCGTTGAGTTCGAGAAGGCGTCCCAGCATGTCGGGGCCCATCTGAGAGATGGTGCAGCGCATCGGGTGGCCCTGCTCGCCAAATACGTCAAAGAAGCGGACGGGACACGCCTGGAACTGGGGGTCGCTGATGCCGAACTCGGCAGCGCGTTTCTCGATAAAACCGCTCATCGAGCCGGCCTTGCAGATGCCGCTCAGGTCGCCCTTCATGTCGGCCATGAAACAGGGGACTCCTGCCTGGCAGAAGCTCTCGGCCATCACCTGCAGCGAGACTGTCTTTCCGGTACCGGTGGCACCGGCTATCAAACCATGGCGGTTAGCCATTTTACCGATTATACTGATTGGGCCGTTAGGGCCGTGGGCTATATACAAGCCGTGTTGCTGATCATACATAGGTCTTGAAGTTTTTAGGGGTTGCCCGCCTGGCGGGTATTTAATTATTATCTTGCAAATTTAATGTATTTTTTTGTAATTGCCAAAATGTGCTGAAGAAAAGTTTTACAATAGCTTTCATATTCTTATTGGGGTAGAGTCAACAGGCAAGTGCAAAATTAGGTAAAAAGTTTGAAGAACTCGTGTTTTGGAGTGGAGAAATTCAGTTTTTCCCTCGGTCTGAGGTTGAGTT
>JAGHSV010000078.1 GCA_018065665.1 Candidatus Sodaliphilus aphodohippi
AACTCAACCTCAGACCGAGGGAAAAACTGAATTTCTCCACTCCAAAACACGAGTTCTTCAAACTTTTTACCTAATTTTGCACTTGCCTGTTGACTCTACCAGTTGCCACTAACTTCACAAAAATGGTCCATTTTTCCTTTTAGTGGTGGGTAATTCCAAAAAGTATAGTAATTTTGTATTCTAATTTGCAATGAAATATGAAAATCGGTGATATAGACCTTGGCTACCGCCCCGTGATGCTCGCGCCCATGGAGGACGTGACCGACCAGTCGTTCAGGCAGATTTGCCGCGAACAGGGTGCCGACATGGTATATACCGAGTTTGTCAGTGCCGAAGCACTCGTGCGAAGCATTAACAGCACCGTTCGCAAACTGAATATCGCACCGACAGAGCGGCCCGCGGCAATCCAGATTTATGGTCGGGACATAGAC
This sequence comes from Candidatus Sodaliphilus aphodohippi, assembly GCA_018065665.1. Lineage (GTDB taxonomy): Bacteria > Bacteroidota > Bacteroidia > Bacteroidales > Muribaculaceae > Sodaliphilus > Sodaliphilus aphodohippi. The sequence continues at coordinate 432 of JAGHSV010000078.1, forward strand.
TCGATGGTTGAGGCGGCACACATTGCCGAGGCGGCACATCCCGATGTGCTGACATCAACTTTGGCTGTCCTGTCAAGAAAGTTGCCGGCAAGGGTGCCGGAGCGGGTATGCTGCGCAATATCCCGCTGCTTCTGGCAATAACACGCGAGGTGGTCAAAGCCGTCAAGGTGCCCGTCACCGTGAAGACGCGCCTTGGTTGGGACTGCAATAATAAGATTATTGTTGAACTTGCCGAGCAACTGCAGGACTGCGGCATTAGCGCGCTGACCATACACGGACGGACACGGTCACAGATGTATAACGGCGAAGCCGACTGGACACTGATTGGAGAGGTGAAGAATAATCCCCGCATGACCATCCCGATTATTGGCAACGGAGACATCACCACACCCCAAAAACTCGTCGAGTACTATGACCGCTATGGTGTTGACGGCATTATGGTGGGTCGTGCGTCCATAGGCGCACCATGGATTTTCAGCGAGATGAAGCATTATCTTGCCACCGGCGAGATGCCCGTTATCACCGACAGCGAGAAGATGGCGTTGCTGCGCCGACAGATTGACGAGAGCATCGATCGCATTGACGAGTACCGCGGCATCCTGCACATCAGGCGGCATCTGGCTGCAACACCGTTGCTGAAAGGCATCTACAACTTCCGTGATACTCGCATTGCCATGTTGCAGGCCAACACCCGCGACGAACTGGTCGCTATTCTGGACCGTATCGAGAGTGACATTCTTCCCAATCGCGATAACCTAAAGACAAAAACAGTATGAAAAAGTTAATTAGTCTCATTTTCCTTTTGGCTTGTGTGCTTGTCTCTGGTGCCGAGGAGGTGCAGCATTATGCAGTCAAAGTGGGCAATTTCAGTTCGTTACTGGTAATCGACAACGTGAATGTCGAGTATCGCTGCAATGCCGACTCGGCAGGCTATGCCGTGTTCGACACTACGCCCTATTATGCCAACAACGTGATTTTTTCAAACTCAAGCAATAAACTGAAGATAGAGGTTGTATCAGACATTGTCCCTTGTGACTCGATGCCAACCTTTGTTGTATATTCACGCTCTCTTGAGTCGGTGGTCAACGACGGTACCGGTAAGGTGGTTGTCGGCCGGTTGCCCCAGTGCAACCGTTTCAAGGCGTCCCTGAGCGATAATGGTGCGCTTGCTCTCAGACATGTTGATGCCGACGAGATTAACCTCAATATCCTCACCGGCAAGGGAACGATTGTTGCCGTCGGCGACTGCGGGATTCTGAAAACCCGTCTTGTCGGGGCGGGTGTCATTAATACAAACGACGTGACATCGCCCACGGTCGAATGTAAAATCATGGGTACGGGGCAGATTTTCTGCAACGTCATCGGCGGCGAACTGAAGGTCATGGGCACCGGTACCGGAAAGGTTTACTATAAAGGGAAACCGTCAAAGGTCACGGTGCGCAAGATTGGCTCTATCAAGGCAATTCCGCAGGACTGAAAAGTCACCGGCAAGCGTCAGATTGCTGCGAGAGTCAACAAGAAAGAATAAAGTAACGGCTTCCACCCGTCGGGGTTGAAGCCGTTTGATTTTGATTAACCGTGAAGTAACGGTTTAGTTCTGTTCTTCGCTCTTGGGGGCAGCCACTACGTTAATGTAAGTGTGGCCTGCGCGATGCTGGAACTCTACAGTACCGTCAACCAGCGCATAGAGTGTGTGGTCACGACCCATACCTACGTTCTGACCGGGACGGTGAACTGTACCGCGCTGACGGCGGATGATGTTACCGGCCTTTGCAAATTGACCTCCAAAAATTTTAACGCCAAGACGTTTGCTCTCGGACTCGCGGCCGTTCTTTGAACTACCTACACCTTTTTTATGTGCCATAATTCGATAAAATTTTAGGGGTTAAGCAATAACTTCTTTAATCTCAATCTGAGTGAACTGCTGGCGATGACCGTTCAGACGGCGATAGCCTTTGCGACGTTTTTTCTTGAAAACAATCACGTGTTCACCTTTTACGAGGGGATTTACTACCTCGCATACTACTTTTGCACCTTCGACGGCAGGTGCGCCAACCTTAACGGCGCCGTCAGCATCCACGAGAAGAACGTTGGTGAATTCAACTGAATCACCTTCCTTAACCTCGTTGCCGAGATGGTGAACAAACAATTTCTTGCCGGCCTCGGCACGGAACTGTTGTCCCTGAATTTCTACAATTGCGTACATTTTTAATTGTATTAATAGTTGGTCCGTACGGCGGCTTTGGCATTGGCCTCCACGCTTATTTGTGCCTTTCGGATAAAAATTGCGACTGCAAAGGTACAACTATTTTTCTTTACAGCAAAGGTTTTTTGTTAAAAAAAGATTTCTCACATGTTTTTTGGGGTTGATTAGATTTTATTTTATAACTTTGCCACAACAAAATAATAAACATGACAAGATGAAAAGATTCATATTCATTGTGGCACTTTTTGCCGCGCTTTTTGAGACAAACGCTCAGCAGTTTAAGGATTATTGGACCGACTACCATTGGACTAATGGTAGCGAGATGCTGTCATCGGTACGCCTCAATGCAACACAGGTGGTGCTTGTCGGCAATGGTTATATGGATGCCGGTTACGGCTATCTCTTTGAGGTGAAGAGCCTTGGTGGCACTAACTATGAAATGAGGGGCATTCCCGAGTCGGCTGTAAAAGAACGGCCGCAGGACCTTGGCGAAATGGTTGCTTATATGCTCGATAACGGAAACTGCAACGGTGACGATGGCGAACTGTGGCAGCGCCGTGAGGTGAACGGTCACGATGTGCTCATCAAGTACTTTGACGACAACACCATCAGCACCGTATATCTGCCCACAGGGCGTGAGATGGGCGAGGTTGTCGATGATGACCTGCAGGAAATCTTTGCCGGAACCTACGTGTCAACAACGGGCAAGAAATTCCAGTTCAACACCGATGGAACTTGCGTTTTTGACGGTAAGAAAAACACTTACTATATGTCGGACGAAGGCGAGGGCGGCACTCCGGCGCTCTATATCACCCTTAACCGTCAATACTGGGAACTGGAGCCCACTGTCGATGGCATGAACATCTACAAGACAGTGCCCAATCCCGACATTGACGGCCTTTCACGCGGCAAACTATATGCAACGCTCAAGGTGGCCAATGACACTCCGCGCTGGGCGTTTCTCTCCGACCGCATTTGTACGCAATATGCGCTCGCACAGTTGGATAAGGATGTGCTGCGGCTCATGCGCAACGAGGTGTATGCACGACATGGCTATCGTTTCAGTGACGCCAGATTGCAGGCACACTTCGGAGCCTGCAAGTGGTACAAACCCGTTGACGACAACCAGATGGTCACCCTCAACGGAGTGGAAAACCTTAACGAGGCCCTCATCAAGGTTATCGAGCGATAGTAAAACATTTGAGAATTATGAAACTAATCACAAAACAACGCCCGTTGTCCTATCTGTGGATTATCGTCATCGAGGTCATCCTGGGCATCGGCATGTTTATCGGAGGTGTGGCTATTGACCTGGCCATCTATGATCCGCCCAAAGACCAACCCGGATTCCCCTTCCCCTTGTTCACGATTATGTTCATGTTCTTTGCGGGGTTTGTCATTGCTGTTTCACTGATTATCGTGATAATACGCATAATCTACCTGCTGTGCAAACAAAAACCAAAGCAATAACCAAAATTTTACGGGCAACCGGCAAAATTCCGCCGGTTGCCCGTACTTTATTTTTATAAGCATTATTCCTATTTCTCATCGTCATAGACGATTGACTGGCTGCGCTCATAACCGTCGCGCGGTGCCTGCCACATGCTGATGAGGATGAACATACCGACGATGGCAACGATGATGATGGTTTCAAACACGCGTGTCCAGCCATAGATGTCGGCGATGTAGCCCACCAACAGACCGGCGAGGCCGCTGCCCAGGTAGCCTAGGATACCGGCGATGCCGTTGGCACGTGCACTCGCCTCCTTGGTGGCCTGGTTGCCCAGTTCTATGCCGATCAGCGCCTGGGGACCGTAGATGAAGAACCCGGCGCCCACCAGAGTGGCTGCGGTGGCGGTTATGCCTGCGTCGGCTGGAAGGAAGCGGAATATGGTCATGAACAGTGCGGCGCCTGCCATGCACACCACGCACATGCGGTGGCCCTTGCCGGCAAACAGCTTGTCGGTGGCCCAGCCGGCGAACAGAGTGCCCACGATGCCGGCAATCTCAAAGGCGGCGGTGGTCCAGGTCGCGCTCTTGATGTCCAGACCTCGTGCCTCGGTCAGGAACTTGGGTCCCCAGTCCAGCACACCCATGCGCACCACATAGACAAACAGGTTTGCGATGCAGAAGGTCCATACCCAGCGGTTTCTCCACACCATCACGCTCTCAAAGCGGCGACGGCGAGTCTTGCTCATGCCACCCTCTTTCAGTGCGCCCAACCCCGTGTCGGGAAGGTCGGGCAGACCGACATCGCGTGGTTCGTCTCGTAGTCCGATAAAGATGAATATCGCTCCTGCAACAGCCAGACAGGCAGGTACGTAGAAACACCATTTCCACGCCCCGACGTGTGACGCATAGATAACGGCTTGGCTGGCGGCATTGGCAACGTCGTTGTTGGTGAGGTTCTCGGTAATGCGCTGTACCACGGCGGGGTCATTTGATAAGTTGGTGCCGGTGGCCCCCATCAGGTATCCGCAGACAACTACGGCCAGCGCCGCGCCGATGGAGTGCGAACAGTTCCACACCGACATCTTGGTGGCTAATTCGCTGGGGTGAATCCAGTGGGGCAGGATGCGGGCACAAGGGGGATAACCCATGCCCTGGAAATACTGGTTCAGGATGATGGTGATGCCCATAGCCAGCACCAGCATCGACACAAAGTCGGGGCCAGCATCGCTGCCGGTGATCAGTGAACTCAGGTTTGCGCCAAATCCAAAGGCAAAATTGGACAATGCACACAGTAGCAGTCCAATAGCCATTACAATGCGTCCCTTGATGCGGTCAACCACATAGCCGTTGACAAAACGTGACAGCCCGTAGGTGATTGACCCGAAGAAGATAATCCACCCGAAGCTCTTGTTGGTGATGCCGTACTCGGCAGTCAACCCCGGCATCGCTACCGAGAAGTTCTTGCGAACGAAGTAAAAGATGGCGTAACCAATCATTGTGACCAAAATGGTCTTCATCTGCCACGACATGAACCTCTTGCGATGCTCGCCAAGCGAACTGTAAACGTTTTCTTTTGCCATATTCCTTTTATTCTGATTTTGTTTATATGCAAAAATACAACAAAAATTCAAAGTGGCAAAACTCTTCATAGCAAAAGAGTTCCAAAAACCTACCGAAAATCAT
>JAGHSV010000030.1 GCA_018065665.1 Candidatus Sodaliphilus aphodohippi
AACTCAACCTCAGACCGAGGGAAAAACTGAATTTCTCCACTCCAAAACACGAGTTCTTCAAACTTTTTACCTAATTTTGCACTTGCCTGTTGACTCTACCAATTAATTATGAGAAACAATAGAATTAGATTAACGTGAATCGCAATTACGCAAAAATCCGCTTTTTTTTGTCGCTTTTGTTCTTTTAACTGCTTAATTCGCCCCGTTGTCGTTTTTTTTTGCTACTTTTGTAATTTGTAATAATAGTAACTTAAAAAACAGGCTATGCGAATCGACATTCTCACCGTCATGCCCGAGGCTCTGGAGTCTCCGTTGGGCTGCTCAATTCTCAAGCGGGCCCAGGACAAGGGACTGGTGGAATTTCATATACACAACCTGCGCGACTGGTCGCTGCGCAGGCACCGCAAGGTGGATGACTACCCGTTCAGCGGCGAGGCCGGCATGGTGATGCAGATTGAGCCCGTGTACCGCTGCATGGAGGAACTGAAGGCACAGCGCACCTACGACGACATTATTTTCACGTCGCCCGACGGCGACATCCTTGACCAGCCGATGGCCAACACGCTGTCGATGGCCGAGAACCTGATGATCCTGTGCGGGCACTATAAGGGTGTTGATTTCCGCATTCGCGAGCACCTGTGCACGCGCGAGATTTCTATCGGCAACTATGTGCTCACCGGTGGTGAACTGCCCGCGGCGGTGATTGCCGATGCCGTTGTCCGTCTGATTCCCGGCGCCATTGGTGACGAGCAGAGCGCACTGAGCGACTCGTTCCAGGACAATCTGCTCGAGGCCCCCGTCTATACCCGACCCGCCGAGTTTAACGGGTGGAAGGTGCCCGAGGTGCTGCTCAGCGGCAACCAGGCGCTGATAGACCAGTGGAAGATGGAACAGGCGCTTGAACGAACTCAACGCCTTCGTCCCGAGTTGCTTGATGACATGAAATAACTAAAAAAAACTACGATACTGCAATGTTTAACTTCAAACGTCCAAAATGGATACCGCGGTGGGTCAATGCCCCGTTCATAATAATATCCGTCTTCATCCTGTGGTTGTTTTTCTTTGGCGACAACAACTTCGCGAAGATTCATGCGATAAAGAGCGAGATTAACGACATCAAAGCCGAAATCAAGGCCAATCAGGACTCGGCAGAGATGTTTGACGCAAAAGTGAACGAACTGCACACCGACCGCGAGACTCTCGAGAAAATCGCGCGTGAGAAATATGGCATGAAACGTGAGAACGAGGAGGTTTTCATCACCGACATACCCTAACAAGAACGTGTAACTATGACAAGAGAAAAAATCACAGACCTGGCAGTTGCTGCCGGCATGACAGTGATTGTGGTCATGGCGGTGCTGCCGCTATTGGACATCAACGAGATGTGGATGCGCTGGGCGTTTGCCGCCGCCGCTGCCGTGGTGCTCGTCGCGAGGTTCATTCAGCGCTATGACGGCGACAACATCCGCATTCAGCGACTGTACCGCATGAACATCGTTGCCGCGTTAATGTTTGCCGGCAGTGCGGCGATGACATTCTACAACCCCGGCACCAACGACTGGCTGGCGCTGCTGCTCGCAGGAGCAGTGCTGCAAATATATGCCGCCTTTGCCATCGACCACGAACAAGCAAAAAACAACAATGACAATAATAACAAACAAAATCAAGTATAACGATATGAAGATAGTTAAATCCATAACTGCGATTACCCTGGCTCTCCTGGCCGGTACAGCAGCGGGTCAAGTGACATCAAGCCCCTACTCCAAGTCGGCCTACGGTCTGCTCAGCGACAACGCCACCAGCATCCAACGCTCGATGGGTGGTGTGGGATATGCCATGCAAAACGGACGCACCATCAACGTGATGAACCCGGCGTCCTATTCCCAGGTTGACTCGCTCACGTTCCTGTGGGACATCGGTCTTGACCTGACCAACTTGTCCTCTAAGGAGGGCGACAAGACCGGAAACAGTTTTGGCGGCGGGCTGGACTACATCACATCCCAGTTCAAGATTGCCAAGCACCTGGGCGGTTCGTTCGGCTTGCTTCCCTACTCGTCGGTAGGTTACAGTTTTGGCAGTGACCTCGACAACGGGGCCGAGTACCGCAGCGGTTCGGGTGGTCTTGTCGAGCTCTATGTCGGAGCCGGCTATGAACCGTTCAAGGGATTAAGCATCGGTGCCAACTTCTCATACCTGTTTGGTACCATCAACAACACGACACAGCTCACCGCAGCCTCAACAAGCATGTTCAACCGCGTCATGCAGGTGCGTGACTACAATGCCACCGCCGGCATTCAGTATGCCTACAGCATCAACAAGGACAACCGCATCGTCATCGGTGCCACTTACCGCCCCAAGAAGTCGTTCCACGGACACACCTGGGGGTCCAAGTACGACACACAGGACAACACAAACTCGGTTGACTCGCTCGGCTACACAAGCCTCAAAGGCAAGTATGAACAGCCCAACACATTCGGGGCCGGCGTCAGCTACACTTTCAGGCAACGGTTGATGGTCGAAGCCGACTTCACCTACCAGCCTTGGAGCAAAGCAAAGTATGAGCCGCTCGAGGGTTTTGAAGACACCAACATGAAGTTTGACAACCGCTGGAAGGCGGCAGCCGGTATGTCCTACACGCCCAACAAGCGCGGCAGTTACCTCGGTGCCATGCAGTTCCGTGCCGGCGGGTTCTACAACCACGACTATCTGAACATTCGCGGAAACAATGTTCGCGACTATGGTGTCAGCATCGGTGTCGGCTTACCGGTCCCCGGTCCCACCGGAAAGACAACGGTCAACATCGGGTTGGAATGGAAACGACGCACCAGTTCGCCAACGGTGCTCATCAAGGAAGACTACTTCAACATAACTCTGGGACTCAACTTCAACGAGGTTTGGTTCTGGAAGAACAAGATCAGATAATCACACCGTGACGCACCATTCGCACACAATACTGGTCATCATCGGCCTGCTGCTCACTCTTGCCGCCTGCAAGGACGGCGAGGTGAAGAGCATTGTCAAGCATGCCACCAACCCCGAGGTTGTACCCACAATGAAGTCAACCAAGGTGCAGACCATCATCAGCGACGACGGACGCACACGATACCGCATCACCACCGCACTGTGGAACATGTTTGAAGAGGCAAAGAAACCCCACTGGACGTTCCCAAAGGGTGTCCTTGCCGAGGAACTGGACTCGGCCTACAATGCCGTTTCAACCATCAAATGTGACTCGGCCTATTACAACGAGAAAGACGAACTGTGGAGCCTCAACGGCAATGTACACATCACTAACGCCAACGGAGACATCATCATGACCGACCAACTGTTCTGGAACCAAAAGGAACATCGTCTCTACAGCGATGCCTTTATCCACGTCGAGAAAGAAATGCGCGTTATCGAGGGCTACGGATATGAGTCCGACGAGAATCTGACCAACTACAAACTGCGCAACGTCTCGGCAATCTTCCCCGTTGACGATTCACGTCTGCCACACCCCAACAGCCACTAATAACAGCCAAACTGCATGACTTCACTGATTATCATACTGGTATCACTGCTATTCTCAGGGTTCTTCTCGGGAATGGAAATCGCTTTTGTCTCGGCCAACAAGGTGCGCGCCAGCATTGACATGGCAAAGAGCGGACTGGTGAACCGCATCATCAACGTGTTCTTCAGCCACCGCGACATGCTCATCTCGACACTGCTAATCGGCAACAACATCGTCAACGTCGTTTACAGTATGGCAATGGCAGACCTCATCAGCAAACCCATTGCAAAATGGATGGGCGGAAACGAGTTCATCGAACTGCTGCTCGTGACCGTCATCTCGACTATCATCATCGTCATCGCCGGCGAGTTCCTCCCCAAAACAATCTTCCGCATCAACCCCAACCGCTCGCTTCGCATGATGTCACTGCCGCTATACACCTGCTACATCATACTCTACCCCATATCCAAGTTCTCACAGATGCTGTCGGCCGGGCTCATGCGCCTGCTGGGCATCAAGGTCGAGAAAGAGCAGGTCGGATTCTTCACCGTCGAGGAACTGGACGCATACCTGCAGGACAATATCGACAAGCACGAGGATCAGCACAAGGAGGTAGAGCGCGAAGTGAAAATATTTGAAAATGCCCTCGACTTTGGCGACACACAGCTGCGCGACTGCATGGTGCCACGCAACGAGATTGTCGCCGTTGACATCAACGACACCACCCGCGAGCAACTGGTCGAGATATTCGGCAGTTCGGGGTTGTCCAAGATTGTCGTTTATAATGATGACATCGACAACGTGACCGGCTTTATACAGGTCAGCGAACTGTTCACCCCCGAGGTTGACTGGAAAACCCGCATCAAACCCGTTCTCTTTGCACCCGAGACCATGCTGGCAAAGAAGATGATGCAGGAACTGATGGACAAAAAACGCAGCATCGCAATAGTGCTCGACGAGTTCGGCGGCACATCGGGCATGTTGACGCTCGAAGACCTCGTCGAGGAAATCTTTGGCGAAATCGAAGACGAACACGACCACAACCGCCTTGCGGCACGCCAGATTGACAAGAACACCTACGAGTTCAGCGGACGCATGGAAATCGAGGAAATCAACGAGCGTTTCCACCTGGGACTCCCCGAGAGCGACGACTACCAGACCATCGCCGGATATGTCCTTTTCAGACACGAGGCGCTGCCCGCTGTGGGCGAGACGCTTACGCTCGACGGTTTCAAGGTCACCGTGGTCCGCAAGACAGCTGCACCCCTCACGCTGCTGCGCGTCGTAGTCCCCGAGTCCGAAGAGTGACCGCCATTCCCTTCCCCCCCCAAAAAAAATACCAAAAACAATAAAAAAACACGTTTTTGGCAAAAAAAATGCTCCAAAAGTTTGGAGAATCAGAAAAAAGCAGTACCTTTGCATCGCTAAAACAAACTGGTGCGTTAGTTCAGTTGGTTAGAATACATGCCTGTCACGCATGGGGTCGCGTGTTCGAGTCACGTACGCACCGCAAAAGCCTTGGAGCAATCTCCAGGGCTTTTTTCATTCCTCTTCAAGACCAACACTCTTTCAAGTTGCAAGGCTTGTTTTTTAAAAAAACATTGACTTCACAGAAAATCTATATACCTTTGGCGTAAGCACAAATGCCGACAATATGAGCGAAGCGAATGCCGAAACAAAAAACAAAGAACACAAACAACGAGCGAAAGCGAGTGACAAAAGAAAGGGAACGGGAGGCTCCACTTTCGTGGTACACCCCCCGCATGAAAGCATATAGATAAAAATGCGATCTCTACCAAGACCCTTGCATTATTACTATATGCTGGAGCGACAGACGGCACTTCCCGAAGGCTTCCACTCCATCGCAATGCGCGTATTCGTGAAATACACCCCCTCGCCAGGCTGGTGCAGAATGCGGGGGCATAACCTCCCTCACTCATTCCGCACTGCAAAGGTAGGCATATTGTCCGAGACAGCAAAAAGAAATCTTCAAAAATTTCTGTTTTGGTAATCTTTGCGGATTTCACACACATTGACGAATTGTTTTTTTTTCAATTATATAATATCCATAACTTTGCATAAACTTTTAATAACAACATAGAATGGCACAGAAAAATGAATTACCTAAAAGTATCGTTATTAAACGAGAAATGGAGGAGGCTGATCAGGCTTTCCGAGCAAAAGTAAGACGCTTGCAGAACGCTTACAACTCACTTAGACAGATGGAAGATTTGCCAGAACTGCCAGAACTTCGACAAATAACCGTGGCGTGGCTTTCTGCGTATATCATCGGACAATGCAGGAAAATTGAAAGCACAACACACCTAACAGCGGTTACACGGGAACAGATGGCAGAGGAATGGAAAAAGGTACAGAAGGCAGCAAGCTTGCATATTAACTACATTCAAGCGTTTGTAAGAGAAACCCCAGATGCAAATATAGTCTATGATGAGCAGATACAAAACTACTATGTTACAAACATTGGCGCAATCGTAGATGAAAAGGCACGAAAGCAGATACCAGAGGCAGCGCAAGAACACTTTAACCGCCTAATGGCAGTAAAAGAAGCCATTACAGAGTTAAGGGAGTTTGAGGATGCCAACGACATTAACCCCCACCCGCTTGCAAAACTCTTTGCCTTGTCTGAAGATGTTACAAGGTACGCTATTAGTTTTATTGATGGCGTAATGCTTACGACAGACCCAAAGATGAAGGAGGCAATGGCAAAATATGGCAACCGACCCAAATTATTATTATAACACATAAACACAAAAAAGACATGATGACAGGAAGTTTTTTAGCATTGCTCGATGATGAGCAGTTGGCACGTCTCAACCAGACGGAGCGAGAGTTATTAATGAGTTTGTCTGAAAAGGTGCATGGCAGACAAGACCAGGAACACCAGGCAGCACGCGAGTTTGTTAAACAAAGAATTGCAAAACTCAGAGCCGAAAACGAAAGGGATGCTAATTATCAACAGCAGATTGAAGCAACCTTTTGCTAAGGCAAGTAACTAACAGGAGGCTTTTGTTGCTCGATGTAGCAATAAGAGCCTCCACAAAACAAGATGAAATATGATAGTCAGAAAAAGACGTATAAGCAGTAATGCAAAAGAAGTATCGGTACAAGTTAGTTACGGACTGCCAGATATAAAAGCCATGTTGCAAGGCTATTTTCTGAGGTTTGAGGAAGCAGGAGGGCAAGTGTTGGCAACAACAGTTCCACACCAAGAACAGGACTTAATCTATTATTTTCGTCACTCGACCTTCAGTAACTATCCCGAAAACCTTGCAGAAACGCTTTCTAAATGGGCTTTTGTGCAAGGCGTAAAAGCAGGGTATATTTTGCAGTCAGAATTAAACAAAGGCGTTTATTTCCTTTCGGATATTTTGGGAAGGCGACCAGGCAGACCCAGAAAAAAGGCTGAATAATAAGCCTACCTACACGCGCACGCGCACGATGAAACCCGACTGTCACAAAGAGAACACAAAAAATAAACTCAAAATTTCGATAATCGGGAAATAATTTGTACCTTTGCACCCAGAAAAGCAAAAGAAAAGCCCACTAATGAGCCATAAAAAGCCATTTTGTTACTGATTTGTTACCCACTTTCATAACAAAGTGGGCTTTTTATTTATATATCAGCAAGTTACAAGATTTTCGTTAGGCTATCGGCAAAAGCCTATTTAAAATATGCCTGTTGCTTCTGTTATTCTCTTTAGAGAAGAAAAGTACTGGACTCTCTGCATGGCATGTACTGGGCATAAAGGAAATTGAAGGTAAAACCGTTAAAGAATGGAACCATGAATATAACGAAAGCCTCAAGACAAGTGAACAAAATGCCGACAAGGAAGAGAATACAAACTTTGCACCATGATATTTTTTACCGGACAGCAATAAATTTGGGCAACAATATACAATTTGTCCCTGCAAACAAGAGAAGTAATCACACCTTTGTGACTTGCCACATTAAGTAACTTAAGAAGGACGAAGTCCTTTACGAGGGTGTGTCAAAATACTTCAAACAACGGCGCGCTGTAAGCGCAATGTTGCAGTCAGCCCAGGGCAACGCCCTGGGTAATATGTTGTTACATTATTGCGCCCTGAAAGGGCAAAAGCATTGTTATACTGCAAATATGCTTTTGACACATCCTCTATCAGCAACGAGCCGCCAAGGCGTTCGTTGCGTACGGGGCATCCGCCCCTCTTCAGTTACCTTTTAATCTTGTCATACATCAGGCGATGGTATATTTACTGGGACAAATTGTATATCATTGCCTAAATTTAAAAAGATTCTGTGCTCTGTGGTTATTTTTTAGATGTGTGTGCCATCATCTTCAATTCATTAATGTCAAGCAGGAGATTAAAAATGCCGATGGTGGAGACGGCCAACAGCAAGGACATTATGGAAACAACAATGAGGCGGTAATGTCCCAACCAAAGTTGGATTTTGACTATATTGAGGTGGAATATATGCATCGGCATTGGCGGCATAGTGTAGGCCAATGCCATAGTTCCACAGCCAAGTATAATGCCTATGGCAAGGGCAGCGACCATGCAATATTTGTACTGTCGTTTTTTCTTTTCCTGATACTGTTTGACAAACTCCACAGCATCAAGACGTTTATTTAAGGCTGAAAGAAACGCATCACCATCGTTAAACGTGGGCATATTGGCACGAAAAAGTTCCTCTATGGCTTTGTCTTTATTCATATTTTCAGTTTGGTTTTAAGTTGAATCCGTCCACGCGAGAGCTGCTTTTTTACCGCATCTTCGGTGGTGTTTGTTATCTTTGTTATTTCCTTAATTGTGTATCCGTTCATATAATACAACACGATGGCAGAGCGCTCCTTTGGCGGCAAAGAACCGAGTGCCAAGTACAAGTCCTGATGCTCAAAGACAGCATCGGCATTGTCTTGGCTCAATTTGCTCCGCACACTCTCAATCGGGTCATGAACGTGCAGCCTCGATAGGTGCGTCAAGAATGTATTATGGGCTATCTTGAACAGCCAAGAGCGGAATTTTCCCCTATCACTATACTCATTACAAGCCAGATAAGCCTTGACCAAAGCATCCTGGGCAATGTCGTCGGCATCATCACGATTTCCGCAACACAGAGCGAGCAAGAAGCCGCGTAGTGACTCCTGCTCACTCTTAACCAGTGCTATGAATTGGTCTCTGTTCAAATTTATTTCTTCTCGAGGTTCTTGAGTTCGGCCTCCATCTCCTTGGCAAGCAGTTTTTTGCCCATATTATAATTGACCAGCAAACCCACACCAATGGCAGCGATGACGACACCCCAACCGGCTGTCATGCAGGCGGGATCGCCGGTCCATATGTTGCAGACAGCAGCGATAGCGTCAATCACTATCAGCCCAATGCCGGCAAAAGACAGTATCATGCCCCAGAGCAATTTCTTCAGCAATTTCTCTTTCAGCAATTTTGTTGGAGGATTCAGTTTGTGCATCAAATCCTCGATATCCACATCAGGATTTTTGTCGAGGGCAGCCATAAGGATATCCTTACGGTTGTTATCACGAGCGATGTTTTGTTTCGTAACCATCCATATTGCACAGATGGGGAAAACCATGCAGCATCCGAGTATAATAAATACTTCTTCATTCATAAAATTAATTTATTTGAGTTAAACTTCGTGTTGTTGTCGAACCGATTCACTTTAATAACCACGTATCGGTCCAAAAGGTGACATCCTGAATTCTTTTTTTTGTGCAAATTTACTAAAAAGCGTGAATATGGGCTTTCTCTTGGATGCTGTTATAGCGGGGTATTATCTGGCAAAAACGGGTTGGAACTAACTTTTTTGGGGCGAAAACGACACTGCCACGATTTTTTTTAGTAATTTCGCTGTTGAAATGCAGGGGCTCAGGTTATATAAGAGCGAGAAACTGTGCAGTCACAATGCCGTGAACGCACTGTTCGAGAGTGGCAAGGGGAGCATCGCCTACCCCCTGCGCGCCGTCTATCGCTTCCGCCCAGCCGGTGACGAGCAGCGCCAGGCTGCCGCCCAGTTCCTCATCACCGTCCCAAAGAAGAAGATGCGCCACGCTGTGGGGCGCGTGCTGTTGCGACGACGCATCCGCGAGGCCTACCGCCTCAACCGACGCACGCTGCTGCACCCGGCGCTGACCGCTACTGGTGTCGATATCGCGTTCATCTACCTCTCGAATGACCCGGCGCCATACGACGTAATCGAGACCAAGATGAAAACCCTGCTTGAACGCATCGCACGCGATGCACAAGATTACAAAACCAACAATCAGCAGCCCGATGAAAAAGATTCTTGACATGCTGGGATGGTTGCTTATACAGCCCATCCGTTTCTACCAGAACCACATCTCGCGCTACACACCGCCGGCGTGCCGCTTCACGCCCACCTGCAGCCAGTATGCCATCGAGGCCATCAAAAAGCACGGCCCGTTCAAGGGCCTCGCGCTCGCCATCTGGCGTATCCTTCGCTGCAACCCGTGGGGAGGCAGCGGCTATGACCCCGTGCCATGAACATTCTCGACAGCCACACCCACGACAGCCAGGCGACCGATGCCGTTATCTGCCTTGACGACCTGAACGCTCCGTTGCTGCCGGGCAAGGCATACTCGGCCGGCATACATCCTTGGAATACTGCCGACACTGACCCGACCGCGCTGCTGCATCGTGTCGAGGAAATGTCAAACAACCCGTCGGTGGTCGCCATCGGCGAGACGGGCATTGACAAACTGCGCGGTGCATCAATAGCAGTGCAGGCCGACATCTTCGGGCAGCACATCGCCATTGCCGAGGCAGCAGGCAAACCGCTTATCATTCACAACGTGCGCGCCACACAGGAGATAATCGCCGTCTGGAAAGCCACTGCGCCCCACCATGTCGCTGCCGTGATACATGGTTTCAGGGGCAACGCCAACGTGGCAGCCATGCTGCTCAACCAGGGGTTTTACCTCTCCTACGGTCCACACTTCAACACCGATGCACTCGCCGTCACTCCGTCAGACCGCATCCTGGTCGAGACCGACGACAGCGGCATCAGCATCAACGCCATCCTCGCCGCCACAGGCATTGACGAGAACATCATCCGCCAGAACACATCCCGTTTCTTCGGCACAAACCCATAGTTCAGACTCTGACCGATGTTGCATTTTCGGGCAAATTTTAGTAACTTTGCAAGAAAAACAACACCAATGAGACTTGTAATACAACGCGTCAGTCAGGCATCGGTCTCTATTGACGGCAAAGTGCACAGCCAAATCGGCCACGGGCTGATGGTGCTTGTGGGAGTTGCCGAGGGCGATACCATAGACGACATGAAGTGGCTTGCTGCCAAGACCGTAGCCATGCGCATCTTTAACGATGACGAGGGAGTGATGAACCGCAGTGTTGCCGATGTTGGTGGCGAAGTGCTGGCAGTCAGCCAGTTCACACTGACAGCGAGCACCCGCAAGGGCAACCGTCCCTCCTATATCCACGCCGCCGGACACGACCTGGCAATACCCCTCTATGACGCCTACTGCAATCAGGTGCAGCAACTGCTGGGACGCGAGGTCAAGCGCGGCGTCTTCGGGGCCGACATGCAGGTGTCACTGGTCAACGACGGCCCGGTGACGATTATCATTGACTCAAGGCTCAAGGAGTGATAAAACCACCAAAAGCCATAGCACTTTGATTGGAAAAAAAATCTTAACTTTGCAAAAAACTTTAATATACTCAATTTAATATGAAGAAACTAATTAGCCTTTGTGCCGCCATGCTGACGGTGGCAGTTGCCTGGGGTGCCCAGTGCAGCATGTCGTCGCCGCACGGCACGACCCGAGTGATTTTTGACGTAGTTGACGGACACCCCACCTATGAAGTGTATTTCAAGGGGAAACAGGTCATCAAACCCAGTACCCTCGGCTTTGAGTTTAACAAGGTACGCGCTTCGCAGAGTGTGTCGAACTTCAACAACTTCCGCGTCAACGGTCCCAAGGACATGATGAACGGCTTTGAAATCACCAAGGTCGACACCACCTCGTTCTACGAGACCTGGAAACCCGTATGGGGCGAGGAGAGCGAGATTGTCAACAACTACAACGAGATGGCTGTCACCGTCACCCAGACCGAACTGAAACGATATATGATTATCCGTTTCCGCGTCTATGACGAGGGCGTCGGTTTCCGCTACGAATTTCCCCAGCAGCCCGGTCTGTCCTACTTTGTCATCAAGGAGGAACACACCCAGTTTGCAATGACCGGCAACCATACAGCATATTGGATTCCGGGCGACTACGATACACAGGAGTATGAATACACCCGTTCACGACTGAGCGAGGTTAGCAGCCTCTTTGACAAGGCTTGGGAACCCAACTCCTCACAGACCCAGTTCAGCAAATCGGGCGTTCAGACATCACTGAACATCAAGACCGACGACGGCATCTACCTGAACCTCCACGAGGCAGCGCTGGTTGACTACTCGTGCATGAGC
The DNA here is from genome assembly GCA_018065665.1 of Candidatus Sodaliphilus aphodohippi. Lineage (GTDB taxonomy): Bacteria > Bacteroidota > Bacteroidia > Bacteroidales > Muribaculaceae > Sodaliphilus > Sodaliphilus aphodohippi. Next base: position 11,964 of record JAGHSV010000030.1, read on the forward strand.
CTCAATGTCGACGAGAAGAACTTCATCCTCGAGTCATGGCTCACCCCCGACGCACAGGGCAACAAGGGGCACATGCAGACCCCCTGCCAGTCTCCCTGGCGCACCGTCATGGTCACCGACGATGCTCGCGACATACTCAAGTCGCGCCTGATTCTCAACCTGAACGAACCCTGCAAAATCGAGGACACCTCGTGGATTCACCCCGTCAAGTACATGGGCGTATGGTGGGAGATGATCAGCGACTACGGCTCGTGGGCATACGCCACTGGCATCCCCTCGGTCAAACTGGGCGAGACCGACTACACTAACGTCAAGCGTAACCCGCACCACAGTGCCAACACCGAGAACGTGAAGCGTTATCTTGATTTTGCCAGCGCACACGGCTTTGACCAACTGCTGGTCGAGGGCTGGAACATCGGTTGGGAAGACTGGTACGGCAAGAGCAAGGAGTATGTCTTTGACTTCCAGACACCCTACCCCGATTTTGACATCAAATACCTCAACGACTATGCCCACAGCAAGGGCATGAAACTCATCATGCACCACGAGACATCATCAAGCGTGATGAACTACGAGCACCACATGGAAGATGCCTATAACCTGATGAACAAATACGGCTACGATGCTGTCAAGAGCGGCTATGTGGGCGACATCATCCCCCGCGGTGAGCACCACTACGGCCAGCTGATGATCAACCACTATCTGAACGCCGTCAAGAAGGCTGCCGACCACCACATCATGGTCAACGCCCACGAGGCAGTACGCCCCACCGGACTGTGCCGCACATGGCCCAACCTCATCGGCAACGAGTCGGCACGCGGCACCGAGTATCAGGCGTTTGGCGGCACCCAACCCGGTCACACCGCAATGCTGCCGTTCAGCCGTCTGCAGGGAGGCCCGATGGACTACACCCCGGGTATCTTTGAGATGGACCTCTCCTATGCAGGCAACGATTCCAAAGTCCTTTCAACAATCTGCGGCCAGCTCGCGCTTTACGTGACCTTCTACAGCCCGCTGCAGATGGCTGCCGACTTCCCCGAGCACTACGAGAAACATCTCGACGCCTTCAAGTTCATCGAGGACGTGGCAGTCGACTGGGACAAGTCGCTCTATCTCGAGGCCGAGCCGATGGAGTACATCACCATCGCACGCAAAGCCAAGGGCAGCGACAAGTGGTTCCTGGGCAACGTGGCAGGCATGCAGGCACACGACTCAAAGGTTAAACTCGACTTCCTGGACAAAGGACGCAAATATACTGCGACCATCTACTGCGACGCCAAGGACGCCGACTACAAGACAAACCCGCAGGCCTACACCATCACCACAAAGACCGTGACCTCGAAGACCGTCCTCAACCTGCACTCGGTAGCAGGCGGCGGATATGCAGTGTCACTCGTACCCATCAACTAACAAGCACAAAACCAATAATTAGCCTCAATTGAGGTCAAACAAGATGCCCCGCACTTAACGCTCGGGGCATCTTGTTTTCTTTTTATGGGAGAAATACACAAATTCATTGCTGTCCGGTAATATATTCAAATAAATCGAATTTCTTGAATCCCATCTCCGTGAGTTTTTTGACACTGGCATTCTGGTCTTGGGTGGTGTTGAAAGACGGGATGAGGGGCACGCGTATGGTGCATTTGTCCTGAAGTTTGTGGGCTGCAAGCAGCGACAGGTTTTGATAAACCTGCAGGTTGGTGCATTGTGTATATTCCTTGTATATATCCGGGTTCATGTCTTTGATGTCGATGAACCAGTGTGTGATGTCTTTTAGAATCTGTTTTACGTTTTCGGTCGGGACGTTCAGCGACGTTTCGAGTGTCAGACTCCATTCGCTTGGCATCCGGTCTCTTACCTCGTTGATAAAGGTCGGGAAAAGCAGCGGTTCGCCGCCGCCAATTGCCAATCCCCCGTTGGTGTATTGAAAGTATAGGTTGTCAACCATGCACAGCTGCACCAGCTTATCGGGTGTGGTCGAGTAGGAATTGTCGGGTATTGTATGGCATTGCGGGTTAAGGCAGTACTTGCAGCGCAGGGGACACTTGTAGAGGGCTACGAGTGTCGTGATTCCTTCGCCGTCGGACCCCATCCTGAGGCGATCGATGCCGAGGACCTTGACTTGGTCGTTCATGTCACTTCTTGACTGCTTTCTGTTTCTTCAGTTCCTCGATTTTCCGCCACAGCGCCGAGCCGCTGTCGGGGTACTCGAGGCAGTCGCCCACCATATCCTCGGTGATGGTGATAGAATCGACGGTGACGGTGTCCTCGCCGTCAGCGATATAGGCAATCTCTTGCTTCTGGCCAACCATCGAACTGTCAATGGTGACGGTGACGCGTTCCATGTACCCGTTAGGCTGGAAAGCGCTGCATGACAACAGGCTGGTTGCCAGCAGTCCGCCGACGGCAGCCGCAGTCGCATGGCGTTTGGCACCTGTGACTTTCTTCTTGTCAATCTCGCTCTGGAGGTACTGCAGTTCGGCCTCGCACTTGGGGCATGTGCCCGGGCATTCGCCCTCGAAGTTGCACTCGGCTGGTGCATAGGTGATGCCGTTCTCCTGGGCAATGCGCTTGCGCAGTTCCTTCAGGATTTCACATTTGCGGCGTCCGTTTGTTTCCATAATTGTATGATTTTTTTACTTCTTGACTGCTTTCTGTTTCTTCAGTTCCTCGATTTTTTTCCACAGGGCCGAGCCGCTGTCGGGGTACTCGAGGCAGTCGCCCACCATATCCTCGGTGATGGTGA
>JAGHSV010000013.1 GCA_018065665.1 Candidatus Sodaliphilus aphodohippi
TCAAACCCGACATGGTGGCAGGTCATTCACTTGGTGAATTTTCGGCTCTTGTAGCAGCAGGCGTCCTGCCCTTTGAGCAAGGTCTCAGGCTGGTGGAAACACGTGCGCTGGCCATGCAGAAAGCATGTGAGGCATCACCCTCGACAATGGCAGCAATTATTGGCATGGATGATGCCAAAGTTGAGGAAATCTGTGCGTCTATTGACGGTGTTTGCATTCCCGCAAACTACAACAGCCCCGGACAGGTTGTCATTTCAGGCACATTTGAGGCCATTGAGGCTGCATGCGCAAAGTTCAAAGAGGCAGGAGCCAAGCGTGCATTGCCATTGAAAGTTGGCGGAGCGTTCCACTCACCGCTGATGGAACCGGCCCGCGAGGAACTTGCCAAAGCAATTCACGAAGCAGATTTCTCGGCGCCCATCTGCCCAATCTATCAAGATGTTGACGCAAAACCCCACACCGACCCAGCCGAAATCAAGGAAAACCTCATCAAGCAACTTACAGCACCGGTACGTTGGAGCCAAATCATGGCCAACATGGTGAACGACGGCATGACCGAGGCGGTAGAGGTTGGCCCCGGCAAAGTTCTGCGTGGTCTGATTGGCCGCACCTATCGTGACGTAGCAGTCGATAACATCCAATAAAAAATCCTTCTTGCAATATAAAATCCCGCAATCGTCCTGACTGCGGGATTTTTGCTTTATAATGTCCAATAGGTTTAGTCGAGAGAACGATACCTCACTCGGGTCGGTTCCTCTTTGCCCAGACGTTTTAACTTATTTTCCTCATACTCTGAATATGAGCCTTCAAAGAAGAACACATTACTGTCACCCTCAAAAGCAAGAATGTGGGTGCAGATGCGGTCCAGGAACCAACGGTCATGGCTGATGACAACTGCACATCCAGCAAAATTCTCAAGACCTTCCTCAAGTGCACGCAAGGTGTTGACATCGATGTCATTTGTAGGTTCGTCAAGCAGGAGCACATTACCCTCTTCTTTCAGAGCAAGGGCCAACTGGAGACGATTGCGTTCACCACCCGAAAGCACTCCGCACTTCTTTTGCTGGTCAACACCGGTAAAGTTGAAACGCGACAAATAGGCACGTGCATTCACATCACGCCCACCCATTCGCAACAACTCGACACCGCCCGAAATCACCTCATATACAGTCTTATCGGGTTCGATGCTTGTATGCTGCTGGTCAACATAAACAGGTTTAACGGTCTCACCAACCTCAAAAACTCCACCATCGGCCTTCTCCAGCCCCATAATCAAGCGGAACAGCGTTGTCTTTCCTGCGCCGTTAGGTCCGATGACACCGACAATGCCATTGGGTGGCAACATGAAATTAAGGTCGTCAAACAGCAACTTCTTGCCAAACGCCTTTGCGACATGCTGCGCTTCAATAACCTTGTTACCCAGACGTGGACCATTGGGGATAAATATTTCAAGTTTTTCCTCTTTTTCCTTTACAGTCTGGTTCATCAGTTTGTCATAACTGTTCAAGCGAGCTTTACCCTTTGCCTGGCGAGCCTTGGGTGCCATTCTAATCCATTCCAGTTCGCGCTGCAACGTCTTCTGACGCTTGCTCTCGGTCTTCTCTTCCTGTGCCATGCGGGCGGTCTTCTGTTCAAGCCAACTGCTGTAGTTACCCTTCCAGGGAATGCCCTCGCCGCGATCAAGTTCAAGAATCCAACCGGCAACATGGTCAAGGAAGTAGCGATCATGAGTGACTGCGATCACCGTACCGGCATATTGCTGCAGGTGCTGCTCCAACCAGTCGATTGATTCGGCATCAAGGTGGTTGGTGGGCTCATCAAGCAACAGCACGTCAGGTTTTTGCAGAAGCAGTCGGCAAAGAGCGACACGGCGTCGTTCGCCACCGCTCAGGTGCTCGGCCAGCTGGTCGCCGTCGGGGCAACGCAGAGCATCCATTGCCCGCTCGAGTCGCGTGTCTAGATTCCAAGCATCGGTGGCATCGATGATGTCCTGAAGTTCGGCCTGACGGGCAAATAGTGCATCCATCTTATCCTGGTCCTCATAATACTCGGGCAACCCGAATTTCTGGTTAATCGCTTCATATTCAGTGACTGCATCAACAATATGCTGCACGCCCTCGCTCACAATCTCCTTGACCGTCTTGGTGGGGTCAAGTTGCGGGTCCTGTGGCAGATATCCAACCGAGTAACCGGGCGCAAACACAACCTGTCCCTGATACTTCGTTTCGATACCTGCAATGATTTTCATCAATGTCGATTTACCCGAACCGTTAAGGCCGATTATACCGATTTTCGCCCCATAGAAGAACGAGAGATAAATATTCTTGAGAACCTGTTTCTGGTTCTGCTCGATGGTCTTGCTAACACCAACCATCGAGAAAATGATTTTTTTATCGTCAACAGTAGCCATATATTGTGGAATTTATCGCATTAACAAAGATATAGTGTAACCTACATACACCAGCAGGAATATCACGCCCTCGATACGGTCAAACTTGTGTTTGCCAAAAGTGAAAATCACAACAAATGTCATAATCGAGCCCAACACCATCATACCATAATCAATAATATTGATATCCACCAGTTTCAGTGGTTTGCACACCGAAGATACACCAATAATCATCAATACATTAAAGACATTGGAGCCCAAGACGTTACCCAGCGCCAACTGAGGATTATTCTTGCATGCTGCAGTGATTGACGTGATCAGTTCGGGCAGCGAAGTGCCTACTGCAACAATAGTGATAGAGATAACAGCCTCACTCATGCCCCACGAACGCGCCAAACTCTTGGCCGAATCGAGGAAAAGTGTTCCGCCACCAATCAGCGCAACCAGCGACACCACAGCAATCGCCCACAAAAGCACGGGATTCTTGCCTGCCAGTTTCGACTTGGTTTCCTCATCGGCATCGGCAATCGCCTGTTGCGGGTTCTTGCCTTTCAGAACGACCACTGAGCACATATACACAAAGAACAGGACAAGCAGGAAGATGCCGTCAACCCTTGAAATCGTATTCTCCTTGATACCTGGTATCCAACTGTCGTTTGCCAACAGCAGCAAAAGAATTGACGCCCCTATGCCCACAGGTATGTCGCGACGCTGAGTCTCACGCTCAATAGCAAACGGCAAAATCACCGCCGTCACACCGAGAATCAGGAAAATGTTGCTGATGTTAGAGCCGATAACGTTACCCATTGCAATGTCACCGCTGCCGTTCAGTGCCGATGAAATAGACACCATCAACTCGGGGGCCGATGTCCCCATACCAACAATGGTTAGTCCGATAATGAAATTAGATATTTTCGCCCGTTGCGCGATCGCCACCGACGAGTCAACAAGGAAGTCTGCGCCCAACAACAGCAGGCCAAGACCAAGCACTAAAAACAAATAATCCATCTTAAATCAAATTAAATCTCTACAAAGGTACACTCTTTCTTGCATACCGCAAAGGCTTTGCCAAAATTTTTGGTAAAGTAAAGCTTTCAAGGGAGACAGATGAAGTAATGGGAGATAATTTTTGGATTATTTTTCGGGACAAACCGTTTTTTTCATTTAATTAGTTGTTTATTATTAAATAATGTGGTAATTTTGCACGATATTTTGAACACCATGCGGTGCCGTTGTATGGCACTGCCTAAAAAACAAAGATTCAGTATATGATTAACATTAAATTTCCTGACGGAAACGTAAAGCAATTTGAAGACGGCACTACCCCGTTCCAGGTTGCAGAGAGCATCAGCGCCGGACTGGCTCGTAACATTCTGGCCGCTAAGTTAGACGATGAGGAGTGGGACATTTCACGCCCCATCACCCGTGACGGTTGCATCAAGTTCTACAAGTGGGAGGACGAAGAGGGCAAGCATGCCTTCTGGCACACCTCGGCCCACCTCCTTGCCGAGGCACTGCAGGAACTGTACAAGGGCATCCAGTTTGGTATCGGTCCCGCCATCGAGAACGGTTTTTACTATGACATCGACCCGGGCGAGAACACCCTCACCAGCGCAGACTTCTCCAAGATTGAGAAGAAGATGATGGAACTGGTTGCCAAGAAAGAGGAAGTCGTACGCCGCGATATCAGCAAGAGCGATGCGCTCAAGTTCTTTGGTGACAACGGCCAGACTCTGAAATGCGAACTCATCAACGACCTCGAAGACGGTCACATCACTACATATACCCAGGGTAACTTCACCGACCTTTGCCGCGGTCCCCATATCCCGACCACAGCACCCATCAAGGCCGTGAAGATTCTGTCACTTGCCGGCGCATACTGGCGCGGTGACGAGAAGCGCCCCCAGTTGGTACGCGTTTACGGTATCTCCTTCCCCAAGAAGTCGATGCTTGACGAGTATCTGACCCTGCTTGAAGAAG
>JAGHSV010000115.1 GCA_018065665.1 Candidatus Sodaliphilus aphodohippi
GCCTTACACCATCCAGAACTACCTGAGCGACCAGATCACCGTTCCTCGCTTCAGCACCGACTCTCCCGAGTTTGACGCTGCCGAGAAGAAGGTACAGGACGACCTCGACAACCTGATGAAGATTCAGGGCAAGCGCTCGGTTGACAGCATCCACAAGGAACTGGGTAACATCATGTGGGACTATGTCGGCATGGCACGTACCAAGGAAAGTCTCGAGACCGCTCTCGAGAAAATCAAAGCGCTCCGCAAGGAATTTGAGACCAACCTCTTTGTTCCCGGCACTCAGGAGGGCATGAATATCGAACTTGACAAGGCATTCCGCCTGCGCGACTTCATCACCATGGGCGAACTCATCGCTCACGATGCTCTGACCCGCGAGGAAAGCTGCGGTGGTCACTTCCGCGAGGAACACCAGACCGAAGAGGGCGAGGCCAAGCGCGACGACCAGAACTACTTCTATGTTTCTTGCTGGAAGTACAACGGCAGCGACGAGGTAGCACCCACTCTGCTCAAGGAACCTCTCCACTACGAGGCTATCAAGGTTCAAACCCGCAACTATAAGTCATAATATTCACTTTTAAAACCTAAGATTACAATGGATAATAGTATAAGCTTCAAACTCAAAGTTTGGCGTCAGGCAGGTCCCAAGGAGAAAGGTCAATTTGTGACTTATGAGATGCACGACATCCCCACTGACACCTCATTCCTCGAAATGCTCGACATTCTCAACGAGCAACTCATCGAGCAAGGCGAAGAGCCTGTTGTCTTTGACCACGACTGCCGCGAGGGTATCTGCGGTATGTGCTCGCTTTACATCAACGGACATCCTCACGGACCCGCTACCGGTGCAACAACTTGCCAGCTCTACATGCGTCGCTTCAACGATGGCGACACCATCACTGTTGAGCCCTGGCGCAGCGCTGCGTTCCCCGTTCTCAAGGACCTCATGGTAAACCGTAACGCATTCGACCAGATCCAGCAGGCAGGCGGTTACGTCAGCTTCAGCTGCGGCGGTGCACAGGATGCAAACGCAATCCCCATCAGCAAGGTGGCTGCCGACGAGGCTATGGACAGTGCTTCTTGTATTGGTTGCGGCGCTTGTGTCGCTGCCTGCAAGAACGGTTCGGCAATGCTCTTTGTTTCGGCAAAGGTTAGCCAGTTCGCTCTTCTGCCCCAGGGCAAGGCCGAGGCCAAGAAGCGCGTAAAGGCTATGCTCGCCAAGATGGACGAACTTGGATTCGGTAACTGCACCAACACCGGTGCATGCGCTGCCGAGTGCCCCAAGAACATCAAGCTGAGCAACATCGCACGCCTCAACCGCGAATTCATCTGCGCTAAGTGCAGCGACTAATCACCGTTAGTCACTACAACCCAATAACAGCGGCGGAGCCACACAGGCCCCGCCGCTATTTTTCGTGAAAGTAGTCTGTTTGTCATCGTTAGATTCTCACCAAAACAAACACCCTTCTCAACAGTTTGCCGGACAGCAATAATTAAAAAGACAAAAGGAACATAAGGCTTCCCATTCAAAATGCCCCCTGCCCTCGTGGTCAAGAGCAGGAGCACTATATTTAATAAGTTTTGCTGTTATTGATTGTTAAATACCAAGAATGAGGTTGATGAGGATGTTCAGGTCCTTGATGTCGATATTGAAGTCTTCGTTGAGGTCTGCACTTTGAATGTCGTCTATTTCTCCAAGACCAAGGATGTAGTTGATGAGCAGGTTCATGTCAACGATATCAACCTTACTGTCATTATTGATGTCACCCGGCATTGAGGGCAGTTCCACTATCTTACCGAAGTTCTGCCAGACAGGGGTTTTGCCATATTCGCTTGTGCATCCTTTTGGGACAAAGAGTGTTATAGAAGCAATAGGCACATTCGAAAACACACTCGCATTAATATTTTGTGGCTGAGTCGCCAGATTATAAACCGAGGTCAGGCCGCTGCAGTCACTGAACGCCCAGCCGTCGATTGAGGTCACTGAGTTGGGGATGGTCACCGAGGTCAGGCCGCTGCATTTCTCAAACGCATCGGCGCCGATTGATGTCACCGAGTTGGGGATGGTCAAAGAAGTCAGACCACTGCAGCGATAGAACGCATCCCAGCCGATTGAGGTCACCGAGTTTGGGATGCTCACCGAGGTCAGACTACTGCAGCCATAGAACGCTTCGGCGCCGATTGAGGTCACCGAGGCGGGAATGGTCACCGAGGTCAGGCCGCTGCAGCCATGGAACAGTCCTTGGCTGATTGCAGTCACCGAGTTGGGAATGCCCACCGAGTTCAGGCTACTGCAGTAAGAGAATGCTTCGTAGCCGATTAAGGTCACCGAGTTGGAGATGGTCACCGAGGTCAGACCGCTGCAGCCAGAGAACGCCAGATTGCCGATTTCGGTCACCGAGTTGGGGATGGTCACCGAGGTCAGACCGCTGCATCCCTTGAACGCCATGTCGGCGATATAACCCACTGAGTTGGGGATGGTCACCGAGGTCAGGCTGCTGCAGCTCATGAACGCATAGTTGCCGATTAAGGTCACCGAGTTGGAGATGGTCACCGAGGTCAGACCGCTACAGTAACAGAACGCCCTCTCGCCGATTGACTTCACCGGGTTTGGGATGGTCACCGAGGTCAGACCAGTGCAGCCATAGAACGCACTGTTGCCGATTGATGTCACCGAGTAGGTCGTGCCGCTGTAAGTGACCGTGGCTGGGATGGTGACACTGCCTGAATACGAGTCGCCGTAAGTCACCGTTACCGACTTGCCATCGCTGTTGAAGTTGTAGGCGATGCCGTCCACCATAAAGTCATAGGCACCTACCGTAGCCCATGCCGTGATGAGCAGGAGCAAAGACATTAGTAATTTTTTCATTGTTATGTGATTTAAGTGTTTAAATCAATGATTAAAGCAGACATTGGGTCTTCATTAACACGCAATAATACCTTTCACGTTGTTATCGTCAAAAAACTTCATAAAACCTAAATGTCGTTGTTGCGCCACCGCTGTGGCACGTGCAACAAACTGTCGCAAAGTTACAAAAAAGTTTTAATAATGAGCAAAAAAAGAAAGTGTTTTTTGACTATAAGACAAAGGGGACATAAGGCTGACGCAGTGGAGAAAACTCTCGCCCTAAATAGGTAATTTGATGCCAAGGGCATCGCATCTCAATAACCCACGATAGCGAACCGCAGGGGCGGGACGCCATCGTGGGGTAATGATCTGTCCCCAACACCGTTCCCAAGGGGAACGCACACCGCCACAAGATAAAGGAGATCCCCCTACCTGATAGTGTGTGTTCCCCTTGGGAACAGAACAGAATTGGTGACTTTGTCCCACGATGGCATTTCGCCGCTGCTCAAAGCTATCGTGGGTTATTAAGGTGCAATGCCTGTCGGCATTGGACACCACAGCAAAACCGACTCCTGAATGAAAAGGCTTCTTGACCTCGCGCAGACACAGTTTTTTGAGTATAAGGGACATAAGGCTGACGCAGTGTGAAGAAAAGAAAAATGGATGCTGTCGGGTAAATATTTGAGATATTCTAAATATCAGATTGTCAATGCGTCTATTCCTTCAATACTAAAAGGGGCTTACATTATTTAAAGGACTAATATTAAGCGCTGAAAGTGCGATATGTGAGCCGGTAGGCGCAACTGTAGCCGGGGCCTGCGCTCTCTACCGTTCGCTCCGCCCCCGGGGTAGTTGGCAGAGGTTCGCCGTTCGCGGCACCGGCTTCGCCGACTTACCGCTGCTCACTCTGCCGAGCTCGCTACGCTCGGCTCCATAAACTCGCTGCGCTGCATCTTCGATGCTGAAAGATGTTGCAACATGAATTCTTTTGCCAGACAGCAATAATTTATTTTGACACACTCTCTTGGAGTGATGGACACGAAACGGCTCCTTCACTCACCAGTGGCCATCGCTATGAATGTCGACGGCAAGTTCCCGCAAGTCCAACTCTTGCAAGCCCACGAGATAGGCTACCGCAACGCCGACAACGTCAAGAGCAAGGAATCCAAAATCATCAAAAAGATGATGGCGATAATGAAGAACGGGGATTCTGAGACGAACTAAGGTCCCGTGCCGCTTCACTCTCTCGTGAAGCCGGTGACGTCATCCCAGCGGTAGAGGTGCAGGTTGGCGTAGTTCTTGCCGGTGGCGCTGTCAACACCTGTCTCCGAGAGGTAGAACAGACCGTCACCCAGCGATGTGATGCCCTTGCTGCCCTGGGTGTGCTCCCAACCCCAAACCATGCCGTCGGCCGATTGGCGCCCGGTCTTGACAAGGTCAACCATGGTGGCTGTCGTCCTGGGTTCAACGCCACGCAGCACCGCCTTGTGCGGCTTGACGTGCATGTCCAGCACGAACATCTCGTAGCGTGGCCACTGGTTTTTGGCACCGGGATAGACGGCGGCAAACATGTTGCCCGTGTGCGGGTCATACTCGAGATTCTGGATGCCCCAGTTGGTGTTGCCGGTAAAGACAAAATATTTGGCACGCGGTTTCTTGGGGCCCGACTGATGCAGGCATGTGGCATCGATGGGACGCTCATATTTCTTCCAGTCACGCACGTCATAGCACAGCAGCACCTGATGGTCGTTGTCGGTGCGCGTGGTATCGCCAAACATGCCGTAGGCGACATAGAGGTAGTTGCGCCCGCCGCGCTTTCCCCACTCGGGGGCAAAGGTCACCCCGTCAAAGCCCGCCACACCATAGCGATGGTCCAGTTCACGGCCGTTGTTGCTAACCTTGGCGTTCACGTCGTCCAACACCTCTTTTATATATATAGTAGTCATCACCTCGTCGGTGGTCATGTCAAGCCGTGTGAACTTGTCGAGGTCAATGACGGCGATATAGTAGCCCGTACGGGTGTCGTTCTTGATGCCCAGGTGCCGCGATATATTGTCACCGATGACATCGTGTTTGTACTCGAGCGAGCCATACAGCCGCCCGTCATCGGGGTTGATGCCAATGCTGCCCATGTGGCCCGTGAGACCGGTCATGCTGGCAAGCAGGTTACCCTCGAGGTCCAACTTCAGCAACGCCGTGGTGACCGACAGATAGACACACCGGCGCTGGTGGTCATAGGCGATGCCCTGAACATGAAAGTCTCCATGAAGACCCGAGTATATGTTGGCAGGGAACTTCTGGGCAAACATTGCGGCATCCAGCAGTACGACAAGCGTGAGAGTTAATAAGCGTTTCATTGTCATGCATGTTTTGGAGTGATACAAAGTTAGTGATTTTTTTTCTGATAATACCCAACAAACATTAACGAATATTTCTGTCTGGTGAAAATCGTACTGTGTTTCATTTAGGTCTGGTGATACAAAATGTGGTGTTTGATTCACTATTATGTAAATTTATGGTTGCGAAATGAATAAAAATGATTAAATTTGCATAGATTACAATTCTGTTGACTATGACCAAGAACATTCTGTTAGTTATCGCGATGTTGGTTGCGGCAATCCCCGTATGGGGTGGCAAGCAGTATGAATTCACGTCGCCCGACGGCAAGTTGAAAACCACTGTGACCGTTGACGGTGGCTCGCTGTATTACGAGATAAACCATGGCGTCACGCCTGTCATGGCCAAGTCGCACATCGCCATGAAACTCGTTGGGGGGCAGACCCTGGGCGAGGGCATCAAGGGAACTCCCGGCATGAAGAAACAGACCAAGGAAGACCTCACCACCGCCACCTTCTCGTTTGGTAAATACTCGGTTGTCTTCCGTGCCTACAACGACTGCGTTGCCTACCGTTTCGAGACCGCCATGAAGGACTCGATCACCATCGAGAACGAGATTGCCGAGTTCAACCTGCCGGGTGACTACATGGCGTATGTGACACTCGCCAACTCGCTGGCGAAGGATCTGCGTCGTCAGACTTACTGCTCGTTTGAGAGCGTATACCGCTATAAGCACCTCTCGGAATTTGATACCGGCCGTCTGCTTCTCTCGCCCGGCCTCATTGAGCTGTCCGGTGGGCTGAAGGTGCTAGTCGGCGACTATAACGTGCTTGACTATCCCGGCATGTTCATGCGAGTCCATGGCGATAACCGCCTGACAGGATATTGGGCAGCATGTCCCAAGAAACAACATCAGGGCGGCAGCAGTATGCTTGAGATGATTGTTGACGACTGGCAACCGTGGATTGCCCGCACGGCCGGCAAGCGCGTCTTCCCGTGGCGCATGATGTATGTCGCCGAGAGCGAGGCACAGCTGCTGACCACCGACATCTCGCGCCGCCTGGCCGAACCGTCGCGCCTGGGCGACACCAGCTGGGTGAAACCCGGCAAGGTGGCATGGGACTGGTGGAACGACTGGAACTTGAAGGGTGTTGACTTCGAGACCGGCGTCAACAACGACACCTATAAATATTATATAGACTTCGCGTCTAAGAACGGCATCGAGTATGTCATCCTTGACGAGGGTTGGGCTGTGCCCGGCGAGGCCGACCTGATGCAGGTTGTCCCCGAGATTGACCTGGAGATGCTGGCCAAGTATGCCAGCGAACGCAACGTCGGTCTGGTCCTATGGGCCGGATATAAGGCGTTTGACCGCGACATGGAGAACGTGTGCAAACACTATTCGGCGATGGGCATCAAGGGCTTCAAGATAGACTTCATGAACCGCAACGACCAGGAGGTGATGCGTTTCCTCGAGAGGGCCGCCGAGACCGCGGCGCGCTACCACCTGTTCTGTGACTTCCACGGCGCTCCAGCCCCCTCAGGCTTGCACTATACCTATCCCAACGTGCTCAATGTCGAGGGTGTGGCGGGACAGGAACAAGTCAAGGTTCACTCGCTGCAAACGTATGACCAGGTGCGCCACGAGACCATCCTGCCGTTCATCCGTCAGGTTGTCGGCCCGATGGACTATACCCAGGGCGCTATGCGCAACGCTACCCGCGACAATTACCACAACTGTTTCAGCCAGCCCATGAGCCAGGGCACGCGCAGCCGCCAGCTGGCACTCTACATGATTCTGAACTCACCGTTCAACATGCTGTGCGACACACCCACCAACTACGAGGACAACCAGGAGTGCACCGACTTTATCGCGTCGGTGCCCACCACATGGGACGAGACCCGCGTGCTCGAGGCCAAGATAGGCGAGTGTGTCATCATCGCGCACCGCAAGGGCAGCAAGTGGTATGTCGGCGGCATCACCAACTGGCAGGAGCGTGATGTCACCGTTGACCTCAGTTTTGCCGGAGGCAGCAAAATCAAGCT
>JAGHSV010000056.1 GCA_018065665.1 Candidatus Sodaliphilus aphodohippi
ATCATAGATGGTGGTAATATGGTACCATGCGGTACATATATTGTGATGACTGATAAAGTATTTATGGAAAATGGACGTGAGAAAGGAGATACAGATTTCAAGGTTTTGCTGGAATCCGAAATTGGGCATCCTGTTATCATTATTCCTTGGACTCCGCATGAAGATGATGTGTATGGACATTCGGATGGATTCATTAAATGGTGTGGCGATAATCGAATACTGATGGGTAATCATGGTGACTGCTATCCAGATGAAGCTGCATCCATCCGTAGGATTCTTGAAAGTTATGGTTTTGAAGTTACAGAAATTCGTTTCAAGGGCAAAGTTGATAAACCTTGTTATGAACTCAACTGGGCATATATCAACTTTCTACAAGTAGGCAAGAATATCATAATGCCTATATTCGATATTCCAGAAGATGCAATAGCCCAACAATATATTCAAACTGCTTTCCCTGATTGCAATATTCGTCAAATTGAAATGAAAGAGATAACAAAAGAAGGTGGCGCTTTACATTGTTTAAGCTGGAATGTATATCTTCCAAAATCACATGTGAAAACGTAAATCACCACCCATGAGATATTCTTGTCCCTCGGCTATTTTTGACTATCTCGGGGGACAGATGGGGGACAAAACGGGCGAAAATCTGCAAATATCGAAGTTAAAATTCAAAAATCTGCAAAAACGGGCACAATTCTTAGTGCTTGAAATAAAGCGAATTATGAGCTATATTTGCAGATAGTATGCTTTTCTTTGCAAAAAATCACTTTCCCACGCAAAATCTACTTGCCGATGCAGAAATGTGCGAAGATGTTTGCGAGGATGTCGGTGGTGGTGATTTCGCCGGTGATGGTGCCAAGGTAGTGCATGCATTCGCGTATGTCCTGGCTGACGAGGTCGCCGCTCAGGCCTGTGCCGATGCCGTCGATGGCGCGTGATATTGCTTCGCCGGCACGGGTGAGTGCCTCATAGTGGCGGGCGTTGGTGACGATGACGTCGTTGTCGCCGGTAGAGGGCAGGGTCGCTGCCGCGGTGATGATGTCTCGCAGCCGGTTGACGTCGTCGGCATTGTGTGCCGACATCAAGAGGCTGTCGTCATTGTCGCTGACCAGCGCTCCCACGGTGTCGATGGCTGTGGTGGCGGGTGTGAGGTCGGCTTTGTTGACAATGGCAATGACGTGTTTGTCGCTGCAGTGGGGCAGTATGCGTCCGGCAAAGTCCTTGATGTCGCCCTCGGGTGTTGTGGCGTCGGTGACCCACAGGACTATGCGTGCACGGTCAAGCATTGTGAATGAACGTGCAATGCCCATGGCCTCGATGGTGTCGTCGCTCTCGCGGATGCCGGCGGTATCGATGAATCTGAACATGATGCCGCCCATGTTGACTGTGTCCTCGATGACGTCGCGGGTTGTGCCGTGGATGTCGCTGACAAGTGCACGGTCATCGCCCAGCAGGGCGTTGAGCAGTGTTGACTTGCCGGCGTTGGTGGGCCCTACGATGGCGACGGGAATGCCGTTGCGGATGGCGTTGCCGTCGTGGTAGGAGAGCGCGAGGCGGTTGACCTCATCGCTGATTTCGTGTGCCAGTGCCAGCAACTGGTCGCGGTTGGCAAAGGTGACATCCTCTTCGCTGAAGTCAAGTTCCAGCTCGATGAGTGAGACGAACTGCAGCAGACGGTCGCGCAACTCATTCAGGCGCCGTCCAAAGTTGCCTCGCATCTGGTTGAGAGCAACGCGGTGGGCGGCTTCGGATGTGGCAGCGATGACATCGGCAACGGCCTCGGCCTGTGATAGGTCCATGCGGCCGTTGGCAAAGGCGCGACGGGTGAACTCGCCGGGTTGGGCCAGACGGCATCCCGAGTCAATCAACGTTGACACCAGTTGTTGCTGTATCCATGCCGAGCCGTGGCAGGCAATCTCGACAACGTCCTCGCCGGTGAAACTGTTGGGGCTGCGATACAGTGTCAGTACAGTCTGATCCAGCAGGTTGCCGTTGCTGTCGGTTATATGTCCCAGGTGGGCAGTGTGAGACTGCATGCTGTTGATGTCGCTGCCGTTCCAGTTGCGTGCGACGATGTCGGTGGCTTGTGGTCCGCTGACTCTGATTACTGCAATTCCGCCTGTTCCCGCTGGGGTCGATACGGCGCAGATGGTGTCGTTGCTGTCTGTCATTGCTGATATTGCTTGTGGTTATTCTTTGTCGGGTTGCTGTCCGTCATGGGCCTTCCACATGCATTCGGTAATCTGGATGTTAGAGAGAATAATGCCTTGAACGACGACTCCTCGGGCGAGCAGGCATAGATGCCAAGGCTGATTTCGTCTTTTGCCTCATACATGTGGCAGACGCGCATTTGGCTCCAGTTCTGTCCGTCCTGTGAGCACTCGATGCAGTAGTCGTCTTCACGGCGTGACAGGCGGTACCACATCTCCTTGACGTCAGCCGGTATGGCTGTTGTAGCCCAGTCGCTGTACCCGTGGTTTGTTGCCACGCTGCCCAGGTGCTGGAACTGTTCGTTCTCATACTCAACGCTGCCTTTCAACCAGTTCTCGCTGTCAAGGTACATGACAACGCCGCATTGGTCAAAGCGGTGGTGGCTCTGGGTGAAATCGGTTTTCACGACAAAACTGAAGTACTTCTCCCGGGTGCTGAACTGTAGCACGGGTGCATTGTCATTGCGGAAGTGGTAGTATGTGCGTTGCCACAGGTCGGTTTTGGGGTTTGTCACCACCTCGATGGTGTCGCCCTTGATGGCAAAACTTTTTGGTTTGCGGGTCCATTCCATGTCGGCCAGGTTAAGTGCCTTGCCGTTTTTCAGTGTCTCGGCCACTGCATCGGCCTTGTTGCCGGTGGCTGTCTTGTCATCACTTGGCGAGCATGCCATCAGTGAGACTGCGAGTAGTGTAAATATCAGTTTTTTCATGTTTCTATGTTCGTTTTATTATGTTTAGCGGCGCGGGAAGTACTTGGGCCACTGTTTGATGTTTTCTTTACTCTCAATGTCGGTCTCGACGTTGTCGGGCAGCGCGCTGAGGAAGTCATACCCTGTCACGCGTTCCACCTCGTCAATGGTGACGGCATAGTTGGTCCATGACTTGTCGGCCATTTCGTTGTCAAAGAGGAACGCGATGGCGCGGTTGTGCTTGGGCGAGTATACGACCTTGAAGAACTCATCGGGAACGGCAATGTTGTGCTTTTTGCCCATTTTGTCCATATTCCTCTCGATTACCGGACCGGTGAAAATCACCAGACGCTCGGCACTCTTGGCCCAGTGGTGGATGGCTTCTTCCATGTGCCGCCACTCGCCGTCGTTCAAGTCGTGGTCCTGCGGGCAGATGTTTGTCATCAGGAAACACTGTGACATGGCTGTCGCGTTCCAGCGCATGTCCATTGCCGGTGCCATGTGGCTGCGGTCATATTCCGAGTTCTTGTACTCCCACCAGTCGGGGCATCCTTCGGCATTCTTATCGCGTTCAAACTGGTAGTTGTCGCGGTTCTCGGCATCGGGTGCATCGGTCATGTTTACCTGGGTGTTGGTCAGTTCGTATGCGACGCAGTTGGGAATGCGGTACTGGTTGTTGAAGTAGACGGTAATCGCCTTGTAGTGAAGTGTCTGGTTGGTAATCCACTGAGGCAGTTTCACGTTGAGCAATGAGGTGTCACCGGTCGACTTATATTCGTTTGTGTACGATGTCTTTGCGGCAGTGGTGTCGCTCGTGGTGTCGTCATTTGCCGTGCTGTAGTTGGTGCCGTCGGCAATGCATGACGGCAGCAGGACTGCCAGTGTGGCTATGATAAACAGATGTTTCATGTTGCTTAATCATTTTTTTTGTTTGACTTCGAGCAGGAGCGACGAGCGGGGTTCGGCAAGGCTGAGTGTATAGCCTGCCAGCAGTTTGGTTCCTGCGATGTCAATGGTCTCGTTGGTGTCGGTGTTGGTGATGCTGTAAACCTTGCCCTTCTGTACAAACGGCAGTTTGATGGTACAGGTGGGCTGGTCGCATTTTGGTTGGCGGAAGGCGAGCACGATGCCCTCGTCCTTCTTGCGGTCGTTATAGGCGAACACCGTCCAGCCTGTTTTGTCCTTGATGCCGTGATATGGGGTGAGGTGGTAGAAGTCCTGTACCAGAAGGTCTTTGTACTTCTTCCACGTGTTTAGGGCCGCGCGGTACTTGTCAAAGTCGATGTTGGGGTTGTGTGAGTAGCTTGACACCATGCTCCAGATGGGTAGCAGCGATGCTCGTGTCTGATAGGTGTCGGGGTCGCCATGGCATTCTTCGGCACCGACGTTGGCACCATTGAACGGAATCCATTTGCACAGCGACGATGTCATTGACAGGCGCAGGTCGAGCGTGGTGCGGTCGGCGTCAGAGCGCAGGAAAGGCAGGGCACGGCGCATCGACTCGATGTCATTGCGACCGCCGCCGCTGGCGCATGAGTCCATAAAGCCGCACTTGCCGTGCTTGCGGCAGAATGCCAGTATGGCGTCCCACATGGCGTAGTGCCCCTGTATGAACTTGTTCTCGCTGATGCCTTTGCGTGGCAGGTTGCAGCGTATCTCTTCACGCTGGTCAAGAGTTTCCCATGCCGGTGCCTGGTCCGAGTTATTGTCCTCGCGATAGAGGTCAATTGCATTTTCTTCCATCATCTTGGTGATGCGGTTGATGGTCCATTGCAGGCACTCGGGGTTTCCGAGGTTGTTTGTAATGGTGTATTCATCAACCTTAACACCCCACTCGGGCTTGTAGCCGTAATTGCGGCTGAGGTTTTCAACATCGCTGACACGCTCGGGTTCAAACCATGCCAGGGTTTTCATGCCCAGGGCGTGGCATGCCTCCATTGACTCGCGCAGGGTGTTGCCTGGCCACTTGTTGTGGTCAACCTCCCATGAGCCCACCGTGTTCCACCACAGTTTGGAAACCGAGTTGCCGGCAGGGTCACTGTACCAACCCGCATCAAACCAGCGGAAATCGGGGAGCAGACCCTCGTGGCGCATTACCGCGAGGGTACTCTGCCAGGTGAAGTATCTTTCAGAAATTGAACCGTCGCTGTTGGGCAGTCCGGTGTCGCACGAGAGGCAGGAGGTGCTGAACGGCCTGATGGGGGTGCCGGCAGCGTCGGCCTTGGGCTGGTTGTACTTGATGAACCACTCGCGCCACTGGTTGACGCTCTGGTACTCGTCGCGCCCGTCATAGTCCATGAAGACCACGAGACCCGTGCGTACTTTCTCACCCGGCAACAGCACGGTGTGTAGTCCCAGGTTGGTCTGTGCGGTGATGAACGTTTTTGAGCCTTTGGCCTCGAAGTGAGCGTTCCACGTTCCGCCCCATCCCAATGCAATGCGTGTCCCGCCCTTGCCGTGGACAAGGTCGAAATAGGGGAAATAGATGTGTGTGGCGCGCCCCAGGGTCGATTCAAAATCAACTGGTTTCTCGGTCAGGTCATACTCGTATGCCTTGTACCAGTTCTCGTGGTCGCCAAGGCATCCGCGCAGCACAGGTTTACTGCCGCTGAACTCGGTTTTCAGTGCATAGACGTCTTCGAGAACTTTTGAGGGCTGGTTACCGTTGTTTTCAAACCAGACGGTATATTCGCTCTCGCGAAATTCGGGGTTTGAGGCACGTTCGACTCTCACGGTGAGATTGTCATCGATACGCCCCTCTGTGCCACGGTAAACCTTGCCGTCATATTTGAACTCGAATGGAAGACCGGCAGCATTGCCCCACACAAACGCGGACAACACGATGGTGAAAATACAAAAACGATTCATCCAAAAACAATTCTATATTATTGTGGTATCCCCCCAAAAAATAGAGGTTTTGCGGATACCCTTTTTTTGGGGGGGGAATGGTCATTTACTTCTCGATGGGGAAGACGCGGAGGCGGTCGCCGCTGCCGCGGACGATGGCGTCAAAGTATTCCTGGTTGTAGCCGCCAAACTCGGGCTGTACGGGAGTTCCTGCCTCGTTGCGCTCGAACTTGCCGTCTTTCTCTTTCTTGATGTTGCCGTCAAGGTACTTGACAAACAGGTATTCGCCCAGTTTACGGTAGCGGGCTGTTGCCTTCTGTGCTTCGTCGACGCTGTAGTTGGTCAGCATCTCAATGGCCTTGGCGGGAGATGTCTGGTAGGCTGCAACAGCCTTGGCCTCGATGCCTGCCTGTGCTGTTGCCCATCCGTTTTCGAGGTCGCCCTGAACCTTGCGGATGTCGCCAATCATCTGGTTGTAACGTGCGTAGGCCTGGTTTGCCACCCAGTTATTAACCCAGAATGCGCAGTCCCAGTTGAGGGTGAGAAGGTCGCCGTTGCCGCGTGCATAGCTGGCGGGTACCTCGGTCATGCAGCAGTACATAGGCACGAACACGGCGGTGTTGGCATCGTCAACGCCAAACCACAGCACGCCACCCACAGCATCGGGCAGCCACGAGCGCATCTGCGCGGTGAACACCCAACCGGTCTGCTGGGTAGCAATGGCGCGTTCCTGGATATAGTCAACGCTGTCAACCTTGAAGTCCATGGGACGCCAGCGGTAGGGCACGTCAAAGTTCATCTTTGCGCCCGGATCGACGGTCATGTCAAACGGTGTTCCCTCAAAGTGGTCGCGCATCATGTTCTGCATGTCGCGTACGCTAATCTTGCGGTCGTGTTTGATATAGAGAGGCATAATCTCGGCACCTTTCTTGCCGTTGATGTAGGGCAGATAGCGGTCCATGCCTGAGGCAAAGCGGTTGAAGAACGACCACGCGCGGGCATCGCAGCCACGAAGGTCGCCAAAGCTGGCGGGAGCGTATGCCTTCTCAAAGTCGAACTCCGAGTCCTTGCCGCTGAAGTAACCCATTTTGCGAGCAAACGAGATGACATCCTTAGAGTAGATGCAGTTCTCTTTGTCCTTCAGGGGGAAGGTGTGGGTGCGGGGGTGGTTGGCGTGTGCCGCGATGCAGTCGTCGGGAATGCGTTGTGCTACCCACACTGCACCTTTCTCTTTACCACCCTTGCCAATGAGGTCAAGCACCCAAATCTCGTTGGGGTCGCCAATCGAGAACGACTCGCCCTCGCTGCAGTATCCGTATTGTGCCACGAGGTCGGTCATCATCTTGAGGGCCTCGCGAGCTGTCTTGCAGCGCTGCAGGGTGACGTAGATGAGACTGCCGTAGTCAATGATGCCGCTCTTGTCCTCGAGCTCGGGGCGTCCGCCCCATGTGCTCTCGGCAATGGTGAGCTGATGCTCGTTCATATTGCCGATAACGGCGTAGGTATGGGCCGCCTCGGGTATCTCGCCGTGATACAGTCCGCTGTCCCAATCGTAAATCTTTCGCATGTCGCCGGCACGATGGTCAGCTGCGGGCAGATACTGCAGGTCACCGTAAAGGGTGTGTGAGTCAGCTGCATAGGTGATGATGGTGCAACCGTCGGTGCTTGCCTTCTTGCCAACCAGCAGGTTGGTGCAGGCATCAGCTGCTGTCCACGTTGCAAATGCGGCAATAGCCGCAACGATTGTTTTGGTCAAATTCTTGTTCATAACTTATTTGAGTATTATATTGATTATTTCGTTCAGGTCGGCAACATCAACCCGCAGGTTGCGTGCCACGTCATAGCGGTAGGCATAGATGCCCCCACCGTCGTCGGGATATCCCAACAGGTAGTTGATGGTCAAGTTGACGTCTTTGATATCCACCTTTCCATCATTGTTGACGTCGCCGGTGACGTGCTCGTTGAAGATGTTCTTGTCAAGATAGTCCAGACGCTTGGTTAGCCAGTCGGCAATAAAGGCTCGCTCCTCGTCAAACTCAACCGATCGCCCGCCCAGGTCTGATGTCTGGTACCAGCGTTGGTACTCGCGTTCCTTGGCTCCGCTGGCGGCCAGTTGGTTCAGATAATGGTCAAATCGTGCCATGATGCTGTCAACTGTCAGAATGCCGCTGGCGCGCAACTGGCGGTAACGCTCAGAGGTCTTGGCGTTGAAACCTTCGACATCGAGTGCGATGAGACGCTTGATGAAGTTGTCGACATGATCGCTGTTGTTGGGGGCATTGAGGGTGAAAAGATCCTTGTCGGGGGTCAGGTATGACGGGTGGTACTCCTCGCGCTTCCAACTCTGTCCCAACGATGTGTCAAAGTCCCACACCGACGGTGTCATCATCGTGCCCTGTTCGCGGTCATAGACCGACCAATAGATGTTCTTGCCAAAGTTGTCGTAGGCCATCAGCAACTGCAGCATGATGCAGTAGTCTTGAAGCACGGGCAAGTCCATCCGCTCGGCAGCGTGTGCGTCAAAGTCCTGGTTGCTGCTGTTGGCTACAAAGTCCACCAGGTCGTGCAGCAAACTGAAATCGGTGGGGGAAACATCCTCGAGGTCAGGGTATTTTACCTCGAACATCTCCCATGTATCGACGCTGTTGTCATAGTCGCTGACGGTGTTCATCTTTGTGGTCTGCGAACGGTTTGCCGCCTTCCACATCTGGCCGTGAATAACCGGCTGGCCGTCGGGGCCGTCTTCCTCAAACTTGGCGAGTTTCATCTGCTTACGGTCCATGGCCTCGCACATGTTATATACACCTTGGTATATGCCGTTACGGACTACTTCGACCATTTCGCCCCGTGAGGCGTTCAGCGCCTTGGGCTCTTTGTCGGCATAATAAGGTTTGTTGGCAAAGTCAAGCCATAGGTCGGTCAGTACACGGTTGCGTATGCGTATGCGGTCCAGTGTGCCGGCGTCCAGAATCCAGTTGTTGTCGTTGCGAAGGTCGTCAAAGAACTTCATGTCGCGTTTTTTGCCATCGCTGTCAATGAATTTCAGGTGGAAGTTGCGTTTGTTGTATGCACTTGAGTTTGTTGTAGAACCTCGGAACTTGATTTTGCAGTCACTGGTGATGTCGTGCGACGGCATCAGCACTGTCGTCTTGCAAACATGATAGGCAATCTTGTCAACGGTGCCTGTAAACGAGATGACAGGCAGAAAGGTGAACGTGATTTGGGCGTCCACGGTGCTACCATCCCATTTGATACCTTGCACGGTCCATTTTTTCCCTGGTTCGACACCGGCAAATGTGATGTTGCCGGTGGCGTTGCCGTCAATGGATACTGATGTCCATGTGCTCCCGACCGGGGTGACGGTTGCCGCATAGTCGCTGCCGAAACACGACTGCGGAATGCAGCACAAAAACGTGTTGGAGCGTTGGTCAAGCACGACGCCGTGTCCGTTGACGGTGAACTGGGCTGCCGCATGCATGGATAACAATACCATGGTTGCCAATAGGGTCCTCTTGAATAATTCTTGTTTCATTACACTTCTTGAAATTTTGTCAGTAAACCTAAAACTACTGCAAATTTAGCGAAAAATCCTGTATAACACAAAAAAAGCGGAAGATAAAGAATCTTCCGCTGTGTTTTAAATGCTTAGCAGCAATGATGATTACTCACCGGGAGCGATTGCCTCGTTGGGGCAAGAATCAGCGCATGTACCACAGTCGATGCATACATCGGGATCGATTTTGTAGATGTCACCTTCACTGATTGCACCTGTCGGGCATACCGACTGGCAAGTACCGCATGCTACGCAGTTGTCACTAATAACGTAAGCCATTGTTCTAAAATTTTAGATGAATAAATTCGGTTATTAAATCTTTGGCAAAAGTACGGCATTTTTTTTAATCACACAATATTTATTGACTTTTTTCGCCCTTTTAGCATTTTTTACCATTTTGGCCAATCATGCGTGCCGATGGGGTGTATGGCAAGTTGCCGATGGTTCAAAAATCAGCAGATTAGGTTATTAGAAAAAAAATAAGTAACTTTGCACCGCGAATAAACGCAATAACCCCAAACAAAACGATAATGAAGAAGTATTTTTTACTGGCAGCTATTGCAGTGATTGGGCTATGCGCGAGTGCTCAGACTTATACGCTCTCAGGCACCAAATACTCCCCCAGCAGGAAGAGTCGCGGTGTCAGGACAGCAAGCGGCGATGTTGCCGATGTTGCCAAGGTGAACGGTTATAAAATCCATTGGGTGGCTTTGTCGCCCGATATGTTTAAACTCGGTTTCAAGATGGGTGACACCATTGAAGTCACTTGTGAGAGAGCACCCAAGATGAACGGACAATGGGTTGTCAAGGACCGCATGGGCAGTAGTGTGCGTCGCGGAATTGACTTCCTGACTCCGAGAGACGACTGTTATGATTTCCCCGGTCGTGCCTCGGTAGTCATCCGCAAAGCGAAATGACATTGACGGGAATATCCCCATGACAAACATCGGCAGAGCCTGATTGGTTCTGCCGATGTTGTTGTATATGAATGTAGTTTGGGATTAGCGGCGGGGCTTGATGTCGAGCTTGACGGGTTTAATCATGTTCTCGGGTTTGAGAATCTCGTCAAGTTCCTCCTTGGTCAGCACGCCGTGCTCCAGTACGAGCTCATAGACGCCGCGGCCGGTCTCGAGGGCCTCCTTGGCAATCTTGGTGGAGTTCTTGTAACCGATGATGGGGTTGAGGGCAGTGACAACACCGATAGAGTTCATCACATAGCTGCGGCACTTCTCCTCGTTGGCTGTGATGCCGTCAACGCACAGGGCGCGCAGGGTGTCAAAGCCGTTCATCAGCAACTCGGCGCTCTCAAAGCAGCACTGTACCATAACGGGCTCCATGGCGTTGAGCTCCATCTGGGCTGCCTGGTTGGCCATGGCAACACAAACGTCGTTACCGATAACCTTGTATGCTACCTGTCCCATAACCTCGGGGATAACGGGGTTGACCTTGCCGGGCATGATGCTTGAGCCGGGCTGGCGTGCGGGCAGATTGAATTCGCCCAGACCGCAGCGGGGGCCGCAAGCGAGTGCGCGCAGGTCGGTACAGATTTTGTTCATCTTGGTGGCGATGCGGCGCATTGCCGACGAGTAACCCACGAGGCTCGATGTGTCGCTGGTGGCGGCAACGAGGTCACGGGCGAGTTTAACGTCCCATCCGGTGAGTTTGGCGAGAGCGGCAACGCACTTCTCGGCATAGCCGGGTTCCGAGCAGATGCCGGTGCCGACTGCTGTAGCGCCCATGTTGACGATGAGAAGTTCCTGGGCAGCGTGGTTGAGGTTCTCAACCTCGTCCTCGAGGATTGATGCAAATGCACCGAAGGTCTGGCCCAATGTCATGGGAACAGCGTCCTGCAACTGGGTGCGGCCCATCTTCAGGATGTCCTTGAACTCAACGGCTTTGCGGCGGAAACTCTGTGCGAGTTCCTCGAGGTGTTTAACCAACTCGAGGTGGGTGAAATAGAGGCCCAGGTGAACGGCACAGGGATATGCATCGTTGGTCGACTGGCTGCGGTTGGCGTCGTCGTTGGGCGATACAATCTTGTGCTCGCCGGGCTCGCGGCCCATGATTTGGAGCGCACGGTTGGCAATCACCTCGTTAGCGTTCATGTTGGTGGTTGTTCCGGCACCGCCCTGAATCATGTCAACGGGGAACTGGTCGTTCCACTTGCCGTCGGCGATTTCCTGACAGGCCTTCATCATTGCGTCATACACCTCGTCGGTGAGCAGACCCAGTTCGTGGTTGGCGATGGCTGCGCCCATCTTGGTGATTGCAAGGCCCTTGATATACAGGGGATATTCGTTCAGGTGGAAGTGGCTGATGCGGAAGTTTTCAATGCCGCGCAGTGTTTGTACACCGTATAATGCCTCTTCGGGTAATTCGCGAGAACCGAGCAGGTCGGTTTCTATTCTTGTCTTAGCCATAATGAATTAAAAGTTTTATTAGTTAAGTTAATGATTATTTTTGGTTTATAGCAATCTCTGTTTGTATTATCGGCGGAAACCGATGATACGGCGAACCTCGGCTACCGTTGCCGCTGCGCTGGCACGAGCCACCTCGGCGCCCTCGCGGGCCACGCGGTCAAGGAGTTCGGTGTTGGCACTGTATTCGGCAATGCGTTCGCGAATCGGGGCGATGAGTTTGCACAGGTCCTCGGCAATCTGTTTCTTGAGCGATCCGTAGAATTTTTGTTCGCCGGCGTTCCATTTGTCGTCGAAGTACTTGTAAACCTCGGGGTCCGATGCGATGCGCAGGAATGTGTAAAGGTTCTCAATCACCTGGGGACGCTCGGTGTTCTCGCCCTGCGGGCCCTCGTCGGTGACGGCGCTCATCACTTTCTTCTTGATGGTTTTGTCATCATCTTTCAGGTAGATGCAGTTGCCCTCGCTCTTGCCCATCTTGCCGCTTCCGTCAAGGCCTGGAATCTTGATGGCCTTGTCGTTGAAGTAGAAGTTCTGGGGTTCGGGGAAGAACTCAACGCCGTAGATGTGGTTGAAACGTCGTGCACACTTGCGCGCAACCTCCATGTTAGGCTCCTGGTCCTTGCCTACGGGCACCTTGTCGGCGCGGTGCTGCAGGATGTCGGCAGCCATGAGGGTGGGGTAGGTGAAGAGTCCGGCGTTCACGTTGTCGGGATTCTGACGCACCTTTTCCTTGAACGTGGTGACGCGTTCCAACTCGCCCACATACATGTTCATGTTCAGGTACATATAGAGTTCCAGGGTCTCGCGCACGTCGCTCTGGATATAGATTGAAGCCTTGGCGGGGTCAATGCCGCATGCCAGATACTCGGCGAGGATCGTGCGGGCGCTTCTCTGGATATCTTCGGGTTTGGGGTGTGTTGTCAGCGAGTGCCAGTCTGCAATGAAGAACATACAATCATACTCGTCTTGCATCTTGACAAAACTCTTCACAGCACCAAAGTAGTTACCCAGGTGCAGATTACCGGTGGGGCGAATGCCGCTTACAACTTTTTCCATTATCAAACAATTTGTTAAAGCACCAATGGTGCATAGTAATTATAAATAAAGTGCAAATTTACCAAATATTCCACAATACTGCAACAGCAACCTGATTTTTTTATATTATTCAAAGCGGTTGGCCAACAAAAGAACGGTTCTTCGCGAGGGTGAAGAACCGTCTATGTGGCATATTTGTCCTTGATGGGGGATTATTTGTCTTTAAACGAGAATTTGTAGGTTTTGGAGTAGTCTCGGTCTGGTTAAAGTCCCAGAATGATGTTGATGATGGCGTTCACGTCAACGATGTCAACCTTGTTGTCTCCGTTGACATCGGCGCGTCCGTTGTATTTTGCTGCGGTATCGGCGCCCAGGATGATGTTGATGACGATGTTCATGTCAACAACGTCGATCTTGTCGTCACCGTTGACGTCGCCCTTCTTGGTGTCAGGGGTGTCGCTTTCCTCAACAATGTTCATGAAGTCCTTCCATACGTCGGAAGCCTTGTAGGCGTTGACTGTGCCCTTGGGAACATAGAGAGTTCCGGTTTGTGCCTTATAGAACACACGTGCCACAATCCCGAGTGGGGAGGTCATGCGGTTGTGTACCTCGGCCAGTTTGGTGCAGTTGTAGAACACGTCGGTATCGATGGTGGTGACCGTGCTGGGCAGGGTCACTTTGGTGAGGACCTTGTTGCCGTAGCAAGCAGCCTTGCCGATGGTTGTTACACCCTCGGGCAGGTCAAGCGACGTGATTGCGGTGCCTCGCAGTGAGTTCTCGCCGATTGAGGTCAGGTTCTTGCCGAACTTGATTGACGACAGTGCCGAGCAGTTGTAAAAAGCTTGTTTGGCAAGAGTTGTGACAGATGCCGGTATCTCAACCGAGGTGAGGGCTTTACAACCGTTGAACGCATTCTCCGGAATCTCGGTGAGGCCCGTTGACAGTTTTACCGAAGCAAGAGAGGTACAGCCTCTGAATGCCTGGGTGCCCAAGGTGTTTACTGAGTTGGGCAGCGTAATGGAGGTCAGCGCGGCGCAGTTATAGAATGCCTGTTTGCCAATGCTGGTTACGGTCGAGGGGATGTTGATTGAAGTGAGCGACGAGCACCCGTTGCACAGTCCGTCGGGTATGCTCTTCACATTGTCGGGAAGGGTGAGAGACACGAGTTTGTTGCAACCGCTGAACAGGTTGTACTCCAATGTCGAAACCGAGTTGGGGACAATAATTGAAGTGAGGCCGAGGCAACCCTCAAAAGCTCTCTCGCCAATAGTGGTTACTGACGACGGAATGTTTATGCTGGTCATGTTTCTGCAACTCTGGAATGCATTATCACCGATGGTTTTAAGGTTGTTACCTTCGATTTTTACCGAGGTGATGGTTGTCATGCTCCTGAACGAGCTGATGTCAATCTCGGTGATTTTATATTCATGGTTTTGATGGGTGACGGTTGCCGGTATCACCACGTCTCCGCTAACGCTTCCTCCTCCAACCGAGGCCGTATAGTCATAGTCGTTGGTCAAGACTAACAGACCGTTGGGAAGTGTGATCATTTCAGAGAGTTTGACTGATTTTTGCTGAGCCCATGCTGTCGCAACCATTGCAACCATGGCAAAGAGAATTGTTAGTTTCTTCATATAAAGGGTTATTTTAGTTTTTTCAGTTGCAAAAATACAAAAAAGTTAAATCATACAATAATTAATAGTGAACTTTTTGGTGAATATTTACCGTAAAAGGTAGGTGGTTTTGGGCTTGTCAATGTGTGGTTGTTGATTTTTGGAACGACATCTTGGGTGCAAGTTGGTGTCTGAACCGATTTTTTTTGTATATTTGCATGCAAATTTCTTGAGCACCTCAATAAAATAGGAATTAAATAAATCAAGTTAATATGAAAAAGATTATTTTGACAGCATTAATGCTATTGATGGGAGTGACCTCAGTCATGGCCCAAACGTTGAGAGCCGATAACATTGATGAAATCCTCAAGAGCATGACTCTCGAGGAGAAGGCGTCGCTGGTTGTCGGCATGAGTTATAGAGACCGTCGTCAGGCAAGTATTAATGGCAACGGGATGTTGGGCGGCCATGCAGCCGATGTCCCCGGTGCAGCCGCTGTGACAAAGG
>JAGHSV010000219.1 GCA_018065665.1 Candidatus Sodaliphilus aphodohippi
GGATAGACTATAATTCACATCTGGGAACACGTCGTGCCGGTATGGTGACATACGACGACAAGAGCAGTAAATTCTGCCGTTCGATTCACAACATCGAGAACGATTATTTCCGCACCAAGTTTGAAGAAGAACTGGACAAGTTCAAGGGCAACATAGGCATTGGGGTGATTAGCGACACCGATGCCCAACCCATCATCTTCAATAGCCGCCTCGGGCAGTTTGCCATAGTTACAGTCGCCCACATTCTGAACATCGAGGAACTGGAACAGGAATTACTGGACAAGAACCACCACTTTGCCGAACTGAGTTCGGGTCACACAAACCCCACCGAGCTGGTGGCACTGCTAATCACCGAGGGCAACGACTTTGTTGAAGGCATCACCAATGTATATAATAAGGTCAAAGGTTCCTGCTCGATGATGATCATGACCCCGGAGCGCATTATCGTGGCACGCGACCGCCTGGGCCGCACCCCCATCATCATTGGCAAGAAAGACGGTGCCCGCGCTGCCTCAAGCGAGTCAACGGCATTCCCCAACCTTGGATATGAGACCGAGCATTTTGTTGGTCCTGGCGAGATTGTGAGTTTTGACGCCGACGGTTATGAAATCATGAAACCCGCCTGCGACCAGATGCAGGTATGCGCCTTCCTATGGGTGTATTACGGATTCCCAACCTCATGCTACGAGAACCGCAACGTCGAGGAAGTCCGCTTCAAGATAGGCTATGAGATGGGTAAGAAAGATGAATGCGACGTTGACTGTGCCTGCGGCATCCCTGACTCGGGAACCGGAATGGCAATCGGTTATGCCGAGGGCAAGCAAGTGCCGTTCCACCGTGCCATCTCCAAGTACACCCCGACCTGGCCCCGCAGCTTCACCCCCAGCGACCAGGCACGCCGCTCGCTGGTTGCCAAGATGAAACTTATCCCCAACCGTTCAATGCTTGAGGGCAAGCGCGTCCTCTTCTGCGACGACTCCATCGTCCGCGGCACCCAGTTGCGCGACAACTCACGCGAACTCTACAACTATGGAGCAAAAGAGATTCACATGCGCATCTCGTGCCCGCCGCTCATCTATGGATGCAAATATCTTGGCTTCTCCAACAGCAAGAGCGACATGGAACTGATCACGCGCCGCATCATCGGCGACCTCGAGGGCGACCCGTGCAAGAATCTCGATAAATACACAGACCCGACCACACCCGAGTACAAGAAAATGATTGAGGTGCTGAAAGAACGCTTCGGGCTGACGTCGCTCAAATTCAACACACTTGACGACCTCATCGAGGCCATCGGGCTGCCGCGCTGCCAGGTGTGCACCTACTGCTTTGACGGTAAGACAATAGAGTGACGGCATTTTGCCATCTCCAATCAAAATATTTTTTGTATATTTGCAGTCTTAATTAATTGGCTCTATGATGAACTGGGACAAACTCATTAGCGACAAAAGACTGGGACTGGAACACTATCAGGACAACAAAGGCGGCGTACGCAGCGACTTTGAGCGCGACTATGACCGTCTGGTGTTTTCATCGCCCTTCCGCCGGCTGCAAAACAAGACACAGGTGTTCCCGCTGCCGGGCAGCATCTTTGTACACAACCGACTGACTCACAGCCTTGAAGTATCATGCGTCGGCAAATCATTGGCTGGCGAGGTGGCACTTCGTCTGGCCAAACGTCACGAAGGTCAACCGTGGGTATCAAAACTGAACAACATCGGCGAGATAGTTGCCGCTGCCTGCCTTGCCCACGACCTTGGCAACCCCCCGTTCGGGCACTCGGGCGAGAAAACAATAGGGGCCTACTTCAGCGAGGGTAAAGGTCTGGACCTCAAAAAGCAATTAACCGATGCCCAATGGAACGACCTGATTCACTTTGAAGGCAACGCCAACAGTTTCCGCGCCCTCGCCCACCAGTTCAAGGGTCGCCGCCCCGGCGGTTTTGCCATGACCTACTCCACTCTGGCCTCGATAGTCAAATACCCATACTCATCGTCGCAGGCCGGAGAGAAAGGTAAATTCGGTTTTTTCACCACCGAGAAAGAACTGTTTGAACGCATTGCCGACTCACTTGGCATGATCAAACTGGGCGAAGAACGCTATTGCCGCCATCCCCTCGTTTACCTTGTTGAGGCAGCCGACGATATCTGCTATCAGGTTATGGATATTGAAGACGGCCATAAACTGAAAATTATCGATACAGACGAGACCATACGTCTGATGCTGTCGTTCTTTGACGAAGAGCGCCGCGCCCACATGACCGAGGTAATGGAGCATGTTGATGACCCCAACGAGAAAATAGTTTACCTGCGCTCATGCATCGTTGGACTGCTGGTACAGGAATGCGCCACCACGTTTGTCAACAACGAGGACAAAATCATGAACGGCGAATTCGAGGGGTCATTAATAGACCACATCTCGCCCATCGCCGCCGACGGGTACAAGCGTTGCAGTGTATTAGCCTACAACAAGTTGTATTGTGCAAGTTATGTTGTTGACGTGGACCTTGCCGGTAACCGCATCATCAACCTGCTGCTTGAGAAACTCATTGACGCCGTGCTGCACCCCGAGCGCAACTACTCGCAGTTGCTGCTCAACAAGTTCCCGCAGCAATATGATGTCCACGCCCCAGTGCTGTTCGAGAAAATCCAGGCAGTGCTTGACCACATCAGCGCCATGACCGACGTTTATGCGCTTAACCTCTATCGCCAACTCGACGGCATCTCAATACCCACAGTCTAATCATCAAATTCATAAGAATATGAAATCCACAAGACTATTGACCCTTGTTGCATTGTTGGCATCATGCCTTTCGGCGTCGGCCTACGACTTTATGGCTGACGGCATTGCCTACGACATAAATGATGACAAAACAACAGCATCCGTCACACACACCGACCTCAACGGCGAGAATTACCCCGGCCTGAGAGTTGCATTGATACCCGACGCCGTGACATGTGACGGCATCACCTACACAGTTACCGAGATTGAACCGCTTGCGTTTGCAGGATGCCAAAAACTTGAAATGGTGTCAATCAGCAAATCGGTGCGCAACATTGGCGAGAATGCATTCGGGAAATGTGCTCCCGCGCATGTGTTTGTTTTCTCGACATGGCCGCCACAGGTGAGTATATACTCGTTCAGCGACGATTGTTTCAGGAAGGCACTGCTGCATGTGCCCCAAGGCTGTTATGACATCTATACCGACAACAAGAGCTGGAGCATGTTCCGCAATGTCACCGAGATGAACCCGAGCATCGATGCCGACATCAATCACGACGGTGAAGTGGACATCAAAGACCTTAACATAATTATTAACCGTATTCTGGGCCAAGAATAAGATTTACCCCATTAACACATAGTCTGAGAGTATAGCAAAAACAAAGACGGCGACCAGGTTAAAATAGTACCAGACCGCCGCCATTGTTTGTATCAACGATAATTAATTTGAGAGAATTATCGCAATGATGTTATTAATGTCGGCAATGTCAATCTCGCCATCGTTGTCAACGTCGGCGCGCTGCTTGTATTCATTTATGCCATCACCCAGCATCAGGGCAACAACTGCATTGATGTCGGCAATATCGACCACGCCGTCGCCGTCAACATCGCCACGCACTGCCGGTGCCTGAGGTTCACCTATCTGGAATGAAACGAAATTACTGTTCCACAGATAATAGGCGTCGCTGCGGCTCGGGTCACGCATCGCCATGCGGAAGGTCTCGCCCACCTCGGCGACCATTTCGGTCTTGAAGTTCACGGTTTTTGTCTCGCCGGGCTCAATCGTAATCAAGTCAGACTGAACAAGTTCCCGTACCGTCATGGCATCGGCAGGAGCAATGATTAACTCAAGCCTGCCAACGAATATGCCACCATTGTTCTTGACCTGAGCCGAAGCCTGGATGTTATTACGCGGCATCACGGTTGCCTGGGGCACAACGTTGCCAATCAGTTGTAGTGAAGCTGCCTGACTGGCGGCTTTAACAGTGACGGGTACAGAGCCAATGACCTGGTTGCTTGCATCAAGTATTGCCAGGCGATAGTCACCTGCGGTTACACTTGCCGTGCACTCGGTCTTGAAAGCAAATGTGCCGTTGTGGGCAATGGCCACCTTCATTGCAGCAGACTTCATCTTCACTGAGCCTGCGGTATTGATGAGAGCCACATAAATATTGTCAAAGTACTCGGCACCGGCGTTGGCAATAACCGCGTTAACCTCAAAGGCCTGGTTGGCATAGAGGTCGGTGTTTTCAATCGAACTGAGAGACAAATCGGCATCTGTGCTGGTGTTGAAGTAAGCTGTATTGCCTTCAACCCTCATGTCAACAGCGTTGCCGATGAACTCCTTCATAACGGTCTCGTCGGCAAGGAATGCGAGCTTTACCTGATAGTTGCCGGGTTGGAGGTCGGTTGGAGGCATCAGTGAGACACTGGCCCGATAGCCCACGCCCGAAGATATGCCACTGGCGTCAGCACTCCATTGGGGTTCGCCCACTATGTTTCCGTTCATGTCGGTAATCACTACACCCCAGTACAATGACTCCCAGGTCTTGGCACCTTGCATACCGGCATAATTCAAAGCCAATTCAGTTTCATTGCCAAGAAGTACCGAGTCTTCGGTAGGCGACATGCTGCAAACGCCGGAGAGATCCTCGTTGGTATGGCCCGAGACAGCAGGTTGGATGCCGATGACCGCTGCCTGACGTGAATTGTATCCACCTGCAAACGAGCCAATGCCCTGCTCGCGCGGATTCAGCATTGACACGACAAAGTAACCGTTTGACATGCCGCCCCATCCCCAGTTGATGTGGAAATAACCGTCGGTGTCATAACCGTCAAAAACAAAGGCATGACCACCCGAGCTTGTCGCTCCTGAGTAATAAATAGGACGGGCAGCGTCCAACTCGGCACGCAGCATAGACTCCCATACCTCAATGCCAAGATAATCGCGATACATGATTGATATGCCTTCATCGTAGCCAAAGTAGGTCTTCAATGCATCGGGCACATCCTCGCTCAATGCGCCGCTTGATGAGCCATAATCCATGTCAACCGAGATACCGACATCACTCATCAGTTTGGCAACAGCATCGTTGCAGTCTGAGGGGCTATTGCTGCCGTAGATATCAAGCATCTTGTCCCACTGGTAGGTTGACTGACTGAAGTCGGCCGAAAGTGTTTTGCGAGTTACGCCACCAACGTTACATGTATAGGAGTGCGAGCCGGTTCCCCTCACGGGCCACTCATGATAATTCATGATCTGAGCCATTGCGGTGGCTACACAACCCGTCACAGCACGGCTTGTCTTACCGCTGCTGGTATAGGTCGGACACATGTTGTTGTATGGAGCGCTCTGGTTCCAATAGGTAGTCACCAACGGCTGAACGCTATTTGTCAGAGGTGCCATCTGACGTGCCTCGCCCGGGTGCTGCCGCAGGTGTTCCAGCTCCTGCTGGTACTGCTCGAGCCACCACTGCATGTTGGCAGGGATGTTGTTGACATCAAAAGCGCCGCTATCAGAGTAGCCCAGAACGGGCACTGCCAAATCATCACCGGCCACGATGACATAGCCTCCGTTAGTGTCACGATTGAACACATAATAGTCTTTCACGTCCGCCGTACGACCCGCCGA
Organism: Candidatus Sodaliphilus aphodohippi; assembly: GCA_018065665.1. GTDB lineage: Bacteria > Bacteroidota > Bacteroidia > Bacteroidales > Muribaculaceae > Sodaliphilus > Sodaliphilus aphodohippi. The sequence continues at coordinate 5,633 of JAGHSV010000219.1, forward strand.
AGCTACCAGAGTGAACTGGGCGGTCTGATGCTGTCCAGGGGCAAGACGGCGTCCATTCTGGGTGAAGAACTGCTTTGCCACCTGCGAAGCCTGAGCCTCGGTCAACGCTTCGGCACTCATCGTCAAAGCGCCGAGAAGCAACAATAAGGCAAATAGTAATCTTTTTTTCATAATCAGAATTGTTAAATATTATTTTTGCAAAGATATGAATTTTTTATTAAAAATCATAGAGGTATCGTTATTTTATTGCACAAAGGGTCACTATTTCAATAAATATTCGTAAATTTGTACAATATTCAAACTGCATACTAAATGAATCGTCAAACAGAACTTTCAAAAATTCGTAATAGGCAAGAAGATTGGGATTTTGTCGTCATTGGTGGCGGTGCCACCGGGTTGGGGTGCGCCGTTGATGCTGCCACACGCGGGTTCAGCGTCTTGCTGCTCGAGAAAGATGACTTTGCCAAGTGTACCTCGAGTCGCAGCACCAAACTGGTGCATGGCGGCGTGCGTTACCTGCAGAAGGGTGACGTGCGGCTCGTGCTTGAAGCCTTGCGCGAACGCGGACGCATGAAAGCTAATGCGCCACACCTTGTCAAGGATCAGGCATTTGTCATTTCAAACTATCGCCACTGGGACAACTTCCTGTACTTTTGCGGTCTGACCTTCTACGACATGCTCTCGTTCGGGTTTGGATACGGACGCAGTCTGTTTATCGGCAAGAAAAAAGTGGCGCGCTATCTGCCCACCTCAATCAAGAAGGGGTTGAAGGGAGGAATAGTTTACCATGACGGGCAGTTTGATGACTCACGAATGGCCATCAACCTGGCACAGACCTGTGTCGAGAACGGCGGCTGCGTCATCAACCACATCACAGCGACCAAGATACTTCACAACGAGGACGGCAGGGTTTGTGGTGTTGTAGCCACCGACAACGAGACGGGCGAAGTTTTCACAATCAATGCAAAAGCCGTTATCAATGCTGCGGGCATCTTTGTCGACGATGTGATGAAAATGGACCAACCCGGCATGAAACCAATGGTGCGACCCAGCCAGGGAGTCCACCTCGTTCTCGACATGAAGTTCCTGCAGAGCGACTATGCACTCATGGTCCCCAAGACATCAGACGGACGCGTGCTCTTTGCCGTGCCTTGGCATAACCGTGTTGTTGTCGGGACCACCGACGTCCTGCGCGACACACCCGAGAGCGAACCGCGCGCACTTGACGAGGAAATCGATTTCATCCTGTCAACAGCCGGACTCTACATGAACCCGGCACCTACCCGCGCCGATATCATGAGCGTATATGCAGGACAGCGCCCCCTTGCAGCACCACAGAAAGAAGGCAAAAGCACGAAGGAAATATCTCGCAGCCATAAGATTATCGTTTCAGACAACAAACTGGTTACCATCACTGGCGGCAAGTGGACATCATACCGCCTCATGGCAGAGGACACCATCGACAAGGCAATCTCGATGGGGTTGGTTGAAAAGCGCAAATGCGTCACCCGCTCGTTCCACATTCACGGATACCGCAAGAACCCCGACTTGACCAACCACCTTTATGTATATGGTAGCGAAGAAGCCGAAATCCTGAAAATCCAGCAGGAGAAACCCGAGTATGCCGAGAAAATTTCGGAACGGTATGACTATACTCTTGCCGAGGTGGTCTGGGCCGTACGCGAGGAGATGGCACTAACTCTTGATGATGTGCTCTCCCGTCGCGTGCGTTTACTGTACATTGACTCGCGTGAGGCAATGAATGTTGCGCCTCGAGTGGCAAGGCTCATGGCCCAACTGCTGGGACGCGACGAAGCCTGGATCACGCAGCAAGTCGAAGACTTCACCAATATCGCTTCAAATTATATTATCGATTGAGATTAGAAATATTGAACAAATAAAAAAAAACACCTGAATTCAATTCAGGTGTTTTTTGAGGTCTCTAGCGGACTCGAACCGCTGTGCCCGGTTTTGCAGACCGGTGACTAAACCACTCATCCAAGAGACCAGTTTTTATTTGCAGTGCAAAATTACTCTATTATTTTGAAGTGTGCAACAAAAATGCCATATTTTTTTCAAACCCATTTCCAAAAGGTCTTTCTCCAGAGCATCACATACGCAAAAAAATATGCTAATATCATATTTATAACAGGCTGAGCAATATCATGATAACAACAAACGCCATCGAAACAACCATCCCTTTGATGGCGCTGATGGTCAAAAAAAGAAAAGACATAAAAAAATCAAAGTCCCGAAGCAATTAAGGCTTCGAGACTTTGACTCGTTATATTAGGCAATAATTATTTTACCTTGTTTGCAAGAGCTTCACCAGCTTTGAATTTAACGACCTTCTTAGCGGGGATAGTGATTTTCTGCTTTGTAGCGGGGTTGAGACCTGTACGAGCAGCTTTCTCGTTGATAGAGAAAGTACCAAAACCAATGAGAGCAACTTTGTCACCCTTTTCGAGAGCGGCAGCAACATTCTTAAGAGTAGCTTCGAGAGCGGCCTGAGCCTGAACCTTTGTCATCTTAGCATCGGCAGCGATAGCGCTTACTAATTCAGTTTTATTCATAAATAGTTCGTTTTAAAGTAAATAAAAAAAATTGTCTAAAAGTTTTTCAGCGACAAATATAGACATATTTTATTTAATAACAAAAAAAAACAGTAAAAAAATGCTTTTTTTTGCAAAAAAAATAGGTTTTAGCAATAAAATGGGATGTTTATAATTCTTTTTCAGTACTTTTGTAGATAATTAAGGTGATTTACAGAGCATCGTTAATTTGCTATTTTGATATGGATATTAAAAGTCTATTCTGGTCAATACCAACTATAACTAAAAACCTCATTAGTGTAAATGTGATAATGTGGTTGGCTACCATCGTTTTCATGAAAACGGCGGGCATCAATCTCGAACAGATGTTAGGGCTGCACTACTGGCGCGGCAGCGACTTCAACCCGATTCAGTTTTTCACATATATGTTCATGCATGACAGCACGGGGCTGGCACATATATTTTTCAATATGTTCTCACTGTGGATGTTCGGCATGACACTCGAGCGGGTGTTGGGCGGCAAGCGTTTCCTGTTCTACTATGTGTCATGCGGACTGGGAGCGGCAGTCATCCAAGAGTTGGTCTGGGAGTTCACGTGGAAAACCGAGTTTCTGACGCTTCTTGCCGAGCAGAACGGCCAGGCACTCACACTGATGCAGCAATACTGGAACCAGGGTATGCTGGCCGACTATGCAGCCGACTACTGCAATATGCTTGTTACCGTTGGCGCATCGGGAGCCGTTTTTGGTATCCTGCTTGCATTTGGCATGTTATTCCCCAACCTGCCAATGTATATCATACCGTTCCCGTTCCCGATTAAGGCAAAATGGATGGTGCTGGGCTATGGTGCCATCGAACTGTTGTTCGGCATTGGCGGAATCATGAGCGGAGTCGCCCACTTTGCCCACCTGGGCGGCATGCTGTTTGGATTCATTATGATTAAGTACTGGAAACACAACGGAAAAATCGGAGGTTACCATGGCTTTTATTGACGAGCTGAAACAAAAATACCGCCAGGGGTCAATGCTCCTGAGACTTATATATATTAATGTCGGCATTTTTCTGGTGCTGAGGTTGATGGCATTAGTGGCATTCTTTGCAGGTTTTAACATCGACACGGCGATGGCATGGCTGGAAATGCCCTCGGGCATCATATCGTTCCTGCACCGTCCGTGGACCCTGATCACCTATGCGTTTACCCACTACGAGATACTGCACATCTTGTTCAACATGTTGTGGCTGTACTGGTTGGGACGCATATTTCTCGAGTACTTCACCCCCAAGCAACTGACGGGGCTTTACCTGCTCGGTGCCATTGGCGGCGGTGCGCTATACATTGCCGCATTCAACCTGTTGCCACATCCGGTTGGTCCAGAGATGCACCTGCTGGGTGCGTCGGCATCGGTGATGGCCATTGTCGTGGCAGTCTCGGTCTATGCCCCTGACTATAAGATTGGTTTGCTGTTTATCGGTGAGATTTCGCTAAAATGGGTAGCCATCATCACGGTCGTGCTCAATCTGATCAGCATCGACGGCGGCAACATCGGTGGTCATGTTGCCCACCTGGGCGGTATCCTCGTTGGAGCTGCCTTTGCATGGCAAATCAAACGTGGTCATGACCTTACTGCCGGCATCAACTTTGTACTGGACCGTATTGCAGGCCCGTTCTCACGACGCAAGCCGCACGTTGGCGACCCCATCGGTGGCAAAGCGTTTCGCGGCAATCCAACCGAGGGCGATCTTGACCGCGTTTTAGCAAAAATCAAGCGGTCGGGATACTCGTCACTGACCGATGACGAGCGTGACGTCCTATTCCATTTCAACAAAAAGCAATAACAACGTATGAGACACAACCGAGGCATACCATCGCTAATAATAACGCTGTTGACATCGGCGGCTATGCTGGTATGTGCCTATGCCGGTCATATCGACCCACGCACTATGGGATGGACAGCCGTTGCGGCGTTGGGATTCCCAATCATGCTTGTGATTGCGTTGCTTGTCCTTATATGCCTCGTGCTGCTCAAACGATTCAAGTATGCTATGGGGCTTGCACTGGCCATATTGATATCGATGCCGACCATACTGGTCCACGTGCCCATGTCGCTAACACGCCACACACCCGAAGAGGGAGACACGACGCTCACAGTCCTGACCTGGAATGTTATCGGCTTTGAACCTATGGACGGCACGCGCGATTTTATCACTATGCGTCATCTGCTTGATATTGATGCAGATGTAGTATTGCTTCAGGAGGGATTGTTTGACAAAGATGACATTCTAAAACAGCGTGGTGTTGTGCCATATCGTGATGAGGTGTCTCGGCAATACCCATTTCACTCACACGGTTTTCAGGATTTAATGATCATGTCAAAATACCCTTATACGGTTGTGCCAACCGACTCATTGAGACAAGACCACGGGGTTGTTGACGGCAACGACAGTTATCACACATACTGCAAGGCGTTTGACGTCAGCATCAAGGGTCGCGTGGTCCGTTTTATTGATGTCCATCTCCAGTCGATAGGCATCGACCAAGAAGACTCCAAGTCGGGCAAGTCATTAGTTCATAAAGTCCAATACGCTGCCAAACGTCGCGCCAACGAGGCTCGTATGGTCAGGAATTTCATTGACAGTTGCCCGCGGGATGTCATTCTGTGCGGCGACTTCAACGATGGCCCTGCCACATACAGTTACCGGACCGTTTTGGGCGACGACCTGACCGATGCCTACAAGGAATGTGCCTTTGGGCCGTCAAATACCTACTACCACCACAACCTGTACTTCAGAATTGACCATGTGATGTACCGCGGTGATTTGCAGGCATACAGTTGCGAATGCCCGATTGCCGGCAACAGCGACCACTACCCCGTATTAACCCGTTTCAAGATGACAAGAAAATGAAATACAAAGCAAGCGACATAACGTTCACCACTGTCACCGTCCTCGGCATTGCGGCACTGATTGCTGCCGCCTATGGTGGCTGCGTGACACCATCGCGCGGGAACTATCTCCTGCATGTATTGGTGCTGGGTTTGCCATTTATTGCTGTTGTAGCCGCTGTGTGGTTATTGGTGCTGTTATTGGTGCGCCGTTGGAATTTGGCATCAATTGTTGCAATTGCATTTGTATGCGCCATCCCGTCAATTAGGTTAATCTGCCCCATTAACTTTAGCCATGACGAAAAGTCGGAGAACTCCTTTACGGTGATGACCTACAATGTTGCCGGGATGTACCCTTATTATAAGAAAAAACCATCGTTGGCTATGCGTAAGATTCTGGAAACAAACGCCGACTTTGTAATGATACAGGAAATCCCGCATCATTTGCCCAAGGGGCATTACGAGACCTGTGAGGCCCTTGAGGAGGATAGCGCCAGAATAGAGCAGCAGTATCCTTACCGTTCGCAGAACGATGATGATATTGTGATAATGTCTAAATACCCGTTCACTACCGACACTATCGCCAAACCCATTTTCGGTACCGATTCGCTTGACTCCTTCTTCGGGAAATACCACCATTATGTTTTAGCCTTTAATGTCACGATAGGAAAAGAACGCATTACACTCGTAAACATTCATCTAAATTCTTTTGGTCTCACTGATTCCATCAGGCACATGCTGAAAATCGAGAATAAACCTGGGGAACCGGGCGCCACCTATGCGACAAAAAAGGGAAAATCAAATACCGAGATTCTGGCAAACGCCTTTGTTGTGCGCAGCGGGCAGGCCCGGGAGGTACGAAGCTGGCTCGACCATGCGCCCGCCAATCTCATCCTCTGCGGCGACTTTAACGACACTGCCGGCAGTTATGCCTACCGCACCTTACGCGGCAATGACATGAACGACGCCTTCAGCGAGACCGGACTGGGACCGGTCAACACGTTTGGCAAATACTTCATGTACTTCAAGATTGACCATGTGCTGTATAGGGGCTGCATGCGCGCCGTCTCGAGCTATGTCGACAAGAGCGTCAATGTCAGCGACCATTACCCCTTAGTGACAAAATTTGTGATAACTAACAAAACTAAATAATAAACTAAGACAATGAAGAAGTTTTTATTAATCATGCTCGCCGTGTGCTGCATCGCGACAACGGCAAGCGCAGCAAGCAAAAAAACTGTGAAACAGTCCAATCCATTCCTCAGTGAGTACACCACCAAGTACAAAATCCCGCCTTTCGGCAAAATCAAGATTGCTGACTACATGCCCGCCCTGCAGGCAGGTATCGAGCAGCATAACAAGGAAATCGAAGCCATCATCGCAAACCCCGAGGCACCCAACTTTGACAACACCGTGCTGGCCCTTGACAACAGCGGTGAAATCTTCAACAAGGTGACTTATGTATTCTATGC
>JAGHSV010000065.1 GCA_018065665.1 Candidatus Sodaliphilus aphodohippi
GTCCAGTGTTATGTCAATACCCTGGTTCATCAAGAAACGACCTGTAAACTCAGCCCCGTCCCAGGCTTCGTCTCTTTTACCAACGCTGTTTATTTCATTGAGAACGTAGGTCGCATCGGGGTCCAGTCCGGCAAACCGGAAACGGGGATATAACATATTAATGTAGTGCTCAAACTTGTAGCAGAAGAATACTGCCTCGCTCTTGCTGTCGTTAACGAACATCTGGCTTGCGAAGCCCTTTCCGTCGTATGGCGAGATAAGGCGATACTGGTTGCCCTGCTGCACGAGCGTACGGATGGTGTCCTTGTACAGTTTGAATGCATTCTGGGCAAACTGCATCTCTTTCTCTTTCAGGTCAGAGGGCTTCATTTCCATGCCAAGGCGTCCTGTCATGGCAACGTCAAAGCGGAACTTCAACGGCACGATGCGGCCGGTCTGGTGGTTTGGCGAAGCGCTGACGTGCTGTGCCATGGCACAGGGCGGGAAGTACATGCTGGTACCCCATTGGATGAACAGGCGCTGTTGTGCGTCGGTGTTGTCGCTTACCCAGAACTCGTCAAAGTATGGCATAAGACCGTAGTTGACGCGACCACCACCTGATGCACAGCACTGAATAACCAAGTTAGGATACTTGGCTCGGATGCGTTTCAGCGTTTTGATCAGCCCCAGTTGGTAATCGACATACAGATGACTCTGGCGGTCAGCGCTGAGGTAGTGTGAACCAAAGTTGTAAATCTGGAAATTGTGGTCCCACTTGATGAAGTAGGTATTGGGCGTTTCTTTCATGATGTCATCAACGACCTTGAACACAAAGTCTTGTACCTGGGGATTGCTCATGTCAAGAATCAACTGTGTGCCGCCACGGCCTGTTAAGGGCTTGCGCGTGGGGTGGCATATTACCCAGTCGGGATGTTTCTCATACAGTTCACTCTTGGTATTTGTCATCTCGGGTTCAATCCAGATACCCCATTTCAGCCCGCGGTCGAGGCATGCTTTTTCAAGGCTGGGGATTCCTTGTGGGAGTTTTACCTTGTCAGCCCCCCAGTCTCCAAGCGCGCAGTCATCGACAGTGCGGCGATACTTGTTGCCAAACCAACCGTCGTCCATCACAAACAACTCGGCTCCAACTTGTTTGGCACCATCCATCATCTTTTCCATTCCCTCTTGGGTGACATTCAGATAGACACCTTCCCACGAGTTGACGAGTGTCTTGCGCAGTGCAGTGCCGTTATATACCTTGTTGTTGAGACGTGCCCAGCGATGGTAACTGCGGCTCATGCCGCCGGCTCCCTCGTTACTATAAGTGAAGGCTAGTTCGGGAGTGGTGAACGATTCGCCTTTGCCCAGCGTGTAGGACGAGTTTGCTTCGTTGATGCCGGCAACAAGGCAGTGGATGTCATTGTTGCGCGTGTCGATTGACATGCTGAAGTTTCCGCTCCAGCAGAGCACAGCACCAATTACGCGACCATAGTTCTCCTGTGGCTTGCCGTCGAGCGACAGCATCAGGTTGGGACGGTTCTGGAATGCGTTTCTGGTACCGCCAAGGTCATGTATTTCAAACATTCCTTGGTTGAGGGGCTCCTCGATTATTTGTGATTCGCTGCCCCAGTCACCGGCCTGATGGCTAACCCATACATCGCCTTGCCACACCGGCATGAAACCGCTGGCAAACTTGAGTAGGGTGACGGGTTTCTTCTCGTTGTTGTGGATTACCGAGTACATCTCTATCACATCACAGTTATTATATGCGCGGTAGCACACGTCAACGGTGAAATCATAGACACGGTCACGCATGGTGATGGTGTACAGGGTGCTGTTGCCTTCGTTTTGTTGAGTGTCCGAAACATACACCAGTTCGGTACTCATGTTGCCGTCGGCATGCTTTACCGACAGCGCCGGTACGTTGTCACATCCAAGACCAAAGGCAGGGTAGGCTTCCTCTGAGAAACAGTAGGCCTGATAGGCGTATGATGCCTTTTCAATGCGGTCACCGTAATAGCAGATGCGTAATGCGTTATTCTCATAGGTGGCCAGTAACAAAGTAGTGTTCGGGGTGTTGACAAAGATGTCTTTGGCTGGTGCTGCAAGGGCAGCGATAGCCATCAAACACAATAATAGTTTCTTTTTCATATGAATGTTAAATATTGGTTTTGTTTACAAAGTTAGTATTTTTTTTTGACAAAATGTACAAAGATAAAGAAAACGTTAGAAAAAATGCTTTGCTGTTTGTTGTTGGATGTGCGTTGTGACTTTGCTAATTGTAAAAAATATCGTAACTTTGTTGCATGATAATATTCTTGTTATGAGAAAGATTTTTCTGTGCTTTATGCTTTTCATGGCATCTGTTTTTGCCACGTCGTTCGGACAGCAACCCTATACTCGTGGAGTGGGGGTGTATCCGGGAAGGATTTCACAGTGTACTGCGCCGGTCGCCCATGCGGCAAACGGTGCCTACCGCAACTTGGCCCTTAACCGCATGGCATTTGCGTCTTCACAGTTTGACGACAACCTGACAGCCCAACTTGCCACCGATGGCATCCAGCCAGGCAAACCACGTCCCACTTACTTGCGTGTGCTTAACATCAACGGGTTGCTACCGCGTCGCGAACGAGAATGGAGTCTGGACCAATGCGAATTCACCTATAACGTCATGCCGGGGTCGCAATCTTATCTCAGTTATGAAATGTATGGCTACTCGATTTGTCCTGATTCTGTCGATATTTACGGCAAGGTGGCTTATGACGATGCCGCATACAACTCTAATGACCCATATCGTCTTACGGTCGAAGGTTCGACCGATGGTTTTAACTGGCAGGTTATTGCAGCAGCCGCTGGCAACGGGTTGCCAGGTTACAAGACAAAGAACTTTGTGAATCCTGACCCTAACAAACGCCAAGATAATGGACCATATCCGACTTACGAATTTGACACTACCCTTGTCGTTTGCAATCCTCAAGTCTATAACTTTGTAAGAATCGGAGGTAGTGCACCGTCGGCCAAGTTCTGGTCTTTGGCAATCATTAATTTTTATGCCAACGGCAAAGTAATTGACATGAAACCTGCCCAAGACTTTGTCAGTTGCTGGATGAGTCAGGAACTGGTGTCGCGCGACCAGGAGGAATGGCTGTATGTTGACCTGGGTGCTGCAGCCGATATTGATACAGTTTGCCTCTCATGGATAGATAAAGCGACAAAGGGCTCCATCCAGGTCTCGGATGACGCCAGCACGTGGAAGACCGTGGCAAAACTGCCCGGCGGCAAATCATTGACCGACAAGATATCGTGCAAAGCACATGGGCGATATGTGCGTGTGCTCATGCAGGAGGCAGTGGCCAGTACATATACCCTTGGCCAATTGGATGTGTATGGGCGTGGCGGAGTCCAGTATGTACCCAAACCTTCCCCATGTGTAGACGGCGATATCATGATGCTGTCGGGCGGGAACTGGAAGTTATACCGCCCCACAGAGGGCGAGTCGGCATTGACAATGACCTCGCCTGACTATAACGACAATACCCCTCAGTGGCTGCCTGCTACCGTACCCGGTACTGTCTTGACCAGTTATATGAACATCGGTGCTGTACCAAACTCCAACTATGCCAACAACGGGTTGCAGATTTCGGAGTCCTACTTCCATAGCAATTTCTGGTATCGCAACCGTTTCAATGTGCCTAAAGGGTATGCCAGGGATCATGTATATCTCAATTTTGACGGTATTAACTGGAAAGCCAATATATGGCTGAACGGCACCTATCTTGGACGCTCCGAAGGGGCGTTTATACGTTCGCGTTTTGAGGTGTCGAAACTATTGAAGGCGGGAGAAAACATCTTGTGTGTCGAGGTAGTCTGCAATGACCACTATGGGGCGACCAAGGAGAAAAACCGCATGAATACAACTATAAATGGTGGTATTCTCGGTGCTGATAATCCCACTTTTCACGCCTCGGTAGGATGGGACTGGATTACGACAACGAGAGGACGTGAGGTTGGCATCTGGAACGATGTCTATCTCTCGACAACAGGTGCCGTCCACCTGAGCGACCCATTTGTTGACTGTACTCTCAACTTGCCTGACACGACCGAGGCTGTTCTCACGCCACAGGTTGTTGTCAGCAACGATGGCAACTGTGATGTTGGTGGACGGCTGGTGGGCAAGATTGGCGAAATAGAATTCCAACGGCATGTTACCTTGAAGGCTAATCAGCAGCAGACAATCACTTTTGATCCTGATGAGTTCAGACAGCTGCATGTTTCCAATCCGCGCCTGTGGTGGCCCAACGGCTATGGTGAGCCGTTTATGTATCAGTCGTCTTTCTGTTTTATCCCTGATGAAGGCAGTTCTACCGAGATTACCTACAATACAGGTATTCGCCAGATTACTTGGAACACCAACAACGAGACACTGACGTTGTTTGTCAATGGTCGTCGCTTTGTTGGACGAGGAGGTAACTGGGGATTCTCGGAACACAACCTAAACTATCGAGGTCGCGAGTATGATGCGGCTGTCCGCTATCATAAGGATATGAACTTCACAATGATACGCAATTGGGTCGGTCAGATTGGAGATGATGAGTTCTACGATGCATGTGACCGCTATGGTATTATGGTGTGGCAAGATTTCTGGTTGGCAAACCCGTGCGATGGTCCCGACCCCGATGACGAGGCGATGTTCGAGGCAAATGCCAAGGATATGGTCAAGCGCATCCGCCAGCATCCATGTCTGGCACTGTACTGTGGACGCAACGAAGGATATCCCACCCGAACTCTCAATGCTGCACTTGATAAATTAGTTAAAGTTATTCACCCGGGTTTACCCTACATTCCCAGTTCGGCTGATGATGTCGTTACCGGACACGGACCTTATTGGGCTGTTTCACCCCGTGAATATTTTGAATTGAAGCGGGGTAGTGCCAAGTTCCATAGCGAACGGGGTATGCCGTGCATGATGAACTATGAGAGCCTTGAACGTACTCTTGCCCCCTCAATGCTATGGCCTCAGGGTGATGCATGGGGCGAGCATGATTACACTCTTCATGGCGCACAACGGTCATCGACTTTCGACTCAATGGTTGATAAGATGTTCGGTCGTCCTCAGTCGGCTAGGGAATTTTGTGACCTTGCACAGTGGGTGAACTACGACTGCTATCGAGCCCTGTTCGAGAGCCGTTCGCTTAACCGTCGCGGACTGCTCCTCTGGATGACACATCCTTGCTGGCCCAGTATGGTATGGCAGACCTATGACTATTACCTTGACCCCAATGCAGCATATTTCGGCTCTAAACATGGTAGCGAACCCCTTCATGTCCAATGGAATGCCAAGACCGATAGTGTGGAGGTGGTTAACTACAGTTGCGGAATGGTGCGCGATTTGACGGTTAAGGCCGTTCTTTATGACATGAACGGCAAACAGTGCTGGGAGGGAAGTGCACGAACCAGCATTGGCGAGGACTGTACACAGGCGCTGTTGCCGTTACATTTCCCCGCGGACGCTGGCCCCGTTCAGTTGCTGCGCCTCACTCTAACCGATGCCGAGGGAAATCTGATTTCACGCAATGACTACATGCGAGGCAGTGAAGAGGGCAATTTCCAGGCCCTGCGTGACATGGCAAAGGCTGCGGTGAATTCGGTGTTCCATCTTGTAGACGAGACTTCCGACGAATTGCACTATACTGCCATTTTGACCAACAAGTCCGATGCCCCGGCCCTGATGATTCGACTCAATGTAGTTGACAAGGGCGGTCAGCAGATGCTGCCGGTCATCTACGAGGACAACTATATTCACCTTCTTCCCGGCGAAACTCGCACACTCAAGGTAAGTATAATGAAGGAGGACACAAGAGGCCAGAAGCCATGCCTAAAAGTCACTGGATTTAACTTGTAGGTCTTTGATGTTCAAAAAAAAGTTGTAACTTTGCAAAAAAACAATAACAAGAATTTTTATAGATATGAGAAGAATTTGTGTAGCAGTCTTGATGCTCCTGACAGCATGGACAGCAATAAGCGCCAATGAAGGCAGCCTCCGTGGCGATGCCAACCATGACGGACATGTCGATGTGTTTGACATGAACATCCTTATTAACCACATCCTTAATGTGGCCGAAATGGATGACCTTTCAATATGTGACATGAATGGTGACTCAATATTGGACGTTAGAGACCTGAATATGCTGATAAATGTAATCTTGGGCGCCAATATGCCCGATCAGAAAGAAACATTAACGGCTAATGGCGTATCGTTCAACATGCTCCCTGTCGGTCATGGCACCTTCACTCTTGGTGACCCCGATGATGACGAAAATCCGGTACATGAGGTTACCCTGTCCCATGACTTCTATATGTGCGAGACCGAGGTGACTCAGGCACTTTGGACTGCCGTGATGGGCAGCAATCCCTCTTATTTCAAAGGGGACAACCTTCCTGTTGACAAAGTGTCGTGGGAAGACTGCCAAGCATTCATCAAGAAGTTGAATAGCATTACAGGCAAGAACTTCCGCCTTCCAACCGAGGCCGAGTGGGAATACTGTGCTCGTGGTGGCGACAAGAGTCAGGGTTCACTCTACAGTGGAGGGAATGACCTTGACCAGGTGGCATGGTACAGTGCAAACAGCGGTAACAAGCCCCACCCGGTGGCCACAAAGAAACCCAATGAACTGGGATTGTACGACATGTGTGGCAATGTCTGGGAGTGGTGCCAGGACTGGTATGGCCCGTACAGCAGTGATTCGCAGACCGATCCCACTGGTCCCGAATCGGCATTCTATCGCATTCGACGTGGAGGCAGCTGGTGCAACAGTGCAGACGACTGCCGCGTGTCTGCGCGTGATTACAACATTCCCGAATTCAGAATCAGTTATTTGGGACTTCGCCTCGTTTACACCACGTAAACTAGAAGTCAAAATTCCCATAGGTATCACACCATCAGCATATTATTGCTGTTGGTGTGATGCTGCTTCTACCCATTTTCAAGGTGTCCCAATAATAACTTTTGTAACATCTTATAATTCCTCTAACGGCATGACAATTCGTATAAAAATATACACTTTTGATAAAATAGCAATTGATATTGCCCTTTTATCAAGCAAAAATGTTTATCTTTGCATAGAATATAATTCAAAAGATAATCAGATATGAAAAAACTGGGTATTCTAGTTGCGATGCTAATGCTCGTCGCCACTGTGGCGTGGAGCCAGTGTTACACATTCAACCGTCAGCCTCTTCAGGTAAAACCATATGCCGAACTTCCGCTTGGCAGTATTAAGGCTAAGGGTTGGTTGCAGGAGATGCTGCACCGTCAGGTGACCGGTGCCACATCGCAGATGGATAAACTGTATCCCCAGGTAATGGGTGAACGCAACGGGTGGCTCGGTGGCGATGGTGACCAATGGGAACGCGGACCGTACTGGATTGACGGACTCTTGCCTCTGGCATACATTACTGGCAACAAGGAACTGCAGAAGAAGGTTCAGCCATGGATAGAGTGGACTCTCGACAGCCAACGTGAGGACGGCTATTTCGGACCATCCAAAGATTATGAATATGAACCCGGACTGCAACGCAACAACTCGGCTGACTGGTGGCCCCGTATGGTGGTGCTGAAAATCATGCAGCAATACTATCAGGCTACAGGCGACAAGCGCGTCATCGATTTTATGACACGATACTTCCGCTATCAACTTTCAAAACTTCCTGAGCAGAAGCTGGGCAACTGGACTTTCTGGGCCGAGTATCGCGAATGTGATAACCTGCAGGCTGTTTACTGGCTCTATAACATCACTGGCGATAGTTTCCTGCTTGACCTTGGCAAACTGCTGCACAAACAGGGATATGACTTTGAACACATGTTCCTGCACAGCGACTACCTTTCGCGTTTCAGGTCCATTCACTGTGTGAACCTGGCACAGGGACTGAAGGAACCGGTTATCTACTGGCAGCAATCGGGCAACCCCAATCACCTGAAAGCTGTGAAAAAAGGACTTGCCGACAACCGTCACTTTAACGGACAGATACAAGGCATGTACGGCGGTGACGAGGGACTGCACGGCAACAATCCCACCCAGGGGTCCGAACTTTGTTCGGCTGTCGAGCTGATGTTCTCGTTAGAGAAGATGATTGAGATAACTGGAGATGTCGAGTACAGCGACTACCTCGAGCGCGTTGCCTACAATGCACTGCCGACGCAGATTACCGACGACTTCATGGCCAAGCAGTACTTCCAGCAAGCCAATCAGGTGATGATAACTCGCAACGAGCGCAACTTCTATGAGGGCGCAAGCCACGACGGAACCGACATCATCTTTGGTACCCTGACAGGTTATCCCTGCTGCTTCTCGAACATGCACCAAGGTTGGCCCAAGTTTACCCAGAGCCTGTGGATGGCAACCATCGACGAGGGGCTTGCGGCTGTTGCATATGCGCCGTCAGAAGTGACTGCCAAGGTATCGGGAGACACTGAAGTGAATATCGTTGAGGATACATACTATCCCATGGATGACCAAATAACATTTACTGTCAACATCAAGGGCAAGAAAAATGTACGATTCCCGCTGAAACTGCGCATCCCCAAGTGGTGCTCACAGCCCCAAATCAAAGTAAACGGCGAAACAATAGCCATCAATGCCGAAAACGGTGTGGCTATCCTGAGACGGGAATGGAAGAACGGCGACAAAGTCGAGCTCACGCTGCCCATGCAGGTGACCACAAGCCGATGGTATGAGCACTCAATCGGTGTTGAGCGCGGACCGCTGGTTTATGCATTGAAGATGAACGAAAAGTGGGAACGCGTTGACTTTGACGAGGAAGACCGCGCCGACTTTGGAGAAAGCTATTGGAAAGTGACCAGCGACTCGAAATGGAACTATGGCATCGTTTCGGTTCCGCGTGATAAAGTACAGGAATGCTTCAAAGTCAGCATCGACAAGAAAAAACAGCAGAGCCTGTACCCCTGGAATCTCGAGAATGCACCAATCAGCATCGAGGTTGACGCTCAGGAAATCCCCTCATGGACCCTCTATAACAAGATGGCAGGCCCGATGCCTTGCTATCCCCAGTACAGTGACAGACCAGTTGAGAAAATCACCCTCATCCCATACGGCTGCACCACACTGCGCATCAGTGAATTCCCGATAGTATTTGAATAAAAACAGAAATTATAAAAAACTATGGATAAATCAATATTCATTCCCTTTATTGCATTGTTATTGACAGGCTGCAATAGCAATAACTCCAATACTGATAGTGCTAATGCTAATGTCGCTCCGATAATTGAGGAGACAGCAGACTCGATGACTGAAGAGGTCGTTGCCGAAGACGAAGAAGTATCTCCGTGGTCAAAAGTGACCAGATGGGTGATTACTGTTACCTCCGTCTCCACTATTGAACGTGAAATATCTAAAGCCGAAGCTGACCGGTTGAATGCCACATTGACTGACGATGATGACAAGTGGGTTAACGAAGTAGATGATACATATATGCTGCATGGACATGGTGAAGCCGTATTAGGGAAGGTGGTCATTACTGATTCCAAGTACGTTAGTCAATTGAACCGCATGATGGAAGAATCCCGATATTCCGAGTATCGGGACCTCGCAACCATCAAAGGTACTACCGCAACAGCCAAATGGGATAGCGGAAACAGAGGTGGAGGAATATCAGAGGAGTTCCCGAATAATTTGTCACGTTATATATTGGATAAAGTAGGTTTTTAATCATTGAATATCTAATAATATTAATAACAACAAGGGTCCAGTCATTGATTGGACCCTTGTTGTTATTATGTCACAAATGATACTTTCAAACGCAAAAAAGGAACCCTAACGGATTCCTTTTTTGGCGGAGAAAGAGGGATTCGAACCCCCGGAGGTGTTACCCTCAACGGTTTTCAAGACCGCCGCAATCGACCACTCTGCCATCTCTCCGAGTGTCATCGCTTTCACTTTGACGTGTGCAAAATTACTGCTAATTTATGAACTGTGCAAATTTTTTTGCGATTTTTTTATTCTAAATCTACTACTGTGATGCCTGCACCGCCAAATTGCACGTGCTCATCGCGATAACTTTTGACACCAGGAATGGTGTTTAGGAACTGACGGATAACGGTTTTGAGAATGCCTGTACCCGTTCCATGCAGAATCCTGACACGACTGGAGTTGAATTGTATCGCATCATCTATAAAATAGGTTACGGCTTGTACAGCCTCGTCGGCGCGCATTCCTCGTACGTCAATGTCTGGCTTGAATTTGAGCTGGCGTTCACGTATCTCGTTGTGAGTGGTGTCGCCCATCGATGCCGCCTTTATGATATCTGGTTTACGCATTGTATGCTCAAGCCTGTTGGTCTCGACGCGTGTCTTGAGGTTGCCAAATGCAACTACCGAATATTTCTCGTCGGTGCTGAGTACCGTCCCGACAGTTGTCGTGCCTTTCATCACTACGGCATCGCCGGTTTTGATTGTAGCGTCTTTGGGTTGTGCCTGTGGTTGTAGTTTTTTGGCCTTGGGCTTTCGTTGGGGAAGTGGTTTCGGAGTTGATATGTTCCCGAGATCTTCGTTCTCAAGACGTTTTTTGAATTCGTCGAGGTTGCGGCGAACTTCTTTGGTCTTTTCTTTCTCGGCTTGCATTTCCTTGATTTCCCTGATTGTGCGCTCAATCTGGGCATTGCTCTTTGAGAGCATGTCGCGTGCTTCGGCCTTTGCTTCCTTGATTATTTGTTTCTGCTCAGTGGCTATGTTTGCGAGTTTGCTGTTATACTGCTCGATGATAGCATCAAGTTTCTTTTCCTTGACATGAATCTCGTGGCGTTTGTTTTCCCAGTACTTGCGGTCGCGCACAATGTCAAGCAGATATTTGTCCATATTGATGTAGTCGCTGCCTACAATATCGCTTGCAGTGGCAATTACATCTTGTGGTAGGCCTATCTTGCGTGCAATCTCAATGGCAAATGAACTGCCTGGATACCCAACCGATAATTGGAACAGCGGTTGCATGTGCTGACGGTCATAGAGCATTGCACCGTTCACGATGCCGTCAGTATCTTCGGCAAAATGTTTCAGGTTCTGGTAGTGTGTCGTGATGACGCCAAAAACCTGGCTATTGTTCAGTTGCTCAAGTATGGCTTGAGCTATCGCTCCACCAATTTGTGGTTCTGTACCACCTCCAAACTCATCTATGAGCACCAGTGTTTGCTTGTCGCCACGAGCCAGGAAGGTCTTCATGTTTTGCAGATGCGAACTATAGGTGCTAAGGTCGTCTTCAAGCGACTGTTGGTCACCGATATCTATACAGATGCTCTTGAACATACCCATGTGAGAGTTGCTATATACCAGTGGCAATAGTCCACACTGCATCATGTATTGGTTGATGCCCACTGTCTTGAGACACACCGACTTGCCACCGGCATTCGGACCCGAAATCAGTAATATGCGTTGCTGTTTGTCAAGTTGTAGGTTGAGTGGGACCACTTCCTTGCCTTGTTCGCGCAGTGCAAGCAGCAATCCCGGATGTATGGCATGATACCATTCGATTACAGGTGTCTTCTGGATATTGGGCATCTGTGCTCCTGTCTCGGTAGCGAACAGTGCTTTGGCCCTAATGAAGTCAATCTCTCCTAAAATCGCGTATGTGTTTTGTAGATTGTCGAGTTCGGGACGGATAACGTCAGTTACTGAGGTGAGAATCCTGATAATCTCGCGTGCGATCTCTGCTTCGGTTTCGCGTATGCGGTTGTTGGCTTCTACAATCTCCTCGGGTTCGATGAACACCGTCTTGCCGCTTGCCGACTCATCGTGAACGATACCCTTGACCTTGCGCTTGTTCATCGGAGACACGGGCAGCACGAGACGCCCGTCGCGTATGCTGGGTTGCACATCACTGTCGAGCACCCCGTTCTGCTTGCCTTGGGAAATGATGCGTCGTATAGTGCCGTTGATGCTGGCTGTCACCGACATGATAGTACGGCGGAGTTCTGCCAGTTCGGGCGACGCGTTGTCCTTGATGTTTCCCGATTTGTCAAGTACGCGCGAAATTTCGGCGGTGATGTCGGGAAACGCCTGCATACCCCTGACAAGTTCGTGCAGGTTGGGGTAGGGGGTGTTCTCATCCTCGCTCTGGGCAAAGAATTTGACAATCTCGGCTATGGTGGTCAGCGATCGTTGCAGGTTGAACAGGTTCTCAGTTGTGAGAAATGTGCCGGGAGTGGTTATGGTCTTGAGTACGCCTCGCAGGTCAAAGAAGAAATTCACAGGGAATTCCTTCTTAGAATGCAGCACGTTCACAAACTCGTTGGTCTGGTGCAGGGCTTTTTCAACGGTATGGAATTCGGTCCCAAATCGCATCTCCTTGCAGTAGGTGATGCCCAGCGTGCTGATACACCTTTTCTCTATCTCGCACCTAATGGTGTCGAACCCTATTTTTTGTTCAAAGTTCTTGGGATAGATCATGTGCCGGTATTACTGTTGTGGTTCAATTCCCAACAGAACCTGGTCAAATGCCTTCACTAGGTCTTCTTGGGGAACAAGGCCTACGATTGTCTGGGGATTGCCCTTGGTTGGGCACATTAACAGCATTGGGATGCTTTGGATTTGAAGCTTTTGGGCCAACTCTTTGTTCTGGTCAACATCGATGCTGTAGAACAGTATTTTACCCTCATACTTCTTCGCCAATTCTTCAAGAATAGGGGAAAGACGGCGGCATGGACCGCACCATGTAGCATTAAAATCGACAACTACCGGCAATTCGCTTTTCAATGTCGGTGCCTCTTTGCTGTCAAGGTCATAGATCTGTTCCTTGAATTGAGCCTGAGTCATCACATTGACCTTGCCGGCTGTTTGCTGTTCCTGGTTAGGTGTTGGCTGGCTTTCTTGTTTGGGCTGTGCACAGGCAGTTAACGCCATGCATACAGCGAACATTGCTATTAAAATTTGTTTTTTCATAATGCTTATTATTTTATTGGTGACTTGCACGCAACAAGTCGTTAACAGTTTTTACAGGATTAAAGGTCTCGGCAGGTACCTCAATAAATATGGTGTTCCAATCGCTCATTGAACCGTTCCACAGACCGGGAAGTTCGAGGGCTTTGATTTCCACACCGTCTTTTGACTTCTCGCTTATCAGTCCGGTGTTATAATCAACAAACTGTTTGAGGTCAAATTTGTTGCCCTTGTAGTCCTTTATGCAGCAAACAAGGTCAACGGGGTTGAAGTGGGTGCCGCTTTTCATCAGTGCGACGGCATGCTCGTTGTTACTGTCTATTTGAGCCGCTTCAAGTATCTGTGGTGAGTAGCTGCCGTCGGGGTTGTAGGCCAGATAGGGGCCTCCGCCGGGTTCTCCCTCGTTGCGTACCATGCCACATACTCGTATTGGACGGTTCAGTTTACCGCGAAGGTATGCTTTCAATGCCTCACTGTCCATTGTTGCGGTGGCGTTGTTGTGAACTGATAGTTTGTTTTCGACAAACTGCAGTATCTCTTTCATTTGGTCGCCGTTGACATCGCCGTTGTCAAGCATAGACATGTATCTCTCGATTTGTTGCTTAATGTCCACAAGGTATCCGGCAATGATTTTCTTGTAGCGAACTGTCGTGTTGCGTAGGGCTGACGGGACAACGTTGTCGATGTTCTTGATGAAAATCACATCAGCGTTGCGTTCGTTAAGATTCTCAATGAGGGCGCCGTGACCAGCAGGACGGAACAGCAGTTTATCGTCTGCGTCGCGATATGGGGTGTTATCGCTGTTGACGGCTATTGTGTCGGTTGAACTTTTCTGTTCCGACATAGTGATGTCGTATTTCACTCCCCATACGGCTTCCAGTAACTCCAACTTTGTTGTTAGCAGTGCCTCGAACTCCTTTCGGTGTTCTGGCGATATAGTGAAGTGTATGCTGACCTTACGGTTTTTGTCGGCAGCATATTGTGCGCCTTCCTCGAGGTGCTCTTCGACTGGGGTGTGCATACGTCCGGAACTGCCGCGGTGAAATTTGAGCAGACCTTTGGGCAGCGCTCCGTAGTTGAGACCGTCTTTGCTTAGAAGTGCCATGGCTACATCGGTGCTGCGTTTTGCGTCAAGTAGTTCTTTCACATTTTTGTCATACATCTTGACACAGGCTTTGTTCAGGATAGGGTAGAATGCAAATTGGCTTATCCCGTCAATAAATTGTTTCTCAAAGTCTGTTTCGGGTTCTGTCTTATTTGATGAGGCAAAGGCGAAAATATTCTTGAACATTCGGCTAGCTGCCCCGGATGCAGGAACGAATTTCTCTATCGTTGCGTCGGTTTTTTGGAACTCTATCCATTTGCCGATGCATTCTTGTTCCATCTTGTTATTAAGCGATACAATGCCGTTACCGGTTGTCGCTACTGTTTCAATTCTTAAATAAGGGAACCCTGTCTTGAAGCGTTCGACCTGTTTCTCAATCTGTTCGACCGATTGTCCGCGGCCGTTGATTTGTGCAATATCTTGATCGTTGAACATAGCTTTTCTGAAATTTTGTCAAAGTTAGTGATTTTGTGCGAATTTACTTGTGTTTTTCGCAATAAAAAAATAATTTTGCATTAAAATTATAATTTTGACAGTAGGGAATGGATAACCACGACTCGATGAATACTTCTGGCAGCAACTTGGCTAATACGGTTAAGCAACTGATTTCTATGGTCCACAGCATTGTGCCTGTCGATGATGTGCTCACCGCATGGGCTATGGTGCGTCGCGGTGTTGATGCTGGCTGCTATCGTAGTTACAACGGCATATCGTTTCTTGAACAGTCGTTGCGCACGGCAGTGCTCTTCGGTCAGATGGTGGCAGTTGACCGTAGCATGATGCTATCGTTGTTGTTGTGCCATCTGCGTCGTGACGATTTTATTACTGAGCAGGAGATGATAGATAGCTTTGGTACCGATGTGGTTCGCATTGTTAATGCGATTTTCAAGGTGTCACAACTATACCATCATCGTGCGTCAATCCAGAGCGAGAACTACCAGAAACTGCTTCTCGCGCTTACCGATGATATTCGTGTCATTTTGCTCATGATTGTTGACAGGCTTGCTCTGCTCAGGGCAATCGAGAACCATCCCGACCACGAGTTTGTTGCATCTATTGCCAACGAGGTGCGACTGCTCTATGCTCCGCTTGCTCATCGTTTGGGTCTTTATGGCGTTAAATCAGAACTTGAGGATTTGTCACTTAAGTATTTGAATCCAAAGGCTTATGCTCAAATTAACGAAAAACTGATTGAAACCAAGGAACATCGAGAGGCATACGTTGTTGATTTTATCAAGCCATTGCGCACGTTGCTCGCTCAGGCTGGACTTAAGTTTGAAATCAAGGGGCGAACAAAGACCATCAACTCCATCTGGAATAAAATGAAGAATAAGCATGTCGATCTCAACGGCATCTATGATTTGTTTGCCATCAGAATTATTATAGATACACCTCCCGAGCGCGAGAAAATCGAGTGTTGGATGGCATACTCGATTGTGACCGATGTCTATGTCGCCAACCCCTCGCGCTTGAAGGACTGGATTACCATACCCAAGACAAACGGGTATGAGTCCCTGCACATAACCGTCAAAGGTCCCGAGGACAAATGGGTTGAAGTGCAGATACGTACCAAGCGTATGGATGACGTGGCCGAGCGTGGACTTGCTGCACACTGGCGCTATAAGGGCATTAAGAGCGAGGCCGAGGTTGACACGTGGATGACCAATGTGCGCGAGTTGCTCGAGTCTGACGGTGTCAAGGGCATTGGCAATGCTCCTGCCATGAACATGTACGACAAGGAGGTGTTTGTCTTTACACCCAAGGGCGACCTCTTTCAGTTGCCTGCAGGTGCAACTCTCCTTGATTTCGCTTTTGCCATACATACCGGAGTTGGTAGCCGCTGCATTGGCGGAAAGGTGGACGGTCGCAACCAGAAGATCAATTACCTCTTGAAGAATGGCGACACCGTTGAGATTAACACCTTGTCAACACAGGTGCCTCGTCTTGACTGGCTCAACTTCGTTATCACCCCCAAGGCGCGTAATGCCATCCGTCAGGCTGTTAACGAGGCAAATATCCGCAAGGCAGACATGGCGCGCGAGCTGGTGCAGCGTCGATTCAAAAACCGCAAGATTGACCTTGACGAGGGCATTATGGCCAAGATAATACAAAAGATGGGGTATAAGAGCATCATCGATTTCTATGTTGCTGTTGACGATGAACTTATAGACATTAATCTGATTGTTGAGAGATATGAGCAGATGTACCAGAAACTCAATGACGAGCAGCCTGCTGTCCAGGGTGCCGCCACCGACTTTGTCTTTACCGGTAGTGATACACCGGGCACTGATATTCTTGTGATCGGCGATAATGTCAAAGGTGTCAATTTCAAGTTGTCCAAGTGTTGCAACCCGATACTTGGCGATAAGATAAAAGGTTTCGTGGCGAGTGATGGTGCTGTTAAAATCCACCGTACCTCGTGCGGCAATCTAAAGCATCTTGAGTCTCGTTATCCCTATCGAATCATACGCTCGGCATGGTCTGGTACAACTGGGTCGCAGTTTATGGCGACACTTAAGGTGGTTGGCAAGGACGACATAGGTATTGTTACAAACATCACGTCGCTAATCAACAAGATTGGAGATACTGTGTTGCGTGGCATCTCAATCAACTCCAGCGAGGGTTCGTTCGAGGGCCACTTGGTCATTGGTGTTTCCAGCACCGAGAACTTGCGCAAGATTATCAAGACCATATTAGGCATCAAGGGCGTTCGCAATGTTGAGCGCACTGCATAACAACAGTTGAACTTTTGAATACATTAATAGAACAATGAAGAATATCATCATCCTGGCACTTGTGTGCATCGTTTCTTTTACTGCTAATGCGGCACAGTCCGATAATGTGAATCCAACTCTTAATCCGATGGAGTCATTTGTTTGCCCTGTCGATAGCGACTACAGTATCGTGCGCAACGACGAGACGCGTCGCAATGTGTTTACCCTGCGTCACCGTGAGACACTGGAGCCGGCTTTTGACGCTAAGTTTGAGAAATACCTTAACCAGTTTGAGATTGATGGCATGCCGTTCATTGCAGTCGGTGCGTGGAATCCCACATTCGGTTACCTGTGGGGAGCATGGGTGCGTGATGCACGGGGTTGGCAGAAGGTTTTGCCCATGCTGTACACCGACATTAAGATTGTACCCAACGATAACAAACCCATATCTTTGCAGTGTACCGGTATGGATGGTCACCAGATGACAGTTACCCTGAATGAACTTATTGCAAACATTTGCCAGCAATAGCTTGGAGTCCTGTATTTGCGAATGTAGTCAATTGATATAAAAAAACAAGTTATCGTGCTGATAACTTGTTTTTTGTGTAGTGAAACAGGGACTCGAACCCTGGTTTCCGCCGTGAGAGGGCGGCGTCCTAGACCGCGAGACGATATCACCGTTTTGCGATACAAAATTACTACAATTTTTGAAACTGGCAAAAAAAATCGAGAAAAAAACGAGAAAAAATGCATTTTTTTGCGTTTGTCGCCCTTTATTAGTCAAGATTTACCAAAAAATCTTGCTTAAAATGCCCGTTAGTACGGGAATTTTTGCGAAATTTGCAGTGAAATTGGTAACAAGGTATGGCAACTGAAAAGATAAAACGAATGCATTTTGTTGACGCACTGCGTGGACTGACAATGTTTCTTGTTGTATATCATCATGTTGTTCTCAAGTGTTATAGTAATATGACTTTACTTGAGAAGGCATTACAGAGCTTCAGGATGCCGGTGTTTTTCTTTGTTAGCGGTTTTGTGGCTTATAAAGCATTGGATTTCTGGACTGGTCGCAACACGGCGCAAAGGTTGGCCAACAAATTCAGGGTACAAGTTATTCCAACAGTGATTTTCTATTGCTTATACTTTTTTATCATACGCTCAATAAACCCGTTCCAGTTGTTTTTGCAGTATGGATGGCGACAGTACTGGTTTACGTTTGTGCTGTTTGAGTTTTTCGTGCTGTATTTCACAGCAAATTTCCTGACACGACACAGCAATAGGCTCAATATAGGGCTTCTCGTGGCATTAGCTGCTGGGGGAGTCACTATTTATCATGGTTTTGAAAAGTCAGGCAACCTGTGCACATGGTTTGCAGTGTCGGCAGTGACATGCTATTTCCCGTTCTTTGTTTCCGGCACTCTTGCACGTCGCTATTTCGATTTCTTACGACGTCTTTTTGATAAGTGGTGGGTGTTGCTGCTTGTGTGCTTGCTATTCCTGGTTCAAGTGCCCATGCTTGACAATCTCTACAACGTACCACAGCGAATTGCCAATTTCTTCTCTATCTGGTCAATTCGTTTTACTGGCATGCTAATGATGTTTGGACTCTTTTTACACTTCCGCGATCGTTTCACCCTTGATGGCAGGTGTACACGTTGCATGACGTTTGTAGGTCGCCGTACGCTTGACATCTATCTGATGCACTTCTTCTTTGTTGCGTATGTGCCCATTGCCTATAGATTCATTCGTGATTGTGGTTTCGCTGAATATGGGCGGCCGATTCTCCTGATTGTGGCAGCAGCTATTGTTGCTGGGTGTTTGCTTGTCAGTGCATTGCTTCGCAAGTGGAAGTGGCTTGGCCGCCTGCTATTTGCGGCCAAGTACTAAACAACTTCTTTAATTCACTGTAAGAATTATTCAGAGAGGGCAAGTCGCAAACCAAAGCCGCTGCCATGGCTATCGGGACCATAGTTGAAGCGTCGTGACACCCTGCAACGTGATGCATCGCCACTCCAACCGGCGCCACGGTAGATGCGATTTGTGCCATCTTCGGGACCAGTCGGATTGATTTGTGTATCTGATTCATATTTTCCGTAAAAATCCTGACACCATTCCCAAACATTGCCGCTCATGTCATACAGACCGAGTTCATTAGGCCTCTTGGCAGCAACGTGCTGAGTCTTGTTGCAGTTGCCCGAGTACCATGCCACAGAGTTGATGTCATTGCTGCCGCTGTACCGATAACCATTAGACTTTATTCCGCCACGTGCGGCGAACTCCCATTCAGCCTCGGTTGGTAAACGGAAATTCTTGCCTGTTAAATCGTTGAGTTTTGCGATGAACTCCTGGCAGTCATTCCATGAGACGTAATATATCGGATTGTTGTTGCCAACACCATGTAAAGCCCAACTGTTTTCTTTGGCACGCTTCTCAAGGCTTTTGCCCATCACTGCCTCCCATAGGACCTGAGTGACCTCGGTCTCGCCCATATAGTAGTCATTGGTAAGCGTCACCTGGTGTGCAGGAATTTCATCTTTTCGCGGGTCTTTCTGTTCAGGCGTGGCGCCCATATCAAATGTGCCGTGTTCAACAAGCATCATATTGAAGTTTACGCCATTAACGTTGAATGACAATTTCTGGTCTTGTGTTGTACCATTGAGACCGAGAATGGTGTTGATAAGAATATTCACATCGGCGATATCAATTCTTGTATCCCCGTTCAGGTCTCCTTCTTCTACCGATGCATCGCTAAGCATGGAGTTTACCAGTAAATTCAGGTCTGATACATCGACTTTGCCGTCACTGTTTGCATCGCATGTAGCTGTAGTATAGCTTTTAATGAACCCGAACTCATACCATACATCGGCAGTCACATAGTCGCTGATCGCAGTGCTTGGGACATATAAAATAGCATTGTATAAGACGACTTCATTAAATACGTCTGGCGTAATTGCTACAGGTGAATTGATAAGGCATGTAACAGACTCTAACCCCGTACATCCGCTGAACGCATGGTTTTTGATTGTGTCTATTGTTTTGGGTATGGTGACAGATGTCAGGTCATGGCAGCCAACAAATGCATACTCTCCAATTGTTGTGGCAGTGTCGGGGATTTTATATTTGTTGCCTTCTTTACCGGCTGGATAGATTATAATTTCAGTTTTATCTCTATTGAACAGCACTCCGCCAACCGTACAATATGTTTTGTTGGCATTGTCAACAATGTATTCCTTTAAGTTATCACATGCCCCGAATGCACCCGATCCAAACGAGGTGACTGATGAGGGAATGAATGCCGACGTTAGGCCCGTACAGCCCTCGAATGCGTGATTGCCGATAGAAATCACTGAGTTTGGTATAGTAACCGACTTCAGTTTTGTTTGGCCGTAAGCGAGATATGCCGGAATTGTCTTGACATTGTTGCCAATGCTTAGTTTAATCAATGGACATTCGCTGAATGTTGACGGTTGCATGTTGTCACAGTTTATTGCATTAAACTCGAGTGATGTCATCCCTGTGCAATTCCAGAACGCTGAGTCGCCGATAAAACTTATTGTCTCGGGAATAATGAGCGACATCAGGCCGGCACAACCTTCGAATGCGTGGTGGCCAATTGATGTTACTCCATTGAAAGTGAAATGTTTCAGACCGCTGCATCCACTAAAAGCCGAACTGCCAATGTGGGTGACGGCATCGGGGATTGTAAGCGACGTTAACCCGCTACAACCCTTGAAAGCCCCGTCTCCGATAGTTGTAACCGAATTGCCAAGGGTGAGCGACTTCAAGGCGGAGCACCCCTCAAATGCATATTCTCTGATTATAGTTACGGTGGTTGGGATGTTCAAAGAATCCAACCCTGTGCACCCATAGAATGCTGAGCCACCTATATATGTAACGGATTCAGGGATGATGAGTGCCCCCAGACTGCTACATTTATAGAATGCCGAGCCGCCAATTGCCGTAACCGACGTTGGAATGGACACCGAAGTCAAGGCGGTGCATCCACTAAAGGCCATATCGCCGATGTCGGTTACTTCATAGGTTCGCCCATCGTAAGTCACGGATGAAGGTATTGTTACATCACCTGAATAGGTTGAATGTGAACCAAATACTGGTGATGGTGCAGTCGATGCCACCGATACCCGTGTTCCATCGGCGTCAGTAATGTAATTATAGGCTATGCCGTTCACCATAAATTGGTAGGCATTTGCCGAAGCCCATGCTGCGACGAGCAACCCGAGAATAAAAACAATCCGTTTCATAACATTGAAATATTTATAAACTTGTTATAATATTTGTTTATCGGCTGCAAATTTAGAGCATAATTTGATTATTTCCAAATTAGGGGGTGGTCCTCAAAATGCTTGTAACACATTGAAAATCAAGCATCTAAAAAATGCAAAAGTCCTCATTTTTTAATTGATTAATTTTCAGGTAGTTAAGGGGCGTTTGAGGACGTGCCTTAAAATGTTAAACTACCTTAAATCATTGGTTATTTAGCATTTTTTGCGATTTAAAGTTAGTATCTTTGTGATATGAATATGACAAAGAGACTAATTTTGCCCTTATTGCTGTTCTTGCTGATGACAACGGCAGCTTGTTCGCGTGGCAAAGTTTCACATAACCTCGTATCTATTGATTCGATGATTGGCGATTCGCCCGACAGTGCCATCGTGATGCTTGCAGCATTCCCCAACGATTCTCTTGACTATGGGGATAACCGTCCTTACCATGCGTTGCTGTCCACCATTGCTGACTATCACGCCTACCAGCCCATAACCACTGATTCTGTCATCAACATCGCCCTCAAGCGATATGATTGCACAGACGCTGACCCTGACAAGCGAATGCGCTCTTTGTTGTATAGCGGTTGTGTTGCCGGAGAATTAGGCAACGACACTCTCGCCATGCGCTACTATAAGCTGGCTCAAAGATATTGCCCAGCCAACGACCGCTTTAATCAAGGATATATACTCTTGTGCATAGGCCAGTTATATCAGACCTATTTCGAAACCAATCGGTCAATACTACATTTGAAACAAGCTTACGACATCTTCAAGTCAATAGGCTCTACACATTATGAAATGGCTTCATGCAACACATTAGGTGAATTGTATTTGTATAAGGTGTCTGATAGTGCGGCGTTCTATATTAATCATACCATTAAAATGGCTTCGGAACGTGCTGACAGCAGTTTATGGTATGCTGGAAGATATAACCTTGCTGCTTATTATTATATGTGTAGAGGCAACTACCGGGCAGCAGTTGATATTATGGTGCCGACGCTTGAGCATGGTGAACAGTATATTGACACAGACGGAGCATGCTATTACCTGTGCATGTCGTTACTTGAACTTGGTAAAACCGACTCGGCCAAACTGTATTTGAACAGGATGAATAAACCCATGACTGCTGTTGACAGTGTTTGTTATCTCGAGTGTGAGGGGGAACTGGCAAAACGCGAAGGGAATCGGGCTTTGGGGGATAGAATAATTAATCGCAGCGATGCCATTGCCGATTCAATTACATTTAACTACATTGCGGGCATAATGGCACAGACTGAACTCAATATGGATGCCGAGACGCAGCGGATGGATGCCGATGCTCAACGGCTGCATGACCGACGCAAGCAGTTGGGGCTGATACTGGTTATTACATTACTTGCTGCCGTGGCTGCATACCTTATTATTAAGGTAAAGCGCAAGAATTGGGAAACAGACACCCTGCTGGCTGATATGCGCCGTCTCAACACAAGCCTGGATCATATCACCACGATGCTTGAACGCTCGAGACAAGAGCAGGAGGACCTTGTGGCACAAATCAGCGATAGGAGTAAAGTGCAAGATGAATTGTCGGATGTTGATATTGAGGCAAAGAAAAACCTGGAGCAGAAGACTCAGCACCTTCAGCAGGTGATGACTGACTGCCTTGATGACTATGCCAATGTCATGAAGGGGCTTGCCCAAGACCGCAACAATGTGGTGATGACCAAGGTAGAACGGTTGAAAAAAGTGATGGACAAATCGTTCTTTGATCGACTTCGTGCCTGCGTCAATGTCCGCTATGATGGTCTCGTAAGGAAGCTGGAGCAGGGCGGCTATGGCTTGAAACCGTTCGACATCAACATCATTTGCCTTGAACTTTGTGGTTTCCCCAATGTCGTGATATGGACTTATAGTGATGTCTCCAGTTTGCACTCGGTCATCAACAAGAAACGCACTATTGCATTGAAGGTGGGGGCTTCAACAATCAACGACATCCCCACGCTGTTATCCCCAAAGAAGGGAAACGAATAAAGAGACCTAAGAACAAAGCACTTAATAACGATGTCAATTAGTCTTCCCGTTATTGTGCTTAGGTTTTGAACGATTTAAACAAAGATGGCGACCATGGGCCGCCATCTATTATATATTTATGTGTAGTGTGTCGGTTTGATTACCAAGCAAACATGGGATACTCGGCCATGATGCTGTTAACTTTCTCGCGAACACTGGCAATTACTGCCTGATCCTCGGGAGCGTGGAGAACAGTGTCGATGAGTTCAACGATTTCGCCCATGAGAGGCTCCTTGGCGCCACGTGTGGTGATGGCGGGAGTGCCCAGCCGCAGACCTGAGGTCTGGAAGGCGCTGCGGTCGTCAAACGGAACCATGTTCTTGTTGGCAGTGATGTCGGCGGCAACGAGAGCGTTCTCGGCAACCTTACCTGTCAACTCGGGGAACTTGGTGCGGAGGTCAACCAGCATGCAGTGGTTGTCGGTACCGCCCGAGCAAATCTTGTAACCCTTATCCATGAGAGCCTGTGCCATTGCCTGTGCGTTCTTGCGCACCTGGAGAGCATACTCCTTGTAGGCAGGCTGGAGAGCTTCGCCAAATGCCACAGCCTTGGCAGCGATGACGTGCTCGAGTGGACCACCCTGTACGCCGGGGAATACTGCAGAGTCGAGGATAGACGACATCTTGCGGATTACGCCCTTCTTTGTTGCCTTGCCCCAGGGGTTGTCAAAGTCCTTACCAAGCAAGATGATACCGCCACGGGGACCGCGCAGGGTCTTATGGGTTGTAGAGGTAACGATGTGGGCATACTTCAAGGGGTTATTGAGCAGGCCGGCAGCAATGAGGCCAGCGGGGTGAGCCATATCAATCATCAGGAGAGCGCCAACTTTGTCGGCAATCTGACGCATGCGTGCGTAGTCCCACTCGCGGCTATAGGCGCTTGCACCGCCGACGATGAGCTTGGGCTGTTCGCGCAGTGCAACTTCCTCCATCATGTCATAGTCAACGAGGTTTGTCTCGGGGTCAACATTGTATTCACACTGGTGGAATACAAGGCCCGAGAAGTTCACTGGGCTCCCGTGTGAAAGGTGGCCACCGTGTGCGAGGTTAAGACCCATGAACTTGTCACCGGGTTTCAGGCAGGCCATGAATACAGCCATGTTGGCCTGTGCGCCACTGTGGGGCTGTACATTGGCATACTCTGCGCCAAAGAGTTGTTTGATGCGCTCGATGGCAAGAGTCTCGGACTCGTCAACGAACTGGCATCCGCCATAGTAACGATGCCCAGCATAGCCCTCGGCATATTTGTTGGTCAGGCAGCTGCCCATTGCCTCCATGACACTGGGGCTGACAAAATTCTCGCTTGCGATGAGCTCCATGCCATGAAGCTGGCGATTGCGCTCTTTCTCGATAATGTCAAATAAGACTTTGTCTCTTTCCATATCCTTTTTTAGAATTTAGGTTATTAAGAAGGTTGTTAATACTTATTTTGCACAAAATTAGCACAAATAAGGATAGTGGCAAAATATTTTTGTCGCTAAAACGGTTTTTGCATTTTTTTAACTATGTTATTTGCGTTTTCGCACTGGTTTCCTGACCGTCCAGCCAAAGTTGCCGAGTTCCTCGCCCAGGGTGTAGTAATGGCCGTGACAGTATGTGATCAGGTCGGCTTCCTTGAGGGCGAGCGCCCCGGTTTCGTGATTGATGATACTGTGATCGTCAATGACATTCATCACATCGGATATGAACATGTCGTTCGGGCCATGA
>JAGHSV010000103.1 GCA_018065665.1 Candidatus Sodaliphilus aphodohippi
TTAACCCCCTAAAATCCGCAAACGGCCGAGGAGACCAAGACGGTTCAAACCCAAAACCCCCAACCGTTTACGGTTGACGCGACCAAGAAAGACCACGCCCCGGCCCCCGTGGAAGAAAAGAAGGACGACGTTTTCTCGCTTGGCACCCCCCAACCAAAGACAAAACTAACCATCGTTGGCAAAATCGACCTTGACTCCATTAACTCGGCAACACGCCCCAAACCCAAATCAAAAGAGGAGAAACGTCAGGAGCGTGAACGCCAGGCCAAGGAAAAAGAGGCAACCCGCAAGAAACGCAAACGCATCGGCAAAGAAAAAGTTGATGTCGAGCGTGCCGGTGCTCTGGCACAGCAACAGGGTCAGGGAGGCAAGAACAACAAGCCCGGAAACGGACCCGCCGACCGCGACGGCAAGCGCAAGGGCGACAAGAAAGCTAAGCGACCGCTCAAACCCGAGGTCAGCGAGGAGGACGTACAGCGTCAGGTAAAGGAGACCCTTGCACGTCTAACAGCCAAGTCGGCCAACAAAAAGGGCGCAAAGTGGCGCAAGGAAAAACGCGAAGCCAATCGCGAAGAGGAACGCGAGATGGCAGCACAGGCAGCTGCCGAACGCAAGATCCTGAAACTGACCGAGTTCGTTACGGCAAACGACTTGGCAATGATGATGGATATACCAATCAACAAGGTTATTGGCACCTGTATGAGTTTAGGAGTTATGGTATCCATCAACCAGCGTCTCGATGCCGAGACAATCAACATCGTTGCCGAGGAATTCGGATACAAGACCGAATATGCCAGCAGCGAGGTTCTCGAGAATATCGACAACGAGGAGGATAACCCCGAAGACCTGCAGTCACGTCCACCAGTAGTCACCGTGATGGGCCACGTTGACCACGGTAAGACATCGCTGCTCGACTACATCCGCAACACCAATGTAATCTCGGGCGAGGCCGGAGGTATCACCCAGCACATCGGTGCATATATCGTAACACTGAAGAACGGCCGCCGCATCACATTCCTCGACACCCCCGGTCACGCCGCGTTCACCGCGATGCGTGCACGTGGTGCCAAGGTCACCGATATCGCAATCGTGATTGTCGCTGCCGACGACGGCGTCATGCCGCAGACCGAGGAGGCCTTGAGCCACGCGAGTGCTGCCGGTGTGCCCATCATCTTCGCCATCAACAAGATTGACAAACCGTCGGCTAACCCCGACCACATTAAAGAGGAACTGGCAAACCGCAACTACCTGATTGAGGAATGGGGCGGCAAGTACCAGAGCCAGGACATCAGCGCCAAGAAGGGTATCGGCATCTACGAACTGCTTGAGAAGGTGCTCCTCGAGGCCGACATGCTTGACCTCAAGGCCAACCCCAACCGCAAGGCGACAGGTTCGATTATCGAGTCTTCACTGGACAAGGGCCGTGGCTATGTTGCCACCGTGCTCGTCGACAACGGCACACTGCGTGTCGGCGACATCGTGCTGGCAGGTACACACTATGGCAAGGTTAAGGCGATGTTCAACGAGCGTAACGAACGCATCACCGAGGCCGGTCCCGCCAGTCCTGCCCTGATTCTGGGCCTTAACGGTGCACCAACAGCCGGTGACAAGTTCAACGTGATGGACACCGACCAGGAGGCACGCCAGATTGCCAACAAGCGAGAGCAGCTGCAACGTGAACAGAGCGTTCGTGTACAGCACCGTCCCAGCTTGCAAGACATCGGCCGCCGCATGGCTCTCGGTGAGTTCCACGAACTGAATATCATCGTCAAGGGTGACGTGGACGGTTCAATCGAGGCACTTAGCGACTCGCTCATCAAACTCTCGACTCCCGAGGTTCAGGTTAACGTAATCCACAAGGCCGTCGGCGCCATCAGCGAGAGCGACGTCATGCTGGCAGCAGCCGGCGATGCATGCATCATCGGTTTCCAGGTTCGTCCATCGGTTGATGCCAAGAAACTGGCTGCCCAGGAAGGCGTTGAAATCCGCATCTACTCAATCATCTATGACGCTATCGAGGAAATCAAGAGCGCTATGGAAGGTATGCTTGCCCCCGAGGTCAAGGAAGAGGTTTGCGGTACTGCCGAGATTATGCAGGTTTACCACATCAGCAAGGTCGGCAACATTGCCGGTGCCGTTGTTCGTGAGGGTAAACTGAAACGCTCGTGCAAGGTTCGCGTCATTCGCGACGGCATCGTGCGCTATACCGGCAACCTGGCTTCGTTGAAGCGTTTCAAGGACGATGTCAAGGAAGTCGCTACAGGCTTTGACTGCGGTTTCTCGATCCAGAGTTACAACGACATCATCGTTGGCGACATGATTGAGGCCTTCGAGGAAATTGAAGTACAAAAGACACTGTAAGGTTTAACTTACCAACCCCACATATAGAGTTCTCGGAGCACTCACGAGTCATCCGGGAACTCTTTGATTTAAAGCAATATGATTTATCTCAACATTGGTAGCAATCTTGGCAATCGCGAGGAGAACCTGCTGCGGGCCATCGTGCTGCTGTCGGCGGGGACCGGCGGCTGTGCCGTGTCGAGCATAGTCGAGAGCGACCCATGGGGGTTCGAGAGCGGCAACAAGTTTCTCAATGTTGGCGTGATGCTGCGTTGCGACATGGACCCGTTTGACTTGCTCGAGTTTACACAGGGCATTGAAAAACAAATGGGTAGCAACACCCATCGCGATGCCAACGGCAACTATGTTGACCGCCTCGTTGACATTGACATCATTGAGATTGACGGTGTCGAGATAAACACGCCGCAACTGACCGTGCCCCACCCGCGCATGCACGAACGCGACTTCGTGATGAAACCACTGGAACAGTTGAAAGGCAAACAATAAGAAACTATGGACTACCGACTGACATCGCCACACAAGATTGATGCAAGCATACAGTTGCCGCCCTCGAAGAGCGTAGCAGCCCGTGCCGTGGTAATCAATGCCATTCAGGGCATTGTGCCGGTAATCCCTCCCGGTGCCTGCGACGATGTCAACATTATCGCAAGTGCATTGCTCGGCTCCGATTACCACATCAATGTCGGGGCATCGGGGACTGCGATGCGTTTCCTTACGGCATATTATGCTGTACATCAGGGGCAGAACGTCATTATTGATGGCAGCGACCGCCTACGGCAGCGACCAATTGCACCGCTTGTTGATGCACTAAGGCGCATGGGTGCCGATATCACATATCTCGATAAAGAAGGGTTTCCACCGCTCCAGATTACGGGTAAACGACTAAGTGCCGACATTGTCAGCATCGACGGCTCGCTCAGTTCCCAGTATGTGTCGGCATTGCTCATGATTGCCCCGATGGTTGGCGGCTTTACGCTTGATATTAAGGGTACTGCAGTCTCACGTCCCTATATAGACCTTACTGTTGACATGATGCGTAAAGCAGGGACCGAGGTCTCGAATGGGGAAGGTCAAATCATGGTGGCCGATAAACCCTATTGCAACACGTTGGATCCGCTTGCCGATGCCGACTGGAGCGCCGCCGTATATTGGTTTGCGTGGCAAGCATTGCTGCCCGACTCGCACATCGTCCTGAAAGGTCTGCGTACAGGCAGTTCCCAGGCCGACGAGGGTATTCTCTCGTTGTCATCGGCATTGGGCGTTACAGCCAATTGGATTGGCGAGGACCTGCATCTCACGGGAGGGAACCAATACAAAGTTCCTCTGAAACTTGACATGAGGGCGATGCCCGACATGGTGCCCGCAATTGTCGTTGCCCTATGCCTGAAAAACAATCCGTTTACGATATCGGGGGTGCAAAACCTGCGCATCAAGGAAAGTGACCGCATCGCCGCCTTGCAGCAGGAACTGGCCAAGTTGGGCTATATCCTGCACACGCCCGATGCCTCCACCATAACCTATGACGGTAGCACCATTCCAGTCTCCAATACCGTAATAGATACGCACAATGACCACCGCATTGCAATGGCCATGGCACTTGCCGCAACCCGTCACCACGACATCACCATCACCAACGCACAAGTCGTCGCCAAATCCTATCCACACCACTGGCGTGACCTAACAGCTGCCTTGAACAGAACAAGAACAGAAGAGCAAGACAAACTTGTTGTGGGGCGAATTGTTGCAGGTTAATATAATTATGTGTAATTTTGCAGTAGATGAATTTATCAAAACAATACTGATATGAAGTACAGAATAATTATGCTTGCTGCAGCGGCTTTAGTATGCTGGACAGCAGGGGCTAAGGTGCCTCTCGAGATAGTCGGCGGCACTCATCCGACCACGTTAAAGATGACACGCATTATCGGTAAAACCGAGCCTGGTGCCACCGCAATGGTTAACAATCAGCCCGTTAAGGTTTATGCTACCGGGTGCTTTGGCACCGAGGTAGAGTTGAAACAGGGTCTGAACGACATCAAGGTGTATGTCAAGAAAGGTGATGACTACAACGAGCAGGTGGTCCACGTCGCGTGCAACCCCCAGAAACAGACAACCCCCAAGGTCGAGCCCGTCATGCGCGACGTGATGTTCAACGTTACCACGCTGCCGGGTGCATTCCTGCAGTATGGCAACGGTACTGACCGACTGGGCGGCTCGAAGATGGGCTACCTCGACGCCGACATCCCCCTGAGGGTGGTTGGCGACTATGACAACCTCTACAAGGTGCAGCTGGCCCAGAACCGCTTTGCCTATATCCAGAAGGAATATGCTAAGATGGCCGATGTTGAGGTGAAAACTGTCAACACGAGTTCAATCTCCTATTCCAACATCGGCAAGCGTGACCGCGTCAACGTCTATCTGCCATGCCGATTGCCATACTCGTCGGTGACTCAGCTGGACCCCACTGCCATCTGTGTTGACATCTACGGCGCCATGAACAACAGCAACTGGATTTCGCAGCACGGCGACCTGGGCATCATCGACTATGTCGATTTCCGCCAACTGGACAGCGACGTGTTCCGCGTGTTCATCAAGCTGAAAACCAACCATGCGTGGGGTTACCATGTAGAGTATAAGGGCAACACCCTGGTCATTGATGTCAAGCATGAGCCCAATCTCACCCTCAAGGGCATGACCATCGGTCTTGACGCCGGTCACGGCGGTGACGATTCGCCCGGTGCAATCGGGCACTCGGGACTTGAGGAGCGTACCATCAACCTGCAGCTCGTCAACCTGGTCAAAGGCATGCTCGAGGCCAAGGGTGCCAAGGTGGTTCTTAGCCGCGACGGCGACTACGGCGTGTCGATGGCCGACCGCCGCAAGGTATTTGTCGATGCCGATGTTGACCTGATGCTTGCCGTTCACAACAACTCGGGAGGCTCGCCACTGGAGGACCAGGGCAGCAGCACCTATTATAAATATACCACCAACCGCCCGCTGGCAGCGACAATGCTCAAGCACCTGACCGGCATCGGTCTGAAGAACAGCGGTCTGACCGGTAACTTCAACTTCTCGCTGGGTATGACAACCGAGTGCCCCAACGCCTTGCTCGAAGTATTGTTTATGAGCAGCCTGCCCGACGAGGAGAAACTGTGCAACGACGGTTGGCGCAAGAAAATCGCATCGAGCATCGTGGCAGGCGTCGAGGACTACCTGCAGCAGTGCAAGTCAAACCGATAATTATATTTAAATTAGAAATTATGAAGAAAATTGTTTTAACCCTCGCTGCTATGGCAATAGCAATGATTGCCGGCGCACAAATCACCGCCGACGGCCTGCTGGGCATGTGCCCCACGTTGCCGGGCGAGAGCGACATGATTAACAAAAGTGACCTGTTCCTTGAGTTCGAAACCAAATGCAAAGAGGCAAGTGAGCGAGCCAATGAGCTGGTTGAAAAGACTTACAGGAATACCTATCACATGACCGATGCCCAAAAAGCACAGATGGCGAATGCAAAAAATCTTGCCGACAAGATGAAAGGCATGACACCCGAGCAGCAAAAGGCCTTTGCCATGCAACTCGCAAAACAGCGTACCGGCGGCATCGATGTCAGCGCCCTGTCAAAGATGACACCGGCTCAGCGCGAAGCTGCGGCAAAGAAGATGGCCGAACAGATGAAAGCCAACGCATCGATCAATGGCATGTCGCTTGACGACATTGAGGCTCTGCTCAGCGTCAAAGACGACTATCAGAGGGCAAACATCGCCGAGCAGATGGGTCTCACCGTGACCCCCGAACAGGCAGCAAAGATTCAGCAGCAGGTTCGTCGTTCAGATGCCAAGCTCAAAAAGGTTGAGGGTTTGGTTAACAAATCGCAGGAACTTACAAAGGACTTGCAACGCATCAACGAACTGGAGCTGGCACGAGAGGATGTTATTGCCGAGGGCGTGCAGTTGTGGAAAACCAAATTTGTAAAAAGATATGACGAACTGACAAAGGAACTTGAAAAGAACGGATGGGACGACACCGGCAACGACCAGGCATGCAATAATCGCCACAAAGCCATCAGCGCCCAGATTGCTAATCTAATCAAGGACTTCTACACCCAGTATGTGCCCCTGTACCGTGCCAATGTCATGGAGCAGCTGGACTATATCCGTACCGATGCCATTCCGCACGCCGTCAGTTACACAAACAACCTCAAGAAGATGGGGCAAGGAACAACCAACGTGCCGGCCGAACTTGAGTTGGGCCTTCTGTACCTTGATTGCGCGCGCCAGCTTGCCTACTACGAGGACGTGATGGAGAAAATTGGAGACTAACAATAACAAGTTGTCATATACAACAAAAGAACTGGATAGGCATGTATCCAGTTCTTTTTGTATTGGTCTAACCGATTGATTACTTGTTTGATAATTTGGAAACATTGCCTGTAACAAAAGCCGCCACACACAATATCGCAATCGTCCAGGCAAACGGATTGTGGGGCATAAAAGCGGCAGCCGACACGCCATCAACAAGAAGCAGCAGCGTGGTAATCGTTATGATGGGTTTCAGCATTGGCATCGCCTCGACCTTGCCGATTGACCACCTCAAATAACCGCCCAATACGACAAGCAGCAGACCGCACATCAGGCTCATATAGACCATGGCGTCGAATGTGCCGGCATCAAGGCTGGTCAACTTGCCGCCAATCAGGGGAGAAAAAGTTGCACCGATATGGGTAACCCCCATAATCACAATCAGTATCGACAGTATCTTTGTTATTGTTTTCATATTAATATGGTTTTTGCTTGTTCTATTCCTCTTAGATCTCGGGGAAGAGCGACGGTTGCTCCAGGAGCTGGAAGGAGCGGCGGTGGTGCTCGGTGGGGCCATAGGCGGCGATGGCGGCACGGTGCTCCTTGGTGGGATAACCCTTGTTGCGGTCCCACCCATAGGCGGGGAACTGCTTGGCAAGGTTACACATATACTCGTCGCGGTGGGTCTTGGCAAGGATGCTCGCTGCCGCGATGCTGAGCATTGTGGCATCACCTTTAATGATGGTGGTGTGGGGTATCCCCGGGTAAGGACGGAATCGGTTGCCGTCAATCAGCAGATGCTCGGGCACCACCTTGAGGCGCGCCACGGCACGCTGCATGGCAGTGATTGATGCATTGAGAATGTTAATCTTGTCAATCTCGTGTGGCGAGACAAACTCAACTGCCCACGCCAGCGCCTCACGCTCGATGACCTCGCGCAGCTGGTCACGGCGACGCTCGGTCAACTGTTTGCTGTCGTTGATGAGTTCGTTGGAGAAGTCGGGTGGCAGTATAACTGCTGCTGCGGTAACAGGACCGGCAAGGCAACCACGCCCCGCCTCGTCACATCCAGCCTCGATTCGTCCTTCTATGAGATAAGGTTTCAGCAAAATATCAGATATTGCGTACAATAATGTAACGGAACAGTTGACGCAGAGCCACGATTGTGTCTGACTGGTTGAAACTGTCAAGCAGCGAGTCTGCCTCGGTACACAAGCGCTCCATCACACTGTTGGTATAATCAATGCCGCCGGCATCCTTGGCAAAGGTTACAAGGTGGTCAATGTCGGTCTCGCCCAGTTCGGGTTTGTGAACCAGTTGCACCATCTCGTCATGCTCGGGGAGGTCGGTACGCGACAACGCATAGATGAGCGGAAGGGTAATTTTCCCCTCACGCAGGTCGTTGCCCGTAGGTTTGCCGATGACCGGGTCGTCAAAGTAGTCAAATGTGTCGTCCTTCATCTGGAAACACAGCCCCAGCAGATAGGCGTAGCGTCGCAGGGGCTCAATCAGTGACGGGTCGGCATTGCGGGCATATCCGCCCACAGCCACGCAGGTCTCGAAGAGCACGGCAGTCTTTTTGCCGATAATTTTCATATAAGACTCTTCGTCAATATCGCGGCGCTGGGCATTGGAAATCTGGTCTATCTCGCCAAGCGACAGGGTCCCGCCCATGTTTGCCAGTTCGTCGAGGATGCGCGGGTCACCGGTCTTGACGGCACACCGCAGCGCACTGGTGATGAAAAAGTCACCGGTGAGCACGGCTATATGGTTGTCATAGACGTTGCTGATGGTTGCGACGCCGCGACGCAGTTTTGCCTGGTCGATGACATCGTCATGGATGAGCGACGCATTGTGCAGCAACTCGATGGCTGCACCGGCATACAGAACGCTGTCGTTGACGCCACCAAAGAGGCGGCCGCTCAGCAGCGTGAGCAACGGGCGCAGTTGTTTGCCTTTGACGGCGAGATGCTGGGTGACAACAGTGTTCATCAGTTCACTGTTGCTCTGCAGCGATGCCGCGATGATATCGTTGAGCCGGCACATGTCGCCGGCAAGAATCTCTCTGATTTCTTCCAGTTTAGTCACTATTGCATTATTTCCATTTGTAAGTAATGGTACCCACGCCCTCGGTAGTGGTGTTGAGTGGGACAGAGAAAGAACTCTTGAGTGCAGCCTGTTCGCATGCACGACGCATCTCGGGATGTCCCGAGATTTCACCGGAACTGCCCACTGCATGCGCTTCAACCACCTTGCCGCGTGTGTTGACGCGAACTCTAACCTGGACATTACCCGACCACTTGCTGTTGGGGTTAGGTCTTGCCCAACTCTCAAGACTATATCCTACAAGACCGCCTAATCCCGGTTTCCCTAATGTTACTCCCTGATTGGAGTTGCCGTTGGGCGAGCCTTGTGCGCCCGTACCGGCGCCGCCAGTGCCAAAAGCGTTCTTAACGCGGCTGTTGGTCGCTGTGTTTACGCCTTGCTTGACTTGGGGTTTGTCGGTTTGCTTCGTAGTCTTTAGGGCAGGGCCTACTTGTTTGTTTTTATCCTCCTTGGGCTTCTCTTTCACCTTCATTGGCGACTCCTTGGTGGCAGTAACCACAGGTGCCGGCTGCTTGACGGGTTCACCGGCGTTGTCCATGTCGTCGCCCTCGGGTGCATCCTGCACGTCAGACTGCTCATCGGCATTTTGCTGAGGTTCGGCAGCCGGTTCAGTGCCCTCGGCATCTGATATATCACCCAACATCACATACTCGCCGCCAAAGAGGATGCTGTCCTGCTTCAGTTGTGCCAGGTTCTCGTTGGACACTGGCGTGTAGGTGAGGTATGAGGAGACAAGGATGAGGACTGCCGTTCCTGTCAGCAGTAGCGTCAGCAGGAGAGCCCATAATCCATTCTTGTTATCGTTGTTCATTGCTTTGTGTCACAAAATCGTGAATAAATGGCGGTGTTCACCGCATCTAACATTTATTGAACGGGAGCCTCTTGTACGGGTTCCTGGGGTTGGTCAGCAACAGGAGCGGGTTCGGGGGCTGCATACTTCTCTGATGCCGGTTTGGTGGCAAGTACCACCTTTAACCCGTTCTTCGACCCCTTGTCCAGGATGTCAACTATCTTGCCGTAAGGTACATCCTCGTCGGCATACACAGCAACAAACTCCTGTGGGTTTTGTGCAACCAGCGACTGCATGAACTGGTCCAGACCAGCGGGATTCACAGGAACAGGTTCGCTCATGTGGGTGCTGTCGCCGATGGTGGCAAACATGTTCAGGTCCTTATCGACATAGATTCGGGTGCTTGGCTTCAGCGAGGTCTGCTGACTGCTCTGCGGCAGGTTGACCTCGAGTGCCGACGGGAAGACGAATGTTGACGTGACCATGAAGAAGATGAGCAGCAAGAAGATGACATCGGTCATTGATGCCATGCTGAACATCGCCTGTGTGTCGTGTTGTCTTTTAAGAGCCATATTGCCTGATTATTTAGCGGGTTCGTTCAACAAATCCATGAATTCCATAGTCTTGCTTTCAAGTTTGCTCATCACCTTCTTTACGCGTGAGTTCAAGAAGTTGTAGGCAAACAGAGCAAGGATGCCGACGATGAGACCGCCAACGGTTGTCACCAGTGCCTCATAGATGCCGCCTGCGAGAATCGAGACGTTGCTGTTGTTACCGGCGCTTGCCAGTTGGAAGAATGCCTGTACCATACCGGTAACGGTTCCGAGGAAACCAATCATCGGGGCACCGGCTGCGGTAGTTGCCAGCCATGTGAAGCCGCGCTCGAGTTTCGCAATCTCCATGTTGCCGACGTTCTCGATAGCAACGAGCACGTCATTCATCGGGCGGCCGATGCGGGTAACACCCTTCTCTATCATGCGGGCAGCGGGTGTGTTTGTGTCCTTGCACAACTGCAGTGCACCGTCGATGTTGCCCGAGTGGATATTTGACTTGATTCGTTCCATAAATGCGTCATCGCTCTTGGCGGCACTCTTGATAACAAAGAGTCGCTCAAAGAAGATGAAGATGCTGACAACTGCCAGCAGTGCCAGCGGAATCATCAGCCATCCGCCTGCCATAGTGAGATCCCATACCGAGAGGGCCTTGGCACCCTCAGTGGCAGCCTCGGTAGCAGCCGGAGCGGCAGCCTGGGTAGTGGTTGCGATTGTTTCGCCAATTTGTGATGCTGCCTGGACGGCAGTGTCGATAATTTGGTTAACGCTATCGGTGGCGGTCACCTGAGCGAGTATCATGCTTAATGATGTCATGTTGATAATAATTTTTTTCGTTATTAATTCGTTTTAATTCTTTGTTTTACTTGACGCATTCCTTGTATGCCTTTACTGTGGCTTCAAGCCCAAGATAGAGGGCATCGGCAATCAGTGCATGTCCGATAGACACTTCTTTCAGATTTGGAATCTTTTCCTTGAAGTACTTCAGGTTTTCCAGACTCAGGTCGTGTCCGGCATTGACGCCCAACCCCACGCTGTGTGCCACATTGGCTGCCTCGACAAATGGCGCTATGGCCTTCTCGGGGTCGGTGGGATAATTTGCAGCATAAGGTCCTGTGTATAGTTCAATGCGGTCGGTGCCTGTCTTTGCCGCCATGCGGATGTTCTCGCAGTCGGTGCCGAC
This sequence comes from Candidatus Sodaliphilus aphodohippi, assembly GCA_018065665.1. Lineage (GTDB taxonomy): Bacteria > Bacteroidota > Bacteroidia > Bacteroidales > Muribaculaceae > Sodaliphilus > Sodaliphilus aphodohippi. The sequence goes on from JAGHSV010000103.1 coordinate 11,293, forward strand.
AAAGATGCTGGTGCGTATGCCGGCCTCTTGCAGTCTGTCGATGATTTGGGTCAAAAACTCAAAGTTGGCAGCCACGTCCCATCCGCACGATGAAGTCAGCGCGTCGGGCGCGTCGGGGACGAGTGTTACCTGTGTTGGCTTTACCATCAGCACCAGTTCCATGAACTGTTCGCTGGGATAACCCTCGATGTTGAACTCGGTTCGGACAAGAGGGCGTAGGGTGAATACGTCGCTGCGGCGGATGTGGCGCTCGTCGGGTCGGGGATGGACGGTGATGCCGTCGGCCCCGAAGTTTTCGCAGTCGAGAGCCACTTTTTCTACGCAGGGAACATTGCCTCCACGAGCATTGCGCAGCGTCGCAATCTTATTTACATTTACACTTAGGTTTGTCATTTTTAGTTTTCTAACCTTGTTTGTGTTGAGTTATCAAAATTATTTGTAAATTTGCATCGGAGTTTTCCCGCAATGCGGTCACTCTCCTAAAACAATGCAAATATACTCGTAAATTGTGAGAAATAAAAGCATTTTAGGACTTAAAAGTTGTTTTATAAACTTTTTTCACTTTTGAAGGGCGATTTTTGCCCTGCAATAACGAAAAAACAAGATTTTTTGCAAATAGGACGACATGAAAGTAATACTATTCGGGAACGACCGGCAACAGGAATTTCTCAACCAGATTGAGGCATTCATCGACGACATCAGGCGACGTGGCATCGAGTGCGGCATCGAACAGAGTTTTTATGACTATCTGGCCGTTTCATTGCCCAACTTCCCGTTGCCGGCTGCCATCGACTGCCGCCAGTCTGTTACTGCCGACCTCGCCATCAGCCTGGGCGGCGACGGCACGTTTATCTCGACAGTAATGCGATTGCTTGACCGCCAGATTCCGATTTTGGGAGTTAATACCGGGCATCTTGGCTATCTGACGGCATGCCATATCGGCATGGCGGGACTTGTTCTTGACGAGTTTGTCGCCGGTCAGTGCCGCATCGAGGAGCGCACAATGCTGCAGGTGGATAGTGACGAGGCTACAATCAAACATCGATATGCCCTGAACGAGGTAGCCATCCTGCGCAAGGACACATCATCCACTATTGAGATGGAGACATCGTTACGGTCAATGCCGCTGACAACATATCATGCCGACGGTCTGGTTATCAGCACCCCGACAGGCTCTACTGCCTATAACCTCAGTGCCGGAGGCCCCATCATGTCGCCCACAACCTCGTGCATAGTCTTGACTCCGGTGTCGCCCCACTCGCTGACAATGCGCCCGCTGGTCGTCGGCGATGACGCCCAAGTGACCGTCAAAACCACTTCACGCACCGACTTCTATCAGGTCAGCGTTGACGGTGAGGGAACCACCTGCCCCTCGGGCAGCACCATTATAATCACCAGGGCACCGTTCAAGGTACTTCTTGTCAGGCGCGAAGGCGACAACTTCGCCAGCACCCTGCGCAAGAAGCTAAACTGGGGAATATGAGATATCGATTTGACGACAAGGAGTTCGGGCTTGTCATAGTCTATACCCGCCGCGATGCCCGCCGTGTCAAGGTACGCTGGGACGGCGACCACCTCAAGCTGACAGTCCCTGAAATGTTGCCTAACGACAGTATCCTGCAGATTTTTGAAAGTATGCGTGATGATATTCGCCTTCTGAAACGCAACACGGTGACCTTCAGCATCGGGCAGACTATCCAATGCATTGGTTGCAGCATTGTTATTGGAAAGCAAAACACTAAGCCTCATAGCATTTTATATGGGCAGAATCACGATGACGACAACTATTATATAAACCTGCCTGCCGATATCAATCTGGACAGCGAGATAGCCAAGAAGCAGGTCTCGTTAATTATTGGCGAGATGATTGCACATGCCGCCAAATACCACTTGCTGCCGTTGGCGCAAGAAGTTGCCGACCGACTTAGCGTGGCTGTGGCACGATTTGAGGTGGGACGTGGGATGCGCAAGTTGGGCCATTGCACCTCCAAGAGCGTCATACAGCTATCGCGCAACCTGATGCTGCTGCCTCGTGACTTGGCCGAATACATTATCTGCCACGAACTGGCACACATCACATACCCAAACCACTCACCCCAGTTCCACGCCCTCGTCAACCGATACACCGACGGGCACGAAGCCCCCCACCAACCCCAACTCAAAGCAAACAACTGCCCCATAATCCAGTAAAACGTTAACGCAAACGCAAATGCAAACAAGAGCGCTGGTGCTATAAGAACGATTGCGAAAACCACTCAGTGCCCGCGGCTTCTACCGCGGGTCCATGCAGTCCACGCACAGCGAAGCCTCTCAGGCCGAGAGTGCGGAGAAAGAAACATGTTACCCACACATCGGGTCCTGTGCACGGCGCATCTGTGCCTTGGTAGCATCACACAAACAACAAGGGACGGTCACCCACTGAGGCACTGAGAGACACAGAGATTTAGTAACCAAAAATAATCAAAAACTAAAACAAATAGTTGCCAAAAGTCTCTATGTTCTAAGAATTACAGAGATTTGATAGTATGGTAA